>CAMJZA010000090.1 GCA_946410085.1 uncultured Treponema sp. | reverse complement strand
GTAGCTATGTTAGACAAGATGAGGAACATCGGCATCATGGCCCACATCGATGCCGGAAAGACGACGACAACAGAACGCATCCTTTTTTACTCAGGCAAGATACACAAGATAGGCGAGATTGACGACGGCGCTGCGACGATGGACTTCATGCAGCAGGAACAGGAGCGCGGCATCACGATTGCCTCTGCCGCCATTACGACGACGTGGAAAGACTACCAGATAAACATCATCGATACCCCCGGTCACGTTGACTTTACGGCGGAAGTTGAGCGTTCGCTCCGCGTGCTGGACGGGGCGGTTGCGGTCATCTGCGCCGTCGGCTGGGTGCAGCCCCAGACCGAGACCGTCTGGCGGCAGGCGGATGAGTTCAAGGTTCCCCGCATCTGCTTCGTCAACAAGATGGACCGCGTGGGGGCAGACTTCTTTGGTGCGATGAACGACGTGCACGAAAAGTTCGGTGCGGAAACCGTTGCCCTTGAAATTCCCTGCGGGGCGGGTTCCGACTTTGACGGCGTGATTGACCTTTTGAACATGAAGGAAATCCACTGGGACGCCGAGACTGAGGGCGAGAAGTTCACGGTGGGAGAGATAAGCGAGGCGTATAAGGCACAGGCGGAAGAGTGGCGTGCCAAGCTCGTGGACACGGTTGCTTCCAACGATGACGAGCTTGCCGAGCTCTATCTGGACGGGCAGGAGATTACGACTGAGCAGCTGGTCGCTTCCATCCGCAAGTCCACGATAAACCGCAGCATCGTCCCCTTCCTGTGCGGGTCCAGCCGCCACAATCAGGGCATTCAGCCCCTCATGGACGCAATCATCGCCTACCTGCCGTCTCCGGTCGAAGTTCCGCCGGCAGAAGGCGTGCACATCAAGAAGCGGGGCGAGGAAGAAAAGATAGCCGTTCCCTGCGACCCCGGGGCAAAGGTGCCGATCGGCCTCGTCTTTAAGATTCAGTATGACCAGAATGCGGGCCTGCTGTGCTTCGTGCGCATGTACGCCGGAAAGATTACGAGCGGCATGCAGGTATACAATGTGGGCAAGAAGAAGCGGGAGCGCGTCAACAGGATTCTCCGCGTCAATGCGAAGAACATGGAGCAGGTGGATTCGGTGAGTGCCGGGGACATTGCGGTGTTCGTGGGCATGAAGATTGCGCAGACGGGTGACTCACTTGCCAGCGAGGGTATGCCCGTCCTGCTCGAAAGCGTCCAGTTCCCCGAGCCGGTCATTTCGATTGCGATCGAACCGGAGACGATGAGCGACCGGCAGAAGCTTCTGGATACGCTGGAAATTCTGAGCCGGGAAGACCCGACCTTTACCTACCGGGAGGATGAGGAGACCGGCCAGCTGATTATCAGCGGCATGGGCGAGCTGCACCTGGACGTTCTGGTAACGCGGGTGCGCGATGACTTTAAGGTGTCCTGCCATGTCGGTTCTCCGCAGGTTACCTACCGCGAGGCGGTTACGGCGAGCGCGGACTACGAGGAAAGCTACAGCCGCATGATTGCGGGCAAGGAGAACGCCGCATCGCTGAGCATTCATGTGGAACCGCGCGAGACGGGTGCGGGCAACTCCTACGAGTGTACGGCAAAGCAGGCTGACATTCCCGACGAGATATTCGATGCAATTCAGCAGAGCATTGAAAGCAGCTTCATGTCGGGCATCAAGATGGGATATCCCTGTACCGATACCGCCGTTACGGTGACTTCAGTCGGCTACAATGAGCTGACGGCGACGACCTTTGCGTATGAAGCTGCCGCCGCCGAAGCCTTTGACAGGGCCTGTTCCGCCGCATCGCCGGCCCTGCTTGAGCCGGTCATGGCGGTTGACATAGAAAGCCCCTCCGAGTTTGTCGGCGAGGCGATGAGCCAGATTACCCAGCGGGGCGGCATGATAAGCAGCATGGACGAAAAGTCCGGCGGCAGCATCATCCATGCGCAGGCACCGATGGCGAAGATGTTCGGCTTTTCGACCAACCTGCGCTCGGTCACGCAGGGGCGGGCGAGCTTCAGCATGACTTTCAGCCACTTCCAGCCCAAGGCGTAAGCGTAAGGCGTCGGAATCATACGGTGTAAGCCCGTTTCCCGCCGGGGAGGGGGCCGCTGCGGAGTTCCTGCATGGGCTACCGCCTGTCGTGCGGATGGGGGCGCTGCAGCTGCCTGAGGCAGTAAAGGAAGGCAGGAATGAGGAAGATGTCCGCCAGCAGCCAGGCGAAGGGGGATGCGAGTCCTGCGCCGACCAGTCCCGTCCGGGGAACAATGAAGATTCCGATGAGGATGCGGGCAATCATTTCCATAACTCCCGATACAATTGCAAGCTGACTGAAGCCCATCCCCTGTATCATGAATCTGTAGATGTTGACTGCCGCGAGCAGGATGTAGCAGGAGGCGTTTTCCAGCAGGAAAAGGCGTGCGCCGTCGAGTATCTGTATTTCGCCCGCATTGATGAAGAGGCGCAGGAACGAACGGCCCGCTGCCAGATAGAGGACGAAGGTCAGTATGGCGTAGACGGAGCCGATGATCATACTGTCCTTTACGCCCGCATTGAGCCGTCCGTATTTTCCCGCACCGGTGTTCTGCCCGCCGTAGGTTGCCATCGTCGTTCCCAGGGCGTCATAGACCGTGCAGAAGAACATGTTTACTTTTCCGGCTGCCGTGACTGAGGCGACGGCGGCGGAGCCGAGCATGTTGACGGAACTCTGCAGTATGACGCTGCCGATTGCCGTAATCGAATACTGCAGGCCCATCGGGATGCCGACGGAACAGAGGGTAGCGCAGGCTTTACCTTCCGGCTTGAGGTCTTCCTTCGTGAGGCGGATGATCGGGTAGTGGAAGTACATGAAGATGAGGCAGGCAAGTCCCGATAGGCCCTGCGCGATGACGGTTGCCCAGGCTGCCCCGGTGACTCCCAGATGAAAGACCATGATAAAGAGCAGGTCAAGCGCAATGTTTATGACCGTCGAAAGGATGAGGAAGTAGACGGGTGTCCTGCTGTCGCCGAGTGCACGGATAATGCCCGAAACGCTGTTGTACAGGAAGATGAGCGGAATGCCTGCGAAGATGATCGAGATGTAGCTGCTGGCTGCTTCCACGATGTCCGCAGGGGTCCGCATGGCTTTCAGCAGGGGCCGGCAGAAGATGACGGTCAGGACTGCCAGCACAATGGAGAATGCTGTCCCGAGGAAGACCGTGTTGGCGACGAAGGTTCGCATCCGCTTGTAATCGTTTGCCCCGAAGCGCTGGGCAACGGGAATCGCAAAGCCTGCACAGAGGCCGTTTGCAAAGCCGATAATCAGGAAGTTGACCGCCCCCGTGGATCCGACTGCTGCGAGTGCATCCACGCCCAGGCATTTACCGACGATGACGGTGTCGGTGACGTTGTAGAACTGCTGGAAGAGGTAGCCCAGCAGGACCGGGATTGAAAAGGAAAGGACGAGGGCGAGCGGTTTGCCTTCCGTCAAGTTTTTCGTCATAGCTCCGATACTAGTTCTTTTTGCCGGGAATGTCTATCGGGGGGGCAGTGATGTTTCCGGCAGCCGTACTGCCGGCCGGGCGGCTTTGCCCGTTACACGTCCCACTTGCTGTCGGCAAGGCCGGTCAGTTCGCGGAACTGGGGCATGGAGTAGCAGGCGCGGATGAATGCGTCCCAGTCCTCCCGGTTCCGGTGGTGGTGCCGCTGGATGCATATCGTCTTGAGCTGCAGGTAGTTCGTCGTAATCGTTGCCCACATCTCAAAGCCCTGCGGCAGGTTGTGGCGCAAGACCATGTAGCTTTCGTAGCTTTTGCCCGAGTCAAGCCATGCCTGGTAGAGCCGCTTGACCTGCGCCTTGCTTTCTTCCGTAACGTATTTGGTGTAGGGATCGGCCTCTCCCGCGATGAACTTTTCGAGCGAGTGCACGGTGGACTGGCTCATGATGATGTCCGCAAAGTGGTAGCGCTGGAATTCTGGCATGACGACCCCGTGATGCTTCATGTCAAAGGTAACGAGAATGCCCTTGAGGAAGGCATCGTGTGACTGGTGGGCGTCCATGTTCCTGCCCAGGGCAAGCGCGACCTTCTGCCGCTTTTCCGTCGGCTCCTGCGTCGTATCTATTTCGCCCACGTTGAACGAATTGTGTATTGCATTTATGGCCCGGTTCAGGCCGTAGACCTCTATGTTCTTGACTTCAAGCATGGGGACGAGTATAGCATGAACGGCCCTCTCTGTGAAAGGGGGTGAGGCGCAGGCGCGCTGCCGTCAGCCTTGCCCTTGCACAAAGCGGGAATTTACTTTATAGTGATATATATGGAAGGAAATCACCCTTTTCCCCGACACAGGAAGGGTCTTTGAAAACAGTGCGTTACGTTGTAAAAACCGCTGTTTCGCTGTTTTCTTCTATATATATAGGAGTTGCTGTATGAGTTTGACACTTAATGACATCAAGCACCCGAAGATTAAGGCTTGGGTTGACGAATGTGTTAAGATGTGTGAGCCTGACAATGTTGTTGTCGTTGACGGTTCAAAAGAAGAGTACGACCGCCTGATGCAGGAGTGCGTGAAGAAAGGCCTTGCGACCCCGCTCAAGAAGAAGGAGAACAGCTTCCTTTTCCGCTCCCTGCCTTCCGATGTTGCCCGCGTCGAGTCACGCACGTTCATTTCTTCCGTCAAGGAAGAGGATGCCGGTCCCACCAACCACTGGATTGATCCCAAAGAACTCAAGGTTACGATGAAGGGCCTGTACAAGGGCTGCATGCACGGCCGCACGATGTACGTCATCCCCTTCTGCATGGGACCCCTCGGCAGCCCCATCTCCAAGAACGGCATTGAGCTGACCGACTCCGAGTACGTCGTCCTGAACATGGACATCATGACCCGCGCCGGAAAGAAAGTCCTTGACATCTTCAATGCAGATGCGAACGCTGAGTTCGTTCCCTGTCTCCACTCTGTCGGAAAGCCGCTGAACAACGGTGAGAGCGACAACGGCATCTGGCCCTGCGCCGACGTTGAGCACAAGTACATCACCCAGTTCCCCGAGGAGCGCCTGATCTGGTCCTACGGCTCAGGATACGGCGGAAACGCCCTGCTCGGAAAGAAGTGCTTCGCCCTCCGCATTGCGACCGTTCTGGCCCGCGACGAAGGCTGGCTCGCCGAGCACATGCTCATCCTCAAGCTGACGAACCCCGAGGGCAAGGTCAAGTACGTGACCGGCGCCTTCCCGTCAGCCTGCGGCAAGACGAACCTTGCCATGCTTATCCCGACGATCCCCGGCTGGAAGGTCGAGACGATCGGTGACGATATCGCCTGGATGAAGTTCGGCGATGACGGACGCCTCTATGCCATCAACCCCGAGGCCGGATTCTTCGGCGTTGCTCCCGGAACTTCCGCCGAGTCCAACAAGAACGCCCTCGTTTCCGCCGAGAAGAACACGATCTACACCAACTGCGCCCTTACCGAGGACGGCGATGTCTGGTGGGAAGGAATCGGATACCCTGCAAAGGGCGAGCTCATTGACTGGAAGGGCAACAAGCGTCCTGCTCCTGCAAAGGACAAGTCTCCCAAGGGAGAGGAGCTGGCCCACCCGAACGCCCGCTTCACCGCGCCCGCGTCACAGTGCCCCTGCATCGCCAAGGAGTGGGAGGATCCCAAGGGAGTGCCGATCAGCGCCATCCTCTTTGGTGGACGCCGCCCCTCGACGGTTCCGCTCGTGCACCAGGCCCGCAACTGGAACCACGGAGTCTTCCTCGGCTCCATCGTCGGTTCGGAGATTACGGCCGCTTCCACGATCAATGCCGCGGAAGTCGGAAAGATCCGCCGCGACCCCTTCGCCATCCTGCCCTTCTGCGGATACAACATGGGCGACTACTTCCAGCACTGGGTTGACATCGGTGCCAAGGCCGACCAGGACAAGCTGCCCAAGATCTTCTACGTCAACTGGTTCCGCAAGGACGAGAAGAACGACAAGCTGCCCGGCGGATTCATGTGGCCCGGATACGGCGACAACAGCCGCGTCCTCGCGTGGATCTTTGACCGCTGCGACGGAAAGGACAACTACGTTGACACCCCCATCGGCTTCATGCCCAAGGAAGGCTCGCTCAACCTGGACGGCCTGGACGAAATCTACAAGCAGCAGATTCCCGCCATCACCTCCGTTGACAAGGAAGGCTGGCTCAAGGAAGTCAAGGACATCCGCGAGAACCACTATCCCAAGTTCGGCAAGCACCTCCCCAAGGAATTGGCAGCGTGCCTGGACGACTTGGAAAAGCGCCTTCAGGCATAGACTGACAAGTCTGCGAGATTCTGCGTAAGCAGAATCTCGGGAAGCTGGCCGCAAGGCCAGCGGCATGATTTGGAAAAGCGCTTGAACGCCTAGTCACTGAGGCACATAAAAAAGGCCCGTCCGGGGAAACTCGGGCGGGCTTTTTGTTTTATGGCTGCCGGGCGGCCCCTTAGCTGCGGGGGCCCCTGTCTGTGTGCCGCTGGCATTCCCCCGGGGGCGTTGCCCGGCCGTTGCCCGGCTGCCGCTATTGCTTCCTGAGCCGTGCGAAGAGCTTTCGTACAAGTCCGATCCTGCCGAAGCAGAGCCAGTAGAGCAGGGCGAGAATCAGGACAATCGGGACGCCGAAGATCACGACATAGATGACGACAAAGAGCAGTCCCACGAAGAAGTATACGATGTTACCCAGCAGGTCGCTGAACCTGCTTCCCACATCGGGCAGCTGAAAGCCCTGATCGGTATGCTTGGGCTTGAGCCGGGCAAAGACCGTTATGTCGCTGAAGCTGATCTGTGCGGACAGGCGGTTCAGCTGTCCCTGCATGGCCTCCAGGTCGGCCGTTACGTCATTCAGCTTGCTTTCGATTTCCAGCATGTCCTTGATGTCTTTTGCCGACTTGAGGTAGTTTTCCAGCCTGTCCTGCATGATCCGCTTGGTTTCAAGGCGGGACTTGAGGTCGTAGTAGCGGTCAGTTACGTCCTTACTGCTGACATTCTTATTCGTTACTTTGCCGAAGGATGCCGTTTCGCCCATCGCGTCTTCGAAGCGTTCGCTTGGAACTTTTACGGTAAACGTTGCGCTGTTTGAGCCTTCGTCGGAACTTGCGATGTAGCCGCCGTATTTTTGTACCCAGCTTTCTACGCCTGCCTTGACTTCGGCAAGGCTCTGCACTTCCAGGCTGACGTGGCCGGTCTTGATGAGCTTGCGCTCGTAGGACTCCGGGGCTTTCTGCGGCTCAGGTGCGAGGGGTGGATTCTGCCCCTCCACAGCTGCTGGTCCCTCCGGAGCCATTGCCTTTGCCTCCTTGCCGGCCATGATGTATTCCGCATCATCGTCATAGGCCATCTCCTCATCGGCCATGTCCATCGCCGCAAAGCTGGCACTGGATGCCCCGTATGCCGCATCCTTTTTTGCGCTGCAGGAGACGAGCGTCATCGTCAGCGCGGCGGCAAGCGCTGTCGCGGCCAGCAGTGCGAGGGCGGCAGGTCCCGCCGTGTCTGTTTTCTTCATAAAAAAGCCCCCTGTCATGTGTACTTATTCCGTAAACATAACAGGGGGTCGTTCGTTACGTGCCGGACCCGGCGGTGATATGCGTCAGCCCGGCGACCGGCCGTCCGGCAACGGCGGGCACATGCCCGGTCCGCTCGACGTCCAATCTGCCCGCTGTCCGCTGCTGATGCACCCGGCTACTTTATGTTTCCTTTCTCCAGCGCGGCGACCGTAAAGAGGTTGTCTGCCAGCGGCTGGTCGTAGCTGATGTTGGTCATCTCAAGGGTCGTACTGTGGCCGGTCTGTACGTTTTCCATGACCATCTTGCCGGTCGTCCAGTAGCCGTCAATCTGGCGGATATTGGAGCAGGTGAGCGTGCGCTGCAGCTTGTCCTGCCGGTCGTACAGTTCCGCCTTGTAGGTCACGTAGCTGTTCTTTGAGAACCAGGCGATGCGGCGGGGGTTCTTCTTGTCCTTGTCCTTCGCGATGCATTCGACTTTCCAGCAGGGCTCGCTGCCGACATTCTCCTCGCCGAGCAGATTGTAGCTGTACTTTTCCAGGTCGGTGCCTTCCATGTCCTCGTAGGTGAAGTCCGTTCCCATGAAGTCGTCGCCCTTGGACGAACCGGAGATGCGGCGGACCTTCTTCATCGCAGGCATGTAGAGCCAGCTGTCCGTGTCCTTGTTCGCATCGTCGTAGTCGAACATCAGGTAGGAAACACCCGCAACATCCTTGGGCTGGGTGAATGCGAGGACGGTCTTGTCCGTATCGCCGAAGTCCTTGCTCCGCATGATGACCTGACGAACCCGTGTCGCCCCCTTCTTGTTGAGCAGGGTCATCGTTGCAGTGTAGGAAGACGTCTTGCCGTCCGGCAGTTCATCCGCTTTCTTCGCAATGTCGTAGCCGGTCAGCTCCTGTGCAAAGAGGGCCGGTGACGCGCAGAGTGCTGCAAGGGCAAGTGCCGCAGAAAATCCTTTCAATCCGTTCAAAGTTTTCATTTTATTCCTCCGAAAACTGGGGCTGCAATCCGGCTGTCATGCCGTTTTTGCCCGCCCCGCTGTATTAGTAACAACCTTCCCTGCGGAAGGTTGCATATCGCTTACTTATTGGACATCCGGTCGCCCCGGCTGTCCGCCTTCCTGTTCCGGCTGGCCGCTTACTTGTTGTCCGGCCTGTCCTTGCCGAAGGGCTTGGTCAGGTAGATAAGGACCGGGGTCAGCGTGTAGTCCGCGACGAGCGCGCTTCCCAGGCCGATGATGGAAAGCCATCCCAGCTTGCCGATGCAGGCCATGGGGCTGAATCCGAGGATGACGAAGATGGAGCAGAGGATGACCGTCGTCATGCCCATCGTCTTGCCGATCTCGCGGTAGCTTGCGAGCACCGCCCCCTTGTAGCCCAGCCCCTTCTCGTAGAAGTACTTGATGTGGTTGGTGAAGTGGATCGTGTCGTCCACGGCGATTCCCAGAATCATCGGCATGACGGTCATCGTAATCATGTCGAGCGCCAGGTGCCCGTAGCCCATCACGCCGCCGATCATCAGGACGGGGGCCAGGTTGGGGATCATCGCGATGAGGCCCGTGTGCAGGGAACTGAACGCAATCGCCATCAGGATGAGGATGATGATGAAGGAGCCGATGAAGCTCTTGAGCTCGCCGAACACGATCTTGCCGTTCATCATCGCATAGTTCACCACGTCGCCGACGATGCTCGCCTTCGCGTCCGGGAAAATCTCCGCGCTGAAGGCCTTTGCATTTTCCAGGTCCTCCACGACCTTCTCCGCATCGTAGCCGTTCATCTCGATGTGTATGTAGGCGGTGGAATAGTCGTCGCTGATCCAGTCGAACAGCTCGTCGCCGCCCGAAATCTCGTAGAGGAACATGATCTGCGTCACCATGTCATCGTCGTCCGGTATGGCGTAGTAGGACTCATCGTCCTCGTTGAGCGTGCGGTTCATCTCCTTGATGATTTTGGTCACGCTGGTGACGCGGGGCTTGTCGCCTGAGATGCGGGTCATGTTCAGCGTGGCCAGTTTGTCCGAAAGCTCGTCTATCCGCTTCATCACGTCGCTGCTCTTGAGCGCGTCCTCCTCGCCGAACTCCAGCAGCACGTTGTAGGAGTACTGGCTGCCGATTTTCGCTTCCATGATGTCAAGCAGGCGGGCGACGTAGGGAATCTTGCGGCCCATCATCTCCGAGTAGTCCATGTTGACCTCCGTCAAGAAGATGCCGGGTATCATGCCCAGTATGATGACGGCGGAGATGGCGGCGACCAGCTTGCTGTGCCTGACGATGCCGCCTCCGAATTTCTCGAACTCCAGGTCGGCCCGGGTGGCTCCGCTCTTGTCTGCCTTGCCGGATGCCGCGTCGGTCACTTCCTTGTCCTTGCCGAAGGACATGAAAATCGGGATGAAGATGATGACGTAGACGTAGACGGCGAAGACGCAGGCGGACGAGCAGCCTCCCACCCAGCGCAGGGGCCGGATGCTGGCGAACATGAAGGAGATGAGGCCGGCGAAGGTTGTGACCATCGTAAAGAAGATGGGCCAGCCGCTTTCTTCCATTGAATTGATGACGGATTCCCGCCGCCTGCCGGTCTTGCGGAAGTGCAGGCGGAAGGAGTTGATGTAGTGGATTGCGTAGCCGACGCTCAGTGCCATGGAAAGCAGGATCGGCAGCATGACCATGTTGCTGTCCCCGACCAGGCCCAGCCAGCCGTTGAGCCCCAGGACGGAACCGATGGCCCCGCCCGTCGCGATGATGGGCACGATGATCCCGCGCAGACTGCGCACGAAGAGGACCAGGCAGAGCAGCATGACGACGAAGCCGATTCCGACGCGGAGAACCATCTCATGCATCGTGACCACTGACTCTTCGTATTCGGTATAGCTCATGCCTGTGGGCTTGAGCGTGTAGCTGCCGTCCGGGGAGGCCTCCTCCTCGACTATCTTCATGGCAGGAGGCGTTATCTCATTCATCGCCTCGTTCAGGCTCTTCTGGTAGCTTTCAAGGCTCAGGATGATCCAGGTTTCCCTGCCGTCATCGGACACCAGATTGTTTCTGACCGATTCCCGGCTCAGGATGAACTCCTTCTTTTCCCGAAGTTCCGCCGGGTCGTCCGGCACGCCGTCCTCGAAGGGGTTTATGATCTCAAAGCCCTCCTCGTTGCCGAAGGGGAGGGACAGGTCGGTGAGCGACATGACATTCTTCGCGTAGGGAATCTCGTTCTCCAGCCTGTCGCTTATCCTGCCGATTGCTTCCAGCACATTTGGGGCAAACACATCGTCCGCCTGCACCAGGATCATCACGGAATCGTCCGCTCCAAACAGGTCCTTGAAGTGGTCGCTGTCTATCTTGGTCTGCTCGGTGTTGTCAAACCAGTCTTCCTCGTTGCTGGACAGGGTCAGCTTTGGCAGGCCTGCCACGCACAAAACCGTCACAAGGCATATCACGACGAGAAACACGGCCCGGTGCCGCAGCTGGAATTCCCCGAACTTTCTGAAAAAGGCATTTATTCTCTGAATCTTCATCTGGCAAAAGCCTCCGTAGCACCGTTATACAGGAACAGCTTGAAGTTGTCAATATCTAACTGAATCGGCAGCAGCCGTGACAGCGGTGTCGTGCCATACGCGAATGGCCATTCGTGCCACCCCTGACAGTCCATTCGGGTTATACGCGAATGTACATTCGGGGCATACGCGAATGGACATTCGGCACATACCCGAATGTCCATGTGTGCCACCCCCGACAAAGCCGTATTGAACGCACCCCGTGCAGTGCATTGAACACATCCCGTGCACTGTATTAAACACAGCGAATGCAGTGTATTGAACACAGAGAGTGTTTACTAGTGAACACTCCGAGTGTTCAACAGTGAACTGAAAGGTAAAAAAAATCATTTTTTTTCAAAATTCCCCAAAATTTCTGCAAATTTCCCCCTTACGCACTAAAATTCTGTGCGTTGTACTCTATTTTTGCCCGGTGACCTGCTGTAGAATTGCGCAGACTGAATAAGAGGTCAGGGTAAAAAAAAATGCAGAAAAATGCTGAAAAGTGGGCAAAAGCACTTGACAAAGAAAATGTCCTCCATATAATCGCTTGCGGGCTTGCGGGCTTGCGGGCTTGCGGGCTTGCGGGCTTGCGGGCTTGCG
>CAMJZA010000089.1 GCA_946410085.1 uncultured Treponema sp. | reverse complement strand
CCCCAAAGCGCAACATCCTGCGTAGTCTCAGGCTCTCCGTTCTTGTTACCGTCCGGAGTATTATAGACAGAGCAGGAATTTTCTGCATATCCAGAATCTGCATCGTCAAATCCCAGCTTGATTTCATCCGGGATATCTGACAAAGCTATAGACTCTTTGTAGTCATAGGAATTTCGCGGAGTGAAGAGTTGTACGGGTGAATCTCTCTCGATATCCTGTATGACGGTAATCTTTCCGTTTCTTCTTATAATCTCAGCTCTGCATGTGCTTGCTATTGAAGTCAAAAGCTGGCTTATCGTCATTGATTCCGTAAGGTATGCATTACAACTGTAGCCATGCCGAGCGCACCATGAATGAAGCCGTAACATGGCATCTATGTCTATTTCTTCATCCGAAAGTTTTTGTTGTGCTGGTTCGCCTTGCATTGCATACATCGCAGCAGAGGCTGGATTTGCAGACTGTGAGATTCTCCACCTTTGTTCTCCGTCTACAGGGACAGGAAGACGTGATGTAGCAACAAAATTCAAACGGTCTATGACATTGTTGAGTTTCTCCGAGGCCTTAATTTTTAGACCAATTAGTGTAAGCTGGCGGCATCGCTCTGGCCTAACAGGAGGTTCAGACTTGATTGCGCGTATTGAGCCTACATACACTTCGTCAATTATCTTTGTATCTGACTGGTCGCCTGTTACCCGCGTAACCTTGACGGTATAACTTGCAGGAGGCAAGTTTGCCTTAGTAATTGCAAAACGCTTGGTCTTTAGTTCTGCTCCTGACATGGTATCGGACCCGCCGGAAAAATGACCGAGCAGTTGGTATGAAGAATCACTCTCATCTGCCCGCTTGTAATAGCAGCGCACCGTAACGGACACCGACTTAAGTTCTCCCTCATCGTTGTAACGCCCAAGTCCGTTATAGAAAAAAATATCTACATTGATTTCATCTGTGCCGTCAGGGGTTGTCTCTATAAGCGAGCCATCAACGCCCTCTGATGTTGTGTGCTTAAGAACCGAGTTGTGCTGCATCTCATGGGTACATTTTTTCATTAGAGGAGGGGTTTCTGCCCCGTATGCTATCTGCATCTGTATCAGGCTGTCATGCCCGGAAAGTATGGTGCTTATGTTCTTGCTTGCTGAATAATCAGAAAGAAGTGTCTCATCTATTTTTATCGAGCTTGAATCAATCTCCATATCTTTCTGCCCAGCACAGAAAAGCTGGTAGAGATATACAGAGCCGTCCGAAGGGTCTACCCATGTACAGCTTGAGGCAGCTAGATCCGCATATATTCTTCTGCGTCCGAACAGTACTGGTACAAAACCGTATGGGCGAGACTGATTTCTACTTCCGCGTATAGATGGATCCTGTTCTGGAGAAGGCTGCTTCTTTTTGTCCAAGGAAGGTATGTCAAGGTTATAGAGGACTGCTCCTCCCGCAATCATTCCGACACCGGCTCCAATCAGCATTGCACCGGCAAAACCTCCAATTCCGGTCCATCCCAGTGTGGCTACAGCGACAACACCAAGTGCTGTCATTACCCCGCCTGCAACCTTCATGCCTCTTCCTGTGCTTCGATTGTCTCCTTCTGGTACTATCTTGATATATACATGCTGATTTTCTTCTGGAATCCTGTCAAAATCTGAAACAGGCTCGTCATCAAAAAGGACGCGCCAACCCGTATTCACGGCATGGAGTACATCAATTTTTGTTATAATATCGCCAACAGAAAGGCCTTGTGTAAACGAGAATTCAGTCTTTTCCGCAGAGAACGGATTCAGGCAAGCTGTAACATGGATCGACACGGTACCACCCCTCCACACATCCGGCTAGAGTAGGAGCAGAAATACGCTCCAGAACGACACCGGTTTTATGTCTTGAATGGATTATAAACCCTTCGCCCGCATATAAGCCTACGTGGCAGAGCCGTCCGCACATCCGTATGAGGGCTACGGCTTTCTCTTCCGGTTTATCAATTTTTTCACAGAGTAGTACAGGAATATTTTTGCTAAACATTTTTTTTGCTTCAGCTACATCGAGGGCATTTGTATAGTCTCCCAGTAGCAACGGCAGCTTTATACCATACTCGGTGGCGAGAACAAGGCGTACAAGACCGTAGCAGTCAACCCCAGTCTGGTCTCGTCCCCCAGATACAAAAGGGAGTCCGACATATTTTTTTGCCCATGGGTACATAATTTCTCCTACCAGAACAGTCCGGGAAAATCTTCAGGATTATAGGTAAAACCAGTGAATTTACGGTCATGCATGTACAAATCATACAGTTCACCGGTTACGCTTTGGCTCGTAGCGGTTATATTCCTAAGCACGAAATGAAGAGGTCCTTCAATATAATTGTCGCTTTCGCTTGCCATTATTACCCCTACATCACATGTAATTTGTTTTTTGTCAGCTATACTTCTGCCCGCCGCTTTTTTTATCTCCCGGTAAACAGAAATATCCGTATTGTCAATTTGTAAGCGGCATGTCTTGTTTCCGTCTCCCGTCTGGTCTGGAAGTAACACCGAAAACCCGCACGGAACATAATGCTCTCCACAAGATACAATCTCCTGAAGGTCATCGACCACGCGCAGGATTGGTTCTTCATCGTAGTATATCGTCAGGAGGTGAAGCAGAACCTCTGCTGTCTCACTTGAAGTCATAGCTTCTTTTGCTGCCGGGCTCAAATCATCTCTAGGCATTCATCTTCTCCAGTTCCATAGATATTCTCCAGTTTCCGTCAAGGGAATCTTCATCATAGTCTTCCCTAAAGCGGAACTCCGCGTATTCAAGCGTCTGAGGATCCTTCATTATAAAACGCCGGACACCTCCACCAAGCACCGTGTCGTACCAGGCTTCAAGGATTCTACGCTGGTTTTCAGAGACCACGATGCTCCCTGTAAAAACTTTTGTTGAGACTGTGTACCGTCGTCTGGCTTTTGCCGGCCCAGCATCCATCTCAGTACGTATGACAGAACTTTTTTTGCTTGCTTCCAATCCGTCAAGAATTATTACCTGTGGCAATCCTTCTGGCCATGTTATGTTTGTCATTATACCCCCTGAGCCTTAAGCCCATAACGAGCCTTCATAGCCTTGTCCGCCTTGCCGCCGGAAAGATGGCTGTTAATCATAGAGCCTATCGTCACCTCAAGCCTCCTCTGCCCAGTTTCGTCTGAAGTCTCCTCTGCCGTTACATTTTCACTTCCATAGTTGTTGATGACGACGGTAAGAGAGTAATCACCTCCACCGATCCCGCTCGCACTTACCCCTAGAGAACCGTCTACACCCCGGGTGAGCGGCATGACAGCCTCTGGACCTGCCTCTCCCATAAGACCCGTTCCGAAACCGCTTCCCTTTGCAAACTTAAAGAATGTTGGCGACTGCACTATGCTGTTTGTGAACGTTCCGCCCTTCGCAAACGCTGAGTAGTCATCAGCCCCGTAAACTCCGCCAAATGCATTTTTCTCGGTTTTGCCTGACACATATCCAGAAATCAGACTGTCAGCAAAACCACCCATTATGAAGCCAAGACCGAGAGCCCATTGTCCTTGGGCAATGAGCTGAAGACCTGCCTGCATCATTAGGAGCGGGAGCTGGTTCAGTATCTCTTGAGCCATTGAGGCAAGCGCAGAATGCATGGAATCTGCCGCATCTTTTCCTTCCCCTAATGCCTTCCCGAATTCCTGAAAACTCGAAAGTGTTGCACTAAAGGACACTGATGAAAGTGAAGTCGCAAGGCTGCCGATTATCTCCGTGGATTTTTTATCAAGTTCTCCAAGGTTGTCCAAAGCCTGAGTTGTAAGACCTCCTATCATGGCGGCAAGGTCTGCATATTCTTCCTTCACAGGTTGTTTTGCATCCTCTATTGCGTTTTTAAGCTCACGGGCTTTCTCTATCTGTTCATCCGTAGCTCCGTTTGCCTTGAGCATGGCAAGATACAGATCAAGCTCGCTCTTTCCTGCATCGTCAAGTTCCTTTTGCAGCTTTTCCAGTTCATCGCCTACGAACGCCTCATTGCGAGCATTTTTTATCTCAAGATATTGTTCCTTTAATGTGCCGAGGGCGGTGTTTGTCTTGTCCAGCTCATCAGGGGAAAAGGCACTATTTATCTGAGCAGGATCGATGGAGAGGGCTTCCTGTATCTTTCCCTTTATGTCTGACAATTGATTGTCAAGGAAGTCTGTTCTGTTGAATGGCTCTCCAAGAGCTCGGCTTATCGCCTCCGAATCAGAAAGAGATTCTTCAAGCCCTGCCTTGTAAAGCTCTGCAGCCTGCTTCCCAGTTGAAAAAAGGCTTCTATCTACGTCCAGTATATCACTAAGCCATTCTTGCCATGACTTTTTGCTGCTTTTTTTTGTTGACTTTGATTCCCCTATAGAGGACATCTTTTTTTTGATGGCCGATTCCACGTAGTCCAGCTCTCGGATGGCTCCTGACGTGTCAATTATCGTTCCATTCTTATCGCTTGCGCTGGAAATGAGTTTCTTTCTGTCTTCATCAAGCTTCTTGAGCTGTTCCCTGTACCTTTCGACCTGTATTACGGGATCATCTTTGGCTAAGCGTTCGTATTCATCGCCAACGGATGACATGAGCTCCAGTATCTGACTTTCGGCATTAGCCCTGTCAGATTCCTGCTGTATTATTCTCCGTTGCTCATCCTCTGCATATTTCAGGCTTTCTACTTCATGCCGCCAGAAATCCAGGGCATACAATTGGTCTGATATATCCTTGCCGTCTTTGAGAGCCTTATTGTATTCTGCTTGGGATGCGGCAAGGGCTCCTGTAGCGTGCTCCATTTTTTTTGCAGCATCAAGCCCATTATACCAACCCTCAAAATCCGTGGCACGGTCAACGGTACTCCACGTGTTCTTAAATGCAGCCCCCACAAGGTTCAACGAGTTTACAACAACACCGGCCTCCTTGTTGTAGTCCCACATAGAGCCTAACCCCTTGGAAAGGGATTCTCCGGCCTTGTCAATCCAGCTGAGCCCACCATCCCCAGGCGGAGCTATAAGCTTTTTGAAGCGGTCTACTCCTTCACCTAGAAAACCGCCAATCGAAGTCATGACATCAGCAAAGGCATTCTTTACCTGCGTGGCATAACTTACAGCAGCGTGTGCAGCCCCTGCATAGGTTCCGTCCAGTTCATCCAATATGACTTTCTGCGCGGCCGCAGCGTCTCCAACATCAAGAAATGATTGTATAAGTTTCTTCTGTGCTTCTGTGAATCGGAAGCCCTGCCTCTGAAGACTTGCAAGTCCGTTTATAGGGTCATCCAAGGCTTTGCCTACGGTTTGGGCAGCACTGGCAAGATCCATTTTCATGACGGTGGCCATGTCAAGTATCGCCTTTGTTGCATGTTCAAAGTTGTCACCCTTTACATTCTTGAAGCCGAGGAGGACGGTCTGCATGGAGTTGATTGCACCGCCAGAATAATTGGTTACATCCTGAAGCCCCTGCGCCATTGCGGCAAGTTCTTCCGTACTTGTCCATGCCGCTGCGCCTGTTGTTTCTATTGTCGATGCAAGCAGTCTTAGAGTCTGCTGCTCTTCGGCATATGCATCCGCACATCCTTTTACAAAGTCCACTACTGCCTTTGCCGAGAATGCCGCACCAACAGCTGCCCCAAACGACTTGAGCATTTTCATGGTGCCCGATGTCTGCGAGTCAAATTTCTTGAGGTTCTTTATTGCCTTGTCAACTTCCGCCGTAACAAGTACGCGGAGCTCTTCATTTATTTCCGCCATCGTCTTTCTTCCATTTCAGATATGCAGCCTTTTCTCTGTCAAATAATTCTACAATATCAAAGACTGCGCGTGGCTCTGCCAGATAACCACAGCCTTGTGGCCAACCATAGTTCTTAATGCGTCCATAGGTTTGAAGTAAGGTGAGGAAATCGTTTGTTATGTATGATTGTATGTTCCTGCGCTTTATCCGCCGGTATCCGGTTTCATTCTCCGGCCAGCATATTGTTTCCTGCATGTCTGCATATTCGGGGCTGTAATCCATCGGCCACAGCCCCGAAAGCAGGATTTGAAATGCTATTCTGTAATCTTTTTTTTTGCTTCTGTAATTGAGTCACTCTGCACTTCGGTGCATATTGACGACACGATTTTTTCTATTCCGTAGGCACGGCATTCAGCAAGTTCTGTCCCGTTTTTAATCTCGCGTACGGATTTTCCTTTGCCTGTGCCAGTTTCAACCTTAAGGTTCCTTATGTAGCCTACGCAGGTTCTAAGGATGTAGTCCGCATCGAAGCGCATCCGCACATGCTCACTCTTAAGCTTTTTTACCACGCGCTCGGTTCCGTCTGGACCGGTCGGCTGGTCGTCCGGATAATATTCTCTCTTTACTTCGATTGATGTAAAATCGCTTCTCTGATAGCCAGTAGGCCGGATTATTTCAACAGAAAGCCTCTCGGTTTCAGGAAGAGAGAGGTTGTCGCCAACGTCAGGGTAGAATTCATACCGTGGTTCTTCCGTAAGTATCATCACTCGCCTCCGTTGTCATTGTTGTCTGGGGAATCGGGATCACCTTCTGGATCTGCTGGAGATTCTGGGGTCTCTGCCTGTCCAGTTGATGATCCGGAATTCGTTTCCTGTTCAGTGGTGCCAGAATCCTGCTCTGCTGCATCAACAGTAATGGCATCACGGACTTTGTAATAAATTACACCAGGATTTGAGCCACCATCGAGGGAGTAGTTGAAATTGAAATTCTGGGCTCCGTCAAGAGGCTTGTCCATTGATATTGAGTCAACTGTTACTGGAAAATGTTCCCACATGGCAGTTTCGCCAACAGTCTCTGTCTCACGACGGCTCATCATGTAATCCTGCTTCTTTTGCTTGGCCGGATAGACTGTAATATGCTCCCCGTCATCATCCGCAATAAGCGTAAACTGGTTGAGAAGTTCCTTCTGCGCCTCACTGTCAGTCTCCACCATGCCGTTTATGGTACCGCTTCCATCCGTGAACGGAGAAACAGTATAAGCTCGAACCCCACTTTCAAGGTTCTCCTGCGTGGTAATGTCAGTTTTGTTTCCGTTTCTGCTGTTGGACACGTCAGATACGAAGCCAATAAGCGTAAGTTCAAGGGGAATAACAGAATCCCCTTCGGCAAGCGCCTGTCCTGGCCACAGATGGATGACATCCCCAGCCCTCAGAGCACGAGCACCTTCTTTTGTCGGATCGGGCTGCGGCAGAGCCGTATTTACACCCACGCTTTTGATTCGGTAAAACCCGAATTTGTGTCCATCTGGAAGAGTGACACCTTCCCCGCCTGAAATGGCCGTACCATCCTTGATTTTATACAGCCGTCCGTCTTTTCCACCTGGTTTCATTTTTAGTCCTCCAAAAGTCTTGTCGGTATGTCAATTTCAATGCTGTACGGAATTACATATTCCGCAGGCATCGAGCTTTCATCTTCACTAGGATACACCCACCCCGGATTCCCATTCCTAGTCCAGTAGGCACGAAGTTTTGCTCCATCCACAACCAGCTGCATGTAGGGCGTTTCAGATTTGTTCATTTTTGTAATTTTACGTTTAAGCCTGACTGTCTCTGATAGCCACTTTGCGTGAGTTCCCGCAGTCCGATAGTCTGCATCAAAAAACAGTTTTTCGTTTCCTTCTCCATTTTCTTCCATGTCCCGAAAAAGCAGGTTGATGTGCGCAGTGTTGTTTGTCGCTTTCTGAGGGAGCAGAAATGTAGGGAATCCCAGAAGCGTTTTTATTTCACCTTTGAGTGTTTCCAAAATTCCTTCAATCGTCATCTTCATTTTCTCCTTTGCAGCGCATCATGCACGGCTTTCTGTATTTCTTTGTTAATAAACTTCTCATTTGCCTCATTTATATACAGAAATGGTCTTGCGGGAATCTTCACACTCTGCTTAATTATGAACAGCGCGAAAGGCTTTCCTTTTTTCTTCTTTGCGCAGAAAACTTTTCCGGTGCGGTAGAAGGAATATCCGTCACCCTTCATTGCCGAGATTAGTTCTCCTGGTTTTTGGGCATTGTACCGCCTCATAAGGGTTCTGGTCTGCTTGGAAGCAGGGAGCCACAGCCCTTTGCCCTTTGTGGCAATCATGCCTCCTGTCTGGTTTATTTTTGCATATTTAAGGTTTGTGCTTGCCGAAGCCCAGTCTTTCCCATTGTGAGGGGAAATGCTGGCCATAAGCTGTCCGTTATCCCTGAGAGTCCCATTTCCCTGCTTGACTTCCTGTGTGAGAGGTGAATTCCCTGGCTGAATGCCCCTGTTAATTTTGCTGAGTGCACTGGAGACAAGATACTTGCTTACCTTACGCATTGCCGGCTCTAAAAGATTTCCATTTTTTAGCCGCTTGGCAAGTTCTCCGACATGGCTCGTTACCTGTACACCCATCACCGCCTCCGTCTGTCCATCGGGCTTTCCCGTCCTCTGGCAACGCAGCCGACGGCGGGTCCTGATGAAGATTCCGCATCAGTTTTTTTTCTAATTGACCCGAAATAAGTCTCAATCAGAAGCTCGCAGTCCTCAAGCTTTTCCCTTGCCCTGTTCTCCTGCCCGACAAAGGCGAAGAGCTCGTAGAGAGCGTATTTGAGCGTGGCCTCACGGCAGACTTCGTTTTCCTCGTCATACTTGTTGCCCGTGCTCAGGACCATTCCGCCGACTGCAAGCTTTGCCTTGAGCAGGGCGCGTACCGCCACGTTCTCATCTCCGAGCGTCAGCGTCTCGTAGTCCTGCTGGGGGAGTTCGGATTTAAGGTTTTCCACCGTAAGTTGATGTCCGGCCTCTTCTTCCCCGGTCTCCGTTCCAGTTTCCTGCTCCGTTTCTGTCCCGGGATCTACGGTTGGCTCGACTTCTTCACCAGTTTCTTCTTCGACTTCATCAGACATATTGGCCTCCTTTTGAAAGACTAACAGACAACGGACTCCCTAAGGCTTTGTCTGAGGAAATAAAAAAAGGAGCACGGCTTCCCATGCTCCCTTGCAGCTTTCATCTGGGGCTACTGCAATGCCCTTAAAGGTTCTCAATCAGTACGGTCTAAGACGCATATCTCAGGATTTCGATTCCCTTCACGTTAATGAGCGGGAACGGCTTTGATTTCACGTAGAGGTCGGTGCCTCTCTGGTCGCCGCGTTCCTTCGTGAACGAGTAGAGGGGAACAGCCTGTCTCTGCACAGTGTCATCGATGCGGAGGAAATCAAGCTCCTGACCGGCATCAACGGCACGTGCCATGAGTTCGCGTGATTCCACCAGCTTCTTCACGGTCTTTGTTCCGCTTGCAAGGTCGGTGTAGGTGTCGTTGTTGCGGAGCACCTTGAACCCTGCGATGTTCATTCCGTCGGCTGTCATCTCAACCGGGAACTTCGTCTGGTTCGCGCTGATTGTGACCAGCTGCTTGAAGTACTCGGTGCTGGCGATGAACTCAATCGCGCCACCGATTCCGCGGTCATTGATTGCCTGTTCCATCTCACTTGCGTCCTCAATGAAATCGGCGAGGGTAAGGCTTGAGAGAGCCTTGTCGCGCTCGATGCCTTCCACGTCACCGTAGTCAACCTCATAGCGCACCATTTCGTTTCCTGCCTGCATCATGTAGTCGATTGCACCGCGATGGGCTTGAATGCACAGGGCCTTGGTCGTATTGCGAACGAGCTTTGCCCAGCGTGCAAGCCTCTCGTCCACGATCTGGTTCTTGCCCATGTTGGATGCGCGTTCCCAGTCATCCTCCTCCACGGCTGAGAAATAGTCGTCAATCTCGATCGGCTGCGGCTCAATGTAGGTGATTCCGCCTTTCATCACCGGGCGGTAGCCTGTTGATCCGCGCTTGATTACGGGAATGTTTCCAACCGTGCTCTGGATGTCCGTTGTGGCAATGCGTGTCGTATTGCGGTTTACGGTACGCTTGAAATACGCACGTGCATTGCTTGTCTCTGGTGCAAGCGCACCAACCACGCGCACCACATCACTTTCTCTTACGATGACCATATTACTTTACCTCCGCTTCATAGGTCTGTGAAAGCCAGATTCCGATTCCCGGAAGCTTCCCGGCGAGCGTATCACCGGCACTTGCGGGATTTGCTCCCGAAGCATCGACAAGACGTTCCCTGACGGCAACCCCGTGGAAACCTGCCATCGGCAGCTTGTTGTCTGCTGATGACGCCTCGATCAGGACTGCCGCCGGAGTGTCAGCCGGGGCCGCAGCCTGGTATGTTCCGCCAGAAGCGGATTTTTTCAGAATTGTACCTGCCGGTAGAACTGCATCTGACGCAATCTGTACCGGGTACTTGATTACCGGGTGGTCGATGGTGAAGATACCCGCATCTCCCACGGCGTTTTCATGCTTTTCGCTGAAATCCATTATTTGTCTCCTCCGGCTTCTTCGCCGTCCGTTTTGTCATCCGAGTCGCCTTCATTGACAGTCCACTTTGCATACAGCATTATGTCCGATGTAACTGGTGATTTGAAGGCATAGGCTTCGGTCGTCTTGTCATCTTTGAACCAGCCGCCAAAAGTATGACCTTCCTTTTTCGGGCATTCCGGTTCCTTGACTCTGCCCCTGTCCTTCACGTTCTGCACTTCGATTTCCGTGTCACATCCCGTTGAGAATGTCACCTTCCAGATTTTTCCTCCGGTCTGATTTGCTGCGGATGCAACCTGAACGTCATTTGAAGATTTATGCCATTTTATACCCATAGCAATCTCCTACATGTTCTGGGCGAGCTTGGCCCAGTCAGGAGCATCTTTTCCTCCGTCACCCTTGTCATTGAACTCGTCAGCGTTGAACTGGCGGGATGTCACGTCGTCTTTTTTCGGGGCAGCGATGAGTCCTGAAATAAGGTCGCTGAACAGGTCAAGCGCGGACTTGCTGCCCTTGTTTCCGTCTTTGTCGCTGAACTCAAAGGAGTCTGTATTGGAAGCAAGAATGCCCGCAACCTTTCGAACATTGTCCTTGAGCCCTGCTGGAACGTCGGCGAACTTGTCGCAGACACCCTTTACCACGGCTTCCTTTCTTGAGGCCTCCAAGTCCGAAATCTTTTTCTGCATGTCCGCATACTCCTGGGAATCGGAGAACTTTTCCTTCTTGTCCTCTTCGTCTTTTGCATTCTTCTCGACTTCCTCTTTCAGCTTTTTGTTTTCAGCTTCCAGAGCTTCCATTTTCTTCTTTTCCTCTTCTGTCATGGGAATCTCCTCTGGGATGCTCGCATCCTTATAATCTATTGCGTCGTTGAAGTCGAACACTTCAACCTTGTCGCCGTCTGAATAGCAGCTTTTGACCATGAGCTGCTCAAGTCCCGGAATTTTTGGCGGGGTCGCCCCGCAGATCGCAAGGCTGTGGAGGTAGCGCTTTCCGTCGCTTGCCCTTCGCGGTATCGTGACACTCCAGCCCTTGTAGCAGCCGTTCCCGTCGTCCGAGTCCGAAAACTGCTTTTCAAGTTCCGGGTGAAGAGCTACCATGCCCACAAGAACCTTCTCGCCCCTGTGTCTGGGATCATCGTAGATGCCGTCTATCGCAAGCACGTCACCGAACTTCGGGAAGCTGTCGCCGTGCGCCGAATCATGCCCTATGGAGACCGGGCGGGTAGGCTCGAATGTCTCCACAATCTCCTGCAGGTCCTTGTCTGTAATCTTTGCTCCGTCCTGCCCGAAAGTTCCCGTGCGGCAGAGCTGCCATGTGCGTATCTTTTTCATAA
>CAMJZA010000088.1 GCA_946410085.1 uncultured Treponema sp. | reverse complement strand
TCGACAGGTTTCAAACATGTTTTTCATTTGCATAAACATTTTGGACAGTAGTGACCGTAAATCTTGTACACTTCTCAAACTATATTTTAAGATTAGATTATAGTAAAATCTTTTTCTTCTTTTAACTTTTTTCATGTCGATAAATAACAGCATCACCAATAAGTTTAAGGTCTGTTACAAAATAGAAACAATTAGAAAAAACAGTAAAAGTTTTCTTAAAATACGGGTAATAATAAACGACATATACATCTCGATCTATTCGTTGTATTGATTCATAAATCCTATTTACCAATAACTCAAAGTCTTTTTCATTAACAAATGGATTCGCTATATAAAAAATGTTTCCTTTGTCAAAAAAGCAATTCGGTTGATTTAATACATTTCCAATAAACAACTCTACTCTCTCTGAAAACTGTTTTTTTCCCATAAGAGTAATAAGATTTTTTTCGCATTCTTTTGCAACATCGACTAATATCTCAATTCCTATTACTTTATTAAAGTGAAAACTTGACAAATACAAAACATGTCCCAGTCCTGAACCGCAATCAATCAAAACATCTTCTGGTTTATATGAAATATTCTCAAGTATTTTGTCAAACACTTTTTTTGTCGTTGACGGATCCACCCATTCATGATATCCATCAAAAGCCATATATGTTTTATCGAAGCTAACGTCATAACCCGAATACAGTTCGTTTATCTCTTTGGTTATTTCCAATAGATTCTCTGTTTCTTTATCTTGTTTTATAAACATCTAAAAGCCTACTCCCCATTATCAACGAAGCTCTTTAGATACACGAGTAACTGGTCTTCTGTAAACAAACAATTATACAAATGAAGATTTCCATCCTTCATACCATTTTCGATATACGCTTTTGCGGGACAGCCGCCTCCACACATAGGTAATAAAATGCATTTTCTGCATCTTTCATTGCGTATCGGAGAAAAAGTCATTTGATTAAAATAACCAGAGTTTGGAACAAATTTGCCATCAATGCTAATATGACCAACGCACACATCTCGTCTTTTTAAGGCCATTTCACATTTATACACGTCTAAATTATTATCTATAAAAAACTTGCCTTCACTATTCATCGAACAGGGTGCTTTTTTCCCAAAAAGCTTTGGAGTCGGAAAACCAAATTTTTTATAGCATTTTTTAAACTTCTCCGTAACATAAAGAGGATATTCCTCCTTTGTTATACAATTACCAAAATTGTCATTAGCACCCTTGAATGAGTCTATAAATCCGAAATAAACATCATCTGAGTATTTAGTAAAAGCCCGCATTATTGACTCTGCGTCTTCTATATTCGAGGAATCAATATTTAATCTAATTGTTATCAAATCTCTCAAACCATTATCATACAATTTCTCCAAATTTTTAACAATCAAATCATACGTACCTTTTCCTCCTTTATAAATTCTTTTTGCGTCATGCTGTGATGGAGTTCCATCAATAGAGACCTGTGTATGAATTTGATATTTCTTCATATATTGAAGCATCTGTTCATCCAACAAAGTCATGTTTGATGTCATTTGGAAAAAAGGTTCACAGTTATACTTCACAGCAATTTCATTAGATTTATCACAAAACTCATACAATAAACTCTTATTAAGCATCGGCTCTCCACCAAACAAACAGATTATGAGTTTTGTGACATTTTTATGATTTTGTAGATAATCTTCCATAAAAATTAAAACAGCTTTCAGAGACGCATCATCCATTTTGGCAGAACTCTTTTCTTGTCCCTGCATACAATATGGACAAGCCAAATTGCAATTGTAAGAGGGAATCAATGTAATGCTAAAAACACTAGATGACCGAGCATATCTAACAGAATCATAGAAATAAAAAAATTCTTCAGACTCGTCTTTGTTTTTTTCACTTAAATAATGCATCTCTCTCAAAGGATTCACATATTCAGATTTTAACATATCCAAATTGTTATTCTTTAAACAAGCATATGTTTTCTTATCTAATTCTACTAATGCGGTACTCAATGTATTATAGAGAAAATTCTTTCCATTATGTTCGAAATAAAAATTGTATTGTGAAGGAATAAAGTCCATATCATATATCTCCTAATACCACAGGTCATGTACCTACGAAAAAAAGATGAGCTAGAGCATTGTTTCCAATAAATCTGAAACAGAAGGGTGCTTTTCTTATAGAAAAGCACCCTTCTGAAAAAACTAACAGCTACAGTAACACCTATTCTTATCCCTTTGCTGCCAGTTCATTCCCATTACAAATTTTGAATCAACTTCATCAAGTGCTATCGGGGAATTAAGTACAACCATATTATCTCCTTGTATAATGTAATAATTTTAATAGAAACTACCTTTCAGTGTACCACCAAAAAAAAAAAAAAAAATGTCAAGGGCTTTTTGAACTTTTCTTCATTTTTTCAGGTTTCGCGCGAACTTTTCGCTCACAAGCCTTTCCACGGACATCAAGCGCAACAGCGTCCCCGCCGCCGACGTCGCGCTCCGCATCGCGAAAGTCCTCGGCGTCTCCGTGGAATACCTCCTGACGGGGCTGGAGCCGGAAGCCAGCCCCCGGCGGACAATGCCCGATTCGCTGCAGAAGTACCAGAAGCACCGCCTGCTCATCGATGAGTTTGACTCCCTACCAGCAAATGTCCAGAAATCCATTGAAACTATGATTCGAGAAATCAAAAAATCCTGTTCTGATGCAGTATAACGGTTCCTATTACTCCGAAATTAAAAAGTCGTCAAGATTTGACTTGCATGATATAATGGTATCCTGTAAATGTCAGGATAAACACGGAATGATTGTGAAGAAATGGCTGGATAATCACACGAAAGACATTTAATTAGCTTTTTTACCACAGCATGCTCCGCAGGTCAAGGCGAATTCCCGCCGGAGGAACAAAAGCGTCCCGCTGCCCGGAGGGACTGCCTACGAGAGACGGGGCATAGACAAAATCATAGGCTAGGTTTTAAATGTTGCAAGGCTAGGTTTTAAATGTTACTAGGCTAGGTTTTAAACGTTACAAGGCCAGGTTTTAAACGTTACAAGGCCAGGTTTTAAATGTTACTAAGCAAGGTTTTAAACGCCAGCATGGCAGCAGGTTTTTCTTCCACTGGCAAGACGCTGGACGACATCAAGAAGCAGTGCTGTGTCTACGAAGTCAAGCGGCAGGCCAAAAAGTTCAGTCCCGCAGACCTGGAACAGAAGGCCGCAGCGTTCGCCCGGAACATCCCCGGCTACCAGCTCACCCTGACCGGCCTGAGCATGGATGACATGTAGGGGCGCAGGAGCTGCAGCATTTCCAGTACGGCGGACACGGATTCATTCTCCATGTTCAGGAGCATCGCGAAATGTGCCCTTGCTTCCGCCATGTTCATCACAAGCATCTTACACTTTAGAATATAAGAAAACCATTGCCCCGCGTCCACTGTACCATCCATAACTCCCGGCTCGCGCTGATTGACGAGAGTGATTTCTGTGCGTTCATAAGCCCGGACTCCTTACCGGAGCTTTCTTATTTCATCCTCGGAAAGCCCCGTTGCCTTCGCGATAATCTCGTCGCTCATACCCAACGCAAGAAGGTTCCGCGCGGTCATCCTCACGCCATCAGCAAGACCTTCTTTATGACCTTCTTTGTGGCCTTCCTTGCGGCCTTCCTTGCGGCCTTCATCCAGTCCCCTTTGGTGGGCTGCGTTAAGTCCTGATATGCGGTCCCGCTCATGGAGTTCCTGATGGTACTGCGCTATCCACAGGTTGCGATTCGCGCTGATTGACGAGAGTGATTTCTGTGCATTCATAAACCCATCCTCCTTGCCAGTAAGCTTGCTGATTATATCCTTCTTATTCGGATTATCCGCATCTTTCAGGAATATCGCCCAGTTCTCAAGAGCCGTATTCGTCTCAACGCTGTCCTCAAGCCCCTTGGCCTTCGGCAGCTCTACGAATATGATGTTGAGAGCGTTGGAAAGCTCCCTACCGTCCTTTGTCCGCATGGCATACCGGCTTACTGGACTTTTCGACCTTTCAAGAGTGTCCCCATCAGCGTCTCCAGCCCCATAGTTGAAGTCCAAGACACTTATCTGGTACACGATCGGAGCTTTCTCCCAATCGTCCCCTTTCTTGAGATAGGTCGTCTCCAGCCTCGCGACTTGGTACTCGGCCCTTTTGCCGTAGTCGTACTCTTGGTTGAATGCCTGCATTTCAATGTCCGCGGCCATTCCGTCATCGAACTCACAGACTATATCATAGCTCACGCCCCTCTGCCCGGCAAATTCCTCCGGTGGCTCATTCGCCGTCAGGTTCCATTTCCGTATTTTTCGCTCAGTCGCGGCCTCAAGGAAGGATTGCATTGCGGCTTTGGACTCCTTTGTATCCTGCGTGAACAGGGCCTTGAAGGTCGAGTCCACGCGGGGATTCAGCAGTGCGCCCGTACCGGCCTGAGAGGCATATTCCTCTTCGTTCTTGAAGACCTTTTCTTCCATGAGTCCATTGTAGCACAGCACGTCCGGTTTGTATAGGTTCTACCGCATTTCCAGAAACCAGCCCGTACGGCTTCAAAGCATAGCAGAGAAAGAAGCCCCCGCGCTCAGGCTGCAGGGCAGGCGAGCTGCGAAACGGACACTTCTGTCCCACAGCCCCAGTATGGGGCGGAAGTTGCCCGCCCCGCTGTTCCTCAGGCCCTCATCCTGCTGTACCCGTCGTCCTGGCTGCAACAGCTTTCAGCATCCTCAATCTTTCCGTCCCTGCAGAGGATACTCTTTACGGAGAAGTCGCTCTGGGACGCACCCCTTTGCATGGCAGCCCACTGTGCTTTTGTTCCTGCATAGCGGATTTCCGCAAGCGGCGTACAGCCTCCGAACGCATCCCCGCCTATTTCCGCCACGCCTTCGGAGATGCTCACGGACGTGAGCGAGGTACAGTCCCTGAATGCCCCCTGTCCGATTTTCGTTACCCCTTCGGGGATGACGATCGATTCCAACTGGCTTGCACAGTACAGCAGCATGCCATCCCGTATAACAAGCCCATCCCGTATCGTCAGGCAGGGATGCGGCAGCTCCGCGATGTTGCAGTTTTTGAACGCATCACCGCCGATTTTAGTCACACTCTCGGGGATGCTGACTGACGCGAGCGACGTGCAGCCCCGGAATGCACACTGACCGATTTCCATCACCCCCTCAGGGATGGCAACGGACGAGAGTGACGTGCAGCATGCGAATGCGTCCCTACCGATTTTCTTTACGCCGGCAGGAATTGTAATGGACGAGAGCGACTTGCACCAATAGAATGCGCTGCTGCCTATTCCCTCAATCCCCTTAGGCTTTGAAACCGGCTCAGGCGACAGGCAGTCCGGTAATGCATCGTCACCGGTTTTCTTCCCACCTGCGGGGATGCTGACGGACGCAAGCGACATGCAGTACGCAAATGCGTTCCTACCGGTTTTCTTTACGCCGGCAGGAATTGTAATGGACTTGAGTGACCTGCACCAACAGAATGCGTTGCAGCCTATTTCCTCAATGCCCTCAGGCGGCATTGAGACCGACTCAAGCGACAGACAGTTCGAAAATGCACCGTCACCGATTTTCTTTACGCCGGCAGGAATCGCAAGCGACTTGAGCGACGTGCAGTACGCGAATGTACCTATATCGATGTCCGTTACTTTTTCGGGAAGAGAGATGGACTTAAGCGACGTACAGCTGCGGAATGCACACTGACCAATTTCCATCACCCCCTCAGGGATGGCAACGGACGAGAGTGACGTGCAGCATGCGAATGCGTTCTTACCGATTTCCGTTACGCCATCAGGAATGACTATCGATTCAATTGAGCTGCAGCAGTCAAAAGCAGAATCCCCGATTTTTGTCACGCCCGCAGGGATGACGACATCCTTCTCGTTTCCAGTGTACTTGATGAGAACACCGTCTTTAACTTCAAAAAGCTTCTGTTCCATAATCATACTCCTTATGTATTTTGAACGAATCCACGGGCTTGCTCAAGCCCCCTACATATCTATTGGGTGAAAATCCGGTGCAATTCGGGAAAGTCTGAACGTTTTTTTGCGGGAAACAGGGACAGCCCCTGCCCGCCCCCCGCGTCAAGGAGGGCGGGATGAGCTTGCCGTGCGGGAGGGCTGGCGGGGCAGTCCACCCCCCTACCAATCCTCAAGAACCTTGAGATTGTCGCTCTCACCGTCCGTACAGATTACTTTCCGGGCGGGGACGGAGCGGCACCAGTCATAGTCCTTCTTCACGGTATCCCACTGTTTTTTTGTCCCGCCATAGCGGATTTCCCTGAGCGACGTGCAGCCTTTGAACGCCAGCCCGAGTATACTCGTGACGCCCGCAGGCATGCAGATTGACTCGAGCGACGTGCAGCCAGCGAATGCTCCCCAGCCGATTTTCGGTACACCCTCAGGGATGCTGACCGTCTTGAGCGACGTGCAGCCTGCAAACGCATCCATACCGATTTTCGTGATGCTTACAGGGATGAGGACCGATTCGAGCGACGTGCATCTTTCGAACGCTTTATCGCCGATCTCTATCACGCCGTCGGGAACCGCTATGCTCACCGCATCCTTGTCCAGGCACTTGACAGCAACCCCGTGCTCGACCAGGACGGCGGGCTTTTTCCACACACCGTCAGTGCACTTCACGGCCTTCACCGGAGCGTAAGCCAGAAGATTCGCCTTTCCTTCTACAGTCTCCCACTCCTCCATCGTGTCTTCGTATTCCACAGAAATGAGCGACGTGCAATCCTCGAACGTCCCGCCGAATATTTCTGTCACGCTCGCAGGGATACTGATTGATGTGAGCGATTTGCAGCCGTTGAAGACCTCGCCGGATATTCCAGTTACGCCATCGGGAACCATCATGCTCACCGTGTCCTTGTCCAGGCACGTGATCAGCGTCCCGCACTCGACCAGAACGGCGGGGCGGATCCACACGCCGTCAGAACATTTCACTTCCGTCGCCGGAATATAAGACAGGAGGTTCTCCTTGCCCTCCACGCGCTCCCACTCTTCCATCGTGTCGTCGTACTCCACAGAACTGAGTGACGCGCAGCCTTTGAATGCCTCACTGCAGATCATGACCACGCTGCCGGGGATTTTGACTGACGCAAGCGACTCGCAGCCTGCGAACGCGCGGGAGGCGATTTTGACGATGTTCCCGGGGAGAGCGATTTCCGTCATCTTCCTGCGCCTGAGCAGGTCACTGCGGACAGACCGTGCGTCCCCGTCCGAGCAGCTGACGGCAACCCGCACGGGAGAGACCAGGTTGAATCCGCCCAGCATGAACAGCCACTGGGCCTTGGTCCCGCCATAGCGGATTTCCTTGATTGACGTGCAGCCGTCGAACAAATCGAACGGATACAGGCTGTTTCTCTGCTCGCCGGCAAGACAATCGTCAAATTCAGTCCAATACCTATCGATTTCCATCACGCTCGCAGGGATGCTGATTGACTCGAGCGACGTGCAGCCAGCGAATGCCCTCTCCCCGATTACCGTCACGCCGTCGGAGATGTCGGCCGACGTGAGCGACGAACACCGTTCGAACGCACCGCAGCCTATCTGCCGTACGCTGCCGGGTATGGTGACAGCCTTGAGCGAGGCGCAGTCCACGAACGCCCAGTTGTCGATCGCCATAACGCCATCAGGGATGACGACGGATTCAAGCGACGTGCATCTCGAGAACGTATTCCTCCTGATTGTCCTCACCCCCTTGGGAATAATGACAGACTTGATCGACGTGCACCGCTCGAATGCAAGGTCGCCTATTTCCGACACCCCCTCAGGGATGACGACATCCTTCTCGTTCCCGTTGTACTTGGTGAGGACTCCGTCTTCAATCTCAAAAAGCTTCTCTTCCATAGCCATACTCCTTATATGCTTTGCATGAATCCACGGGGCTTACTCAAGCCCCCTGCATATCTATTGTTGAAAATCTGGTGCAATTCGGGAAAGTCTGAACGTTTTTTTGCGGGAACAGGGGCTGTTCGCCCCTGCCCGCCCCCGCGTCAAGGGGGACTGGATGAGCTTGCCGTGCAGCAGGGCTAACGGGGCATTCCGCACCCGTTCCCCGCCGGAAGCTACGTCCGCTCCAAGCTGCCGTCAGCGCACTGAATAAGCTTCGGCATACCCGGGAACTTCCAGACGTCCCGCTTATCCTCCAGCTCTCCATGAATAAATCCCCCGGCATGATAGAGCATTCCCTTGCAGATGTCATTCCATTGCTCTTTTGTCCCGCCATAGCGGATTTCCCTGAGCGACGGACAGCCCGAGAATTCTTTATAATCATCGATGTTTTGTACGCTGCGGGGAATGACGACGGTCGTAAGCGCCCTGCATCTCTTGAAGGCACCTTTGGCTATTCTCGTCACGCCGTCGGGAACCGTCACGCTCACCGCATTCTTGTCCAGGCACCTGACCAACGTCCCGTGCTCGACCTGAACGGCGGGGCGGACCCACACGCCGTCAGCGCATTTCACTTCCGGCACCGGAATGCAGGACAGGAGGTTCGCCTTGCCTTCTACGGCCTCCCATTTCTTCATAGTGCCAGCGTATCCAGCCGACGTGAGCGATGTGCAGCAGCGGAACGCACCCGCCCCGATTTTTGTCACTTCCCCGGGGATGACGATTTCCGCTATTTTCTTGCTGACAGGCTTTGCGTCACCGTCCGTGCAGTGGATGACAATGTTTCTGGGAACATGCGTGAATCCTGCCAGCTCGAACAGCCACTGGGCCGTTGTCCCTCCATAATGGATTTCGCTGAGCGACGTGCAGTTTGAGAACGCGCCCTTGCCGATGTATGTCATGCTTCCGGGAATGCTGAGCGATGTGAGCGACGTACAGCCCTTGAACGCGTCACTGTCGATACAGCTTACTCCCTCGGAGATATTGACTGCCGTGAGTGACGTGCAGCCCGCGAACTCCTTCCGGTCTATTTTCGTCACGCCCGCAGGGATACTGACTGCCGTGAGCGACGTGCTGCCCGCAAACGCCTTTCTTCCTATTTTCGTCACACCCGCAGGGATGCTGACTGCCGTGAGCGACGTGCAGTCCTCGAATGCCCTACTGGCTATCTCCGTCACGCCGTCGGGAACCGTCACGCTTGCCGCATCCTTGTCCAGGCATGTGACCAGCGTCCCGTGCTCGACCAGAACGGCGGGGCGGACCCACACGCCGTCAGCGCATTTCACTTCCGCTGCCGGGACGTAAGAAAGGAGGTTCGCCTTGCCCTCCACGCGCTCCCACTCTTCCATCGTGTCATCGTATTCCACAGAACCGAGCGACGTGCAGTCTTTGAATGCCTCGCCACCTATCATGACCACGCTGCCGGGGATTTTGACCGACGCAAGCGACGGATAGCCTGTGAATGCGCGGGGGGCGATTTTGACGATATTCCCGGGGAGAGCAATTTCCGTCATCTTCCTGCGCCTGAGCAGGTCACTGCGGACAGCCAGTGCGTCTCCGTCCGAGCAGCTGACGGCAACATGAACGGGAGAGACCAGATTGCATCCGCCCAGCATGAACAGCCACTGGGCCATTGTCCCGCCATAGCGGATTTCCTTGAGCGACGTGCAGCCTTCGAACGCGCCCCAGCAGATTTCCGGCAGGTCATACTGCTCGTAATCATCGTCATCGAACATTTCTTCAAAGCACTCTTCATAATATGAATACATATCCGTACCGATTTCCATCACGCCGGCAGGAATGCTGATTGTCTCGACTGACGTGCAGCCCGCGAACGCATATCGGTAGATTTTTTTCACGCAGGCAGGGATGGAAACATTCTTCTCGTTCCCAGTGTACTTGGTGAGAACTCCGTCTTCAATCACAAAAAGCTTCTCTTCCATAACCACACTCCTTATATGCTTTGCATGAATCCACGGGGCTTGCTCAAGCCCCCCTACATATCTATTGGGTGAAAATCAGGTGATTTCTGAGTGAAATTCAGAAAAATCTGAACGTTTTTTTTTGCGGGGAACAGGGGCTGGCCGCCCCCCGCCCACCCGTTCATATCGTACTCAGCCGCCAAAGCCTATCCGGTTCCTGCGGCTGCCCTCAAGCTTCTCCTTCCGGCAGAAGTCCTCGATTTCCGTGACCGAGCTGCGGCTGCCCGTCAGGATTTCGTGCATCTCCGCCTTGCGGACCACGTTGTCAATCTCGCCCCCGCTCAGCGCGTAGCTTTCCGCCAGGTGCGCCACCGTCCGGTCTTCCAGCCATCCGGCCTTGCTCTGCCAGATTTTCTTCTTCATTTCAAGGTCAGGCTTCTCGAACTTGATTTTGAAGAGGAAGCGGCGCTCAAATGCCGTGTCCAATGCTCCGGGCAGGTTCGTCGTCGCGATGAGGATGCCCTGCTGCTTTTCCATGCAGTCAAGGAGGATTGAGTTGATGTGATTGATTTCGGTTTCAGGTCCTTGCGTCACATGCTCGATCCGTTTTCCGAAGAGCGCGTCCGCCTCGTTGAACAGCATGATGGGGATGTTCTCACCGCAGGCATTCGCCCGGGCGCAGATCCGCTTGTACTTCCTGAAGAGCTCCGACAGGTTCTGCCCCGTGGCGCCGATCCACTGGCTTTCGACAGAGCCAATGTCCACGTGGTAGACCGCCCGGCCCGTCCTGCGCGCCAGCTGGTAGACCGTCTCGGTCTTGCCCGTCCCGCTGTCGCCGTGGAGCATGACGCACACGCCCCGGCCCATGCCCTTGGCCGCGAGCCGCTCCTGAATCGCACCGAACTGCTCCTGCTCGAAGTAGCCGAACAGGGAACGTATGTCCTCCCGTATCGTGTCCGCGTAGAAAAGCTCCTTCTCGGAGATGTCCTCGGGGTATATCAGGTCAAGGTCCTTCGCACGAAGCCCCTTCGCGATGAGCGAAACATCTCCCTTCACGATGGCCGCAGTCACTTCATCGGGGATGCTGTAGCAGCGGGCCCGGGAGCTCCGCTCCTCGTTCCTGTCGGCGGCGATGAAGCCTTTCTCCTCAAGCGCGTCGAAGTCATCGCGGAACTCCAGGAAGCGGAGCGGGTTCGTGTCGGTCGCCTGGGAAAGCTCCCCGATGCACACGGGCTTCTCCCCGTTTCCCATGTAGCAGGAGAAAATGCAGCAGAACAATGCGGTCTGCCCCTCGCTCAGCCCCAGGAACTTCCGGGTGTTCTTGAAGGCGACCGTGAACTCCAAATCCGTCTTGCTCGCCGTGAAGGAATTGTTCTTCAGGTGGGTGTAGACCGCTGAGATTCCGTCCAGTACCGGGGTCATCTTGGTGTAAATGTCAGCCATGTGTTTCTCCTTTTATATAGATTTGCTTTCTACCTGCTTATTGGGTGAAACCGGGGGCGATTCTGAGTGGAAATCAGAAAAAAAACGGATATCCCGGCCAATTCCTGCCAAGGAGGGGGGAGCCCCCTCCCATCGTCTCATCTTCCCCTAGAACTCGTCCCGGTGCTTGCGGTAGTATTCGGGCTTGTGGCCCTTGCAGTCCTCCACATCCGCAAGGCCCCCGAATTCCCCGTCCGGCTCCAGCTCTGCGAGACTCGTTAGGAAATCGTAAATCGCCGGGTCGCTGTTGGCCGCCGCGTAGTGCAGGACCGTCCGGCCCAGCTCGTCCCTGTTGTTGCAGATGGCGCGGTGGTAGCGGAGCATGCTGATAGTATCGATGTCCGTATGGACTTTCGCAGCCAGCATCATCACGCTCATTCCGTCCGCGTCCGTCGTGTTCACCCCGTAGCCAGACTCGATTATCGCGTCAAGGACGTCGGGGCTTTCGTTCAGGCATGCCAGCATGATCTGCTCCTCGCGCATTTTCT
>CAMJZA010000087.1 GCA_946410085.1 uncultured Treponema sp. | reverse complement strand
GCAGTCAGGCGGATTATACAGGCCGCATTCAAGGCCCCGGCGAACGACCACCTCAGGGACTGGCATTTTATCGTCGTGACGGACAAGAAGATTCTGGCCGAAGTACTTGCAGGCATACCGAAGGACCTGTCGGAAAAAGACGTGGACGCAATGACCTTCATTTCCGACCCGGTTCAAAAAGCATGCTACAGGTATGCCGTTCCCAAGCAGCACAGGATGCTGTATGAAGCGGCGGCGGTCATCGTCCCGCTGCAGAAGAAAAAGACCGACATCCTGCACCCGCAGAACCTTTCCAGCCTCAACTGCTATGCGACGATATGGTGCAGCATTGAGAACCTCTGGCTCGCGGCAACGGCCGAAGGATATGGCTGCAACGTGAGGATTCCGCTCGGGAATGAAGAGGCCATCGCGCAAAAGGTCCTGGGCTTTCCCGACGGATACATGATTCCCTGCTTCATCGGCATCGGACGGCCTGCACCCGATGCAGTCATCGCCAGGCAGCTTGATGCCGACATAGGCGAACAGCTGCACTGGCAGAAGTTTTAGCGGTAAAGGCTGGCGCAAAGGGCAGATTCTTGTGTTTTTGACACACGCCCAAAGCAGGGGCAACGCCCGTTGGGCAGGGCGTGCCTCATTCATGGATGGAAGTTTGTGTTTTTGACAAAACTGCTCGAATTTCTCTTGTATTTTTGACAAATTCGCCCGAATTTCCCTTGTTTTTTTGACACTGCACCTGTATCATAGGACTGAGGCATGCTTTTATGGACTTGGTGAGGAACGGAGAGCGGCTGATACGCGACTGGTACAGGAACGGCGGCAAGAAGGCCCTCTTGGTGAAGGGCGCACGGCAGGTGGGCAAGACTCATTCCATCCGGCGGGTGCTGAACGAAGAGGGTGCAGACTTCCTCGAGCTGAACCTGATTGAGACCCCAGCGGCGGGGGACGTGCTTGCGGGCGCAACGACGGTTGACGAACTTGTAATCGGATTCTCCACGCTGAGCAGCAAGAAGCTCACCAAGGGCAGAACCGTCATCTTCATCGACGAAGTCCAGAAATACAAGGAGATGGTGACAAAAATCAAGTTCTTCACCGAAGAAGGCAGTTTCCGCTACGTCCTGAGCGGCTCCCTGCTGGGAGTTGAGCTCACGAACCTCGGGTCAGCTCCGGTGGGATACATGACGACGATAGAGATGTTCCCGCTCGACTTCGGAGAATTCCTGCAAGTCACAAATATCGGAGAGGATGTCATCGCAAATCTTCGAGATTCATTCATAAACCGTAGCCCGGTTATAGATGCGGTGAACCAGAAGATGCTCGACCTGTTCGCCCGCTACCTTGTCGTGGGCGGGATGCCCGAAGCCGTCAGCCGTTTTGCCGACAGTAGCAACGTCAACGAGGTTATGCAGGTACACCAGGACATAAACAAGCTGTACAAGATGGACTTCACCCAGTACGAGGCGGAGGACAAGCGTCTTTTGCTCAGGAACGCCTACGAGCTGATTCCCGCCGAGCTGCTCAAGCAGAACAGAAGGTATGTCGTCACCGACCTGAAGAAGGGCCTGCACTTTGAGCGGGTGGAAAACACCTTCCTCTGGCTGCGGAACGCCGGGGTCGCGCTCGCCGCGTTCAACAGCACGGAACCGAAGATACCCCTCAGGCTCAGCGAGAAGCAGAGCCTTTTCAAGCTGTACCTGTCAGATGTCGGCATGCTGACCTCGGAATACGGCATGAGCAGCAAGCGGAAGCTCCTGTCCAAGGATCCGTCGCTCAATGCGGGAGGCATCTACGAGAACGCCGTCGCGCAGGAACTGAGCGCAAAGGGCTTCGGCTTGTATTATTACAACTCCAACCGCCTGGGCGAACTGGATTTCGTCATCGAATATGAGGACCGGGCTCTCCCCATCGAAGTAAAAAGCGGCAAAGACTACACCATCCATTCTGCGATGAACAACTGCCTTTCAAACCCCGGCTACCAGATGGACGAGGGGCTTGTCCTTGCAAACTGCAACGTGTCCCGCAAGGACAAGGTGACTTACCTGCCGGTTTACATGGTGATGTTCCTGGAAAAAGACTCGGGAGACCTCGTACTGGACAGGATAGAGATTTAGGCACAAGCGGAGTGACGGAATGAAACAGCTAACAGGAAAGCGCAGCCCCAAATCCATAGAGAGCATGGTTCTGGAAATCAGACAGGCTATACAGCGGAGTCATTAGTGGTCGTCTCGCCGTTGCGCAGGACGGAGGCCCTGGTCTCGCCGTCCGCCCATTACCCCCCGTCCGGGCCTGCCAGCCCTTTTCCCCGGCCCTAGATTGTTTCCACCTGCTATGGTATACTTTTCCTATGTTAAAACCCTTAGCTAAACTTCTGAAGGCGCTCAGTTCCAACCGCGATCAGGGGGCGATTGCCCATGCGTTCGCGCTCGGTGCCCTGCTCGGCTCCATGCCAAAGGACAACCTGCTGTGGTACCTGCTTTTCGTGTTCATCCTGTTCATGAGGATCCAGAGGGGGGCACTGGCCCTGTCCATCCTGCTCTTTTCCCTGCTGACCCGATTCACCGACCCGCTCTTTAACCAGGTCGGCTATGCCGTGCTGACGCAGGAATCCCTGCAGCCGCTTTTCCTCAAGCTTATCCAAACGCCGTTCGTCGCATTCACCAAGTTCAACAACACGATAGTGATGGGAAGCCTGGTCTGCTGCGTCGTGGCCTACATCCCCCTCTATCTGCTGAGCCGGGCATTCGTCTACGTCTGGCGGCGCTACATCGGCAATTTCCTGCGCAAGCTGAAGATTCTCCAGATGATAAAGCAGGTTCCCCTTATAAGCAAAATAATCGACGCGGTGGAGGAAGCATGAACGACAGCAATACAAACGGAACGACCGGACCGGATATGGACGAACAGAAGAAGCGTGCCGCGGACACAGCGCAGAACACCGCAGATGACCGGCAGCAGCTTGCGGAAGCACAGCGGAAGGCAGCCGAAGACCGGCAGAATGCCATAGAAGCGGCGTACGACAGCCTCCAGAATCTGCCGGGAGGCAGCAGCGGGGACAATCCTGCCGGAAATGCGTCTGCCGCACCTGCCGGGAATGCAGCAGCCGGGGCAGCTCCCGACGAAGCAGACGACGAAGCGGACGAAGACGACGTATACGACGATGACATGTCCATCGGCGACACCTCCGACGAGGAAGACGAGGACGAAGAAGATGATGAGGAGGACGAGGCGGAAGCCGGAAACGGCACCGCCGATGCAACAGCAACCGATGCAGCCGCTCCAACCGCCGTCGTTTCAGCTGACAGCACGCCCGTCCCCGCCCAAAAGAAGAAAAAGACCAAAAAGAAAGACCGGAAGATTTTCCCCAAGAAGAAGCTTCCCAAGATTTTCCGCAAGGCATACTCGGAGCGCAAGCTCAGGCGGGCAATCCTCAAGCCCGTTTCCATTCCCCGCGACAAGGCCTTCCTGCAGGACCTGTTCGTCAAGGGGGGGGACGCGAAGAAGGCCCTCAAGCTCGCAGTCGCCGACGACCGACTCTTTTCCAAGCGCGAAATAGCCCGCCTGCGCTCGCTTGCCAAGGACATCGAGAGCCACAAGGGCCGCTTCATGCTGCTCCCCTTCGCGGCGCTCATCGCATTCATCATGTTCATCGCCAGTACCTTCATGGCCATCAAGAATCCCCTGCTCAAGAAGGTCCTGACCGGCGTCGCACAGGACGCCGTGGGTGCGAAGGTGGACATCGGTTCGGTGAACCTCAAGGTCCTCGGCGCATCGCTGACGATTCAGGACGTGGCGGTCGGCAATAAGGATTCCGTGATGAAGAACATCGTCCAGTTCGACAAGCTGGACCTGAACTTTAACCTGACCCAGGCCCTGCGCGGCAAGTTCGATGCAGAAAACCTGGAGCTGTCGGGCATCGCCTTCAACACCGACCGGACGGTCAGCTGCGAGCTGCCCGAGGACAAGAAGAAAAAGAAGGAAGAACCGAAGGAGTCCCTCGCAGACAGCGAGTTCGTCAGGAACCTCAAGGCGGGCTCCCAGGCAGCCCTGACCGACCTGCAGAATCAGGCGGTGGACCTGCTCGGCGGCTCGGACGTGGAGTCCATCATCAGCAACCTGCGCTCGCAGCTGACAAGCATTGAACAGGCAAAATCTGCCGAAGCACAGGTGCAGGGACTCGTTACGAAATGGACCGGCAAGCCGGACGAAGTGGAAGCAAAGGTCAAGGAGTACAAGGCTTCCGTCAAGAAGATCCAGGACATCGACGTCAGGAAAATCAATGACCCGATGGTCCTGCAGGAATACATCACGACCATAAACTCCATCGTGAATGACACGAAGGCGCTGACGGAAAGCGCACGTGCCCTCAAGGACGAGGTGCTCGCGGACGCGAACGGCGTCAAGACAACGACGGAAGCAATCACGAACGCCGTCAAGGCCGACAGGGACATGCTCAAGAGCAGGCTGACTGCCATCGTCGACACGGTGAAGAACGCGAAAAAACTGCTGAACGACGCGCTGGAAACCGTTGCCTACAGCATGCTCGGTGACTACTACCCCTACCTCAAAAAGGGCATCAGCTATGCCGAACAGATCAAGCAGAACAGCGTGACCCAGACGGTGCTCGCCGAAGCGGAAAAAAACAAGGCGGAGGCAGCAAAGAAAAAGAAGGAAGGCTCCAACCGCCTTGCCGGAACAACCTTCTGGTTCGGCGACAACAATCCGGCCTTCCTCATCGAACGGGCATACGTGAGCGGAAAGGACTTCGATGCAAGAATCGAAGAGATTACGAACGACCAGAACGCCCGGAACAAGACCACGAAGCTCACCGGCAATTTCGCCATCGCGGGCATCAGCCATGCCGCCGACCTCGTGCTGGACACGCGGGCAGCAAGCACCGCCCCGCTCATCCAGGCAAACTATACGGGCGACGGCATCAAGGCGCTCTTTGACGGAGCAAAGGTTGCGCTCAAGAGCGGCGTTCCCTCGCTCGAAGGGCTTGCCAAGGTCTCCCTCAATGCGGCGGCAGGAAGCGGCTTCCTGAGCGCAGGCGGTTCCGTTGACCTGACCCCGATCAAGATGACGACGGACGGCTTTGCGAGCGCAATCATCAGCAAGTACTATCAGGAAGCGCTCGACGCCATCAAGACCCTGCTCGTCGGATTCAACCTGGACTTCTCAGAGCTGGAAGGCATGAACCTCCAGCTGCTCGGCGACTTTGCCGACAAGTTCACGGAGTCCCTCACGGCAATCGTCAAGGGAATCGGCAACGAGGCAAAGGACAAGGCACTCGCCCGGCTGAACGAGGAGATAACGGGTTCGTCCAACGCCTACTTCAACAAGGCAAAGGAGTTCCTGGGCATTGAAAACGGCATTGACCTTGCGAACACCGACCTCGACTCCATGCAGGGCATACTGGAAAGCAAGCGGCAGGAAATTCAGACCCGCATTACGGAACTGGGAACGGGCAAGCTGCAGGAAAAGCTGAGCGAAAAACTCGGCGAAGAAGCTGCCGGCAGCATCTCGAACACGGCGGGAGACGCAGCAAACAAGCTGTTCGACAAGCTCAAGAACGTGCCCAAGCCGAAGAAGTCAGAGTAGCGGCAACACAGGCAAACCGGAAACAGAGAGACATGCCGGAGGCTGCGAAGGCGGACCGGCAGCAGCAGGGCAGAAGCTTCCGGCCGCCTTTAGCCCCGGCCTCATGACTTCTGTCCGCAGCCGCCTGCCGCACTCCTACAGGAGCGGCGAGAAGAGCTTGCAGAACGACCAGAAGGCGCGGACGACAAGGGGTTTCGCATCAAAAAACTCCTTGGTCACCGCCTGCGAATGCTGCATGTCCCGCTCGATGATTACATCGCAGCGGGCCGTGAAGCGCTCGTCGTAAAAGAGGATGTTCTCCTCAAAGTGGAGCGAGAAGCTGCGGTTGTCGATGTTCGTCGTTCCTATCGAAGCAATTTTCCCGTCGACGCTCAGCATCTTTGAATGGATGAAGCCCGGGTAGATGTAAAAGCGGATGCCGTCCGCGCACAGCTCCCGGGCAAACTCGTACGATGCAGCCTTCATGAAGAACTTATCCCAGTCACCGGGAATCACGATACAGATCTTTACCCCCGAATAGGAGGCAATCTTTAAGGCATTCTGAAATTCCTCGTCAGGCGTAAAGTAGGGCGTCTCTATGTAGATGCTCTTCCGTGCGCTCATAATCATGCGGATAAAGGCATCCTCAATGTTCGCCTTCTTGCTGTCGCTCGGATCATTCGTTATGACCTGGGTGGCAATCCGGTCCTTGACAAAAAGCTCCTGCATGAGATCGCTTCCCCGCTCCAGCTCGGAAGTGTCAAGCAGCTTTTCAGCAAATGACGGCGGGAAATAGCGGAGCATGGACTCGATTGTCTTGGGACGGTTGACCCAGGCGCCCTGTGAATACCAGTCGCCGAGGAAGTTCGACTGCATTGCCAGGACACAGCTGCCTTCCAGCTTGACCATCGTGTCCCGCCAGTTCAGGCGGCGGCGGGGATTCCAGTTGGCGTACTCGTCCGCCAGGTTCATCCCGCCGATGTAGGCCTTGTTGCTGTCTATGATGACGACCTTGCGGTGGTTCCGGTAGTTCAGCGTGAGCGGAAGCCCCACCCGGACCAGAAAGAAGGGGCGGCTCCTGCCCCCCGCCGCATCAAGCCTGCGGAAAAAGCGGACCCGGGTCAGAAAGCAGCCGAAATCGTCATAGAGGAGCTTGACGTCGACCCCCTCCCGGGCCTTCCGGCACAGGATTTCCATGACCCGCGTCCCGATCTGGTCCTGCCGGTAGATGAAAAACTCCATGTTGATGCTCTGCCGGGCAGCCTCCAGTTCCGCACACAGGTCATCAAAAAAAGCAGCCCCGTAGGTAAAGATCGACGTATTTTCGGCATATGTCAGCAGGCTGTTCCCGTCCGACAGGTTCATGTCCACGAGGGGCATGAAGCTCTTTATGACATGGTTGGGCAGGGAAGCACGCTTCCGGTCAAGCATCTTCTTCTGCCGCTCCCGCAGGGGGGCGGAAAACTGCCCGGCAGTGGCATTCAGGTCCCGCATCCGCCGCGTTGCCGCAAAAATATGCCCGCTGAACAGGATGTACAGGGCCATGCCTATCCCGTTCGGCAGGAAAACGAGGATCAGGATCCACACGAAGCGGCGGCGGGACTCCTTTCGCTCAAAGAACAGAACAAAAACGAGGAACACAAGATTGCAGGCGGCAATCAGGTTATGAACCCAAAGAGGAATATCCAAATTCGGGAGAGAAAAGTCCAGCATACGTCCTGTACACAATATCGGAAAAACGGAAAGGGGTCTATACAGACGGAACTGCGGGGCAGCCTGTCACGGACAGGGGTGGGCAGGCGGAACTGCGAGAGGTGGGCGGAACCGGGGGGCGGCAGCGATTGGCCGGGCTGGTTCTGAAAACGTTTGCAAAAATCTCGTTCATCGGCTATAATGGAAGCGTGGGTAAAAACATAACAATCCGCGACATCGCGCGGGAATCAGGTGTTTCCATCTCAACAGTCTCCCGGGTTCTGACGGGAAGTGCAAACGTCAAGGACGCAAAGAAGAAGGAAATACTCAGAATCATCGAAAAATACGACTTTCAGCCGAACATGCTCGCTCGGAGCCTCATCCGGACGCAGACCATGCAGATAGGCTACATCGTCGCGGACATCTGCAACCCTTACTATTCGGCCGTCTTTGCCTCCTGCGAAAAAAGTGCGAACGCCCGCGGCTACACCCTCCTGATGATGGACTCCTTCAGCGAGCAGAAAAAGGAGATAGAGCTGCTCGAAAAGCTGGAACGGCACCAGGTAGACGCCATCATCATGCTCGGCGGTTCCGTGGATTCAAACCAGCCACAGACGGAGTTCAAGGAAAAACTGCGCTCGGTCAACAGCAGGATCCCCGTCATCATCACGGGGACCATGGACGGAGTGGACTGCCCCCGGGTCGAAATCAACGGAGAAGCAGCGATGCAGAAGCTGATGACCTACCTGAACGGCTGCGGCTACAAAAAGCTCGCCTTTGCCGGCGGAAAGAACGAGGTTTCGTTCACGGCATGGCGGCGCAGGGCATTCAAGGTGGAACTGGAACGCTATGCCCTCCCCTATTACGCGCAGTTTGACCGGCCCTCGGACTACGACATAGACAGCGGCTATACGGCAGCCTGCGAGATTCTGAACGGGCAGGAAAAGCCGGACGCAATCATCGCGATAAATGACTTCGTTGCGGTCGGAATCCTCAAGTCCCTCACGGAACACGGCATGAAGGTCCCGGACGACATCGGCCTGGTCAGCTTTGACAATACCTACATCGCAACACTGCTCACCCCGAACCTGACCTCAGTTGACTACGATTATGACGCCTTCGGCGAAAAGATCATCTCGCTGGCGATTGACCGGATTGAAGGCCGGGAAACGCCCGGCATAAGCTACATAGACAGCGAGGTTGTCATCAGGAACTCCTGCCGCAGACTGCAGTAACGCACACACTGCACCACCCCTGCCGGCGGTCATATCGCTGCACTTACCGCCTCAGCCGGTATAAGCTTTTCGGCGTATCTCCACACCGCCCCGCAGATCCCACTTCCTGCCGCAGAAAAAAAAAGAGCCGCCGGTTTTACCCGGCGGCCCGTCAGCGCATTGCGTTCAGCAGACTACATTATGAGTTTGCAGCTGCATCGCCTTCAATCTTGTCATACCCGACTTTTCCCGTCAAAGGATTGGTCAGCCACGGCGCGTCGATCTTTTCACAGATGTTCTTCTCTTCATCCAGATCTTCCGGATTCTTTACAAAGTACTTACACCTGTCAATCCTCGGCCTGAAGTTCACCGTCTCGCCAAGCTTGAAGCCTTCCTTTGCTGCGGCCTGTACGCGCGCAACAATGTTCTGTCCCTTTGTAGCAAGGAAGAGGTGCGTTTCAGCTCCCAGAGGCTCCTTGTTTGTAATCTTCATCTGCATATTGTTCTCAGCAGACGGAGATTCCTGATACTCAAGATCCTCTGGCCTTACTCCGAAGTACACTTCCTTTCCAACGTAGGCCTTCAGCTTTTCCTGCTGCTCGTCAGTTGGTGTTATCGAGAATGAACCCTCGTCCACCACAATCTTGTCGCCTACTTTCTTGACAGTAACCGTCAGGAAGTTCATTGGCGGCGAACCGATAAATCCGGCCACGAACTTGTTGATCGGATGGTTGTACAGATAGAGGGGCTCTCCAATCTGCTGGACATGGCCATCCTTCATGACGACAATCTTCGTTCCCATCGTCATGGCCTCAATCTGGTCATGGGTAACGTAAATCATCGTTGCGCCAAGGCGCTGGTGCAATGCGGCAATCTCGCCACGCATCGTTACACGAAGCTTCGCATCCAGGTTTGAAAGCGGCTCGTCAAAGAGGAAGACCTTCGGATTGCGGACGATGGCGCGGCCGACTGCGACACGCTGCCTCTGTCCTCCGGAAAGTGCCTTCGGCTTACGATCGAGGTACTGCGTCAAACCAAGGATTTTCGCAGCATCATCAACACGACGCTGAATTTCGGCCTTGTCCATCTTGCGGATTTTCAGACCAAACGCCATGTTGTCGTATACCGTCATGTGCGGATACAGAGCGTAATTCTGGAAAACCATTGCGATGTTCCTGTCTTTCGGCGGAACGTCATTCATCAGATCGCCGTCGATCCACAGTTCACCTTCGCTGATATCTTCCAGACCAGCAACCATGCGGAGAGTCGTTGACTTACCGCATCCAGAGGGTCCTACAAATACGCAGAACTCCTTGTCTTCGATAGTGATATTGGCATTCTGGACGGCACGTACGTTGCCGTCGTAGATTTTTCCAATACCCTTCAGCTCTACTTTTGCCAAAACTGGCCTCCCGAGGGGTTATATTATGATTTTATTATAACCCCTCCCCCGCAGGAAGTCAAACGTTTTTTTTCGATTCCGGCAGGAATTCGCCGGAATCAACTTGGCGGAGCATCCGCGGCCAGGTAAAGAATCTTCCATATATAGGGGCATATATGGGCACAAAAGGCGTAACCGAGTGCCCGATGCGGCTGTTCAGCAGTCGTGTAACGCACTGTTACACACTCGCGTGCCGGCTGTTACGCACTCGCGTAACGCGCTGTTCAGCACGCCCAGAATCGGCCGCCAGCCATGCTGTCCGGCGATCCCCCCCTGCACAGGACGGAAACCATGGATGAAGGGCAGCCCTCAAACGTGCAGAAGGGCCGCTTGCGCCCATCCGCACAAAATGCTTGTCTACCCAAATAAAACGTGCTACAGTAATGACATAGTATCTCTGCGCCACGTATAGCCGTATAATTCTGAGAGCATCCGAGGGAAGTACACAAAGCGCGAACGTCAGGCTTTCACCTTTTTATGGAGAACCAGATGAACATAACGACGAAACAATTCAACTTACTGTCAGATATCAATGCAGTCTGGAATTTCCTTGTAGAAACGTACGACAGGGAAAATGACAGCGGACGCCCGGCCCCTTTTTTTGAATACGCACTCTCTTCGTCATGGACGGATACGTCCTATTCATTCTTGGACAGACTCTGGTTTGACGGAGACAAAGTCGTTGCGTTTGTCTACTACGAAGCGCCGGTGACGGATATCTATTTCAACGTGCGGAAAGGCTATGAATTCCTTGCGGAGGAACTTGTTGATTATGCAGTTTCCGACATGCCTCACTTCAACAATGAGCAGCAGTTTGTTTTATTCGGCGGTCAGCAGGCCATAAAGGATGCGGCGGCAAAGCGCAGCTTCAAACAGGTTTACGAATACACTGACCTTGTCTTTGATTTTAAGAATGAGCTGCATTACGGGCTGCCGGAAGGCTATCATTTTGTAGGGCCGAAGCATATCGACATTGTGAAGTGCTCGAAACTCTGCTGGTATGGTTTTGGCCATGGCGAAAAAGGCGAGTTCAAGGACTGGGATGCATACGATGATTCCTTGGACTGGACGCCTGCAAAATCGCACAAAAGCGGATGGAGATCATTCGTATCGCCGTCCCCGCATGCGACCCCGGAATACAACATCATAATAGCGGATACAAACGAAGAATATGTCTGTTTTGCAGGCATGTGGTGGGTTCCGCAGAATAAGCTTGCGTACATGGAACCGCTCTGCACCCACCCGGACCACCGCAGGAAAGGTCTTGCTGCAGCTGCGCTTACTGAACAGTACCGCAGGATGAAAGCGCTTGGCGCAACGTGCATGACGGGCGGCGAAGATGAGTTTTACAAGAAAATCGGCTACGGAAAAGGATCGCACTGGACATTCTGGAAGAAAGCACAAGGAGGGGGAGAAAATGGAGAACCCAAATGAATAATATAAGAAAGGCAGAACCAAAAGACCTGTCAAGAATTGCTGAAATCCTCGTGTTCGCGAAGAGAATTAAGTACAGACCGATTTTCAATAACGATGATTATTCATTCAATGAATTGCAGGTCGTTAAGCTTGTAGAAGAATATGGCAACACCAGAATTCTTGATAACATCTGGGTTTATGATGACGGGATTGTTAAGGGAATGATTCATGTAGAGGGAAAAGAAATTGCTGAATTGTATGTGGATTATTTCTTCTGGAATCAAGGCATTGGTGCGAAGCTCATAGAGTTTGCTAAGGAAAAGTATAGCGTTCGTTTCCTGTGGGTTTTGGAAAAGAATGTTGACGCAATAAAGTTTTATGAGGCACATGGATTTGGAGCAAACGGGAAAAGACAACATGAGGAGGGCACCACCGAATATTTGCTAATGTTAGAAGGAAAATATGCAAGCAGATAATTTTTCAAATCGTGGGGATACATAATGAATAAGACCTTTATCGAGATGAAACTCTTTCAGGTAAAGTCTGATAAACTTGAGCAATTTGAAGAAAAGATTGAGGAAATGTCAGCAAATCAGCT
>CAMJZA010000086.1 GCA_946410085.1 uncultured Treponema sp. | reverse complement strand
TATGAAGATAAACGAGATTCTGCAAGAAAAGAAAGTGACGCTTTCGCTGGAAGTCTTTCCTCCCAAGCAGCAGGCAAAGCTGGATTCCGTGCTGCAGGCAGCGAAGGAACTGAGCGACCTCAAGCCCGACTTTATGTCCATTACCTACGGGGCGGGCGGCACGACACGCGCAAACACCGTCGAAGTCGCGTCCAAGATTCAGGCATTCGGCACCCCCGCGCTTGCCCACCTGACCTGCATCGGCGACTCGCGTGAGGAGATGGACCGGACGATTGCCCGGATGAAGGGGGCGGGGATAGAGAACGTCCTTGCCCTGCGCGGTGACATTCCGGCAGGCTTTGCCCCCGAGCACGAGGGCGGGAAGGCGACGATAGACGGGCTTGACCATGCGAGCGACCTCGTAAAAATCCTGAAGGCGCAGGGCCTCTGCGTCGGCGCAGCCTGCTACCCCGAAGGGCATCCCGAAAGCGCGAACCGGGCGGACGACATAGACAACATGAAGCACAAGGTGGACGCGGGCGTTGACTTCCTGACGACCCAGATGTTCTTTGACAACAACATGCTCTATTCATACCTCTACCGCCTGCAGTCCAAGGGCATCCGCGTTCCCGTCCTTGCGGGCATCATGCCCATCACGAACAGCCAGCAGGTGGAGCGGATGGTCCGCCTTTCGTCAGCATACATCCCCGAAAAGCTCCTTGCCATCTGCGACCGCTTCTGCGACAAGCCCGAAGCAATGCGGCAGGCGGGAATCGCCTATGCGACCGACCAGATCATCGACCTGATTTCCAACGGGGTCAAGGGCATTCACATCTATACGATGAACAAGCCCGCCGTCGCCCGCGACATACTGAACAACATCAGCGAAATCATCGCTGCGGAAAACAGCTGATGGCCCCCCGCTGTAAGGCCCGGCGGACCTTTGAAGGCAGGCCGCTGCGGAGTTTCGGCGTGGCAAGGTGCTACCTGACCCTCTTTATCCTGCCGGTGAGTGCCCGGGCGGCGTGGACCTTCATCGGGACGGTTGCGGTAAAGTTCTTCATTGCCCAGTACCTGGAAAAGCTGCACATCCTCCGCGTGCCGGTCAAGCATGTCGACCATCCGCTGGACGCCCGGGTTCCCTTCCGGGCGGAATTCCTGCCCGTCTACATGCGTTTCATCAATTTCTGGGTGGACACCATTGCCATGCTGGAAACGAAGTTCGGTGCCTGGCAGGGGGCGGCGATGGGCTCCCGGCTCCTGTGCTACCTCCGTCTTGCCTACCGCAGCGCCTATGACATCTACTCCTATTGCATGACGACGACTTCCCGTCCCGACTCTGCCGATAGGGGAATCCGTGCCCTGCGCCGGGCCGATCCGCATTTTTTCTGTGTGCCGAGCCTGCACATTGCGATTGTCGCGCTGACCTGGTCCTTTTACCGGAAGCTGTTTGACGAGGAAGACTTTACGGAAGGCGAAAAGACCTGCTGGCTTTCCGAGCTGCGGGAAGAAGGAATTGCCATCGGCCAGTCGGTCCTGTACCTCAAGCAGCACTCGGTCAACTGCCTGCCTGCCGCATTGTACATGATGTGCCGGATCGCCCCGGAACTCTTTACTCCTGATGATGCGCATCTCTATATTGCCGAACTGCTGGCGTCCGCAGAGTACATCACGGCGGAAGACAAGGCGGAAATTACGGCCTACATTGCTTCCCTGTTTGATGTGCTTATGAGCGATGAGGAAGGCGGGCAGGACTGGACCCTGCCCTTAAAGCACTGGCTTGACGGCTACGTGCCGGCCTGCTGAAGAACTCCGGGCCTTGCACGGTTGTTGCACGGCTTTTGCCCGGCGGCTTCAGCTGCCGATGTTGTTCTTGCGCAGGATGAGGTCCCGTTCTGCCCTGACCGCTGCATCGTCTAAGTCCGACGAGGGCGCATCCTTGATGCGCGCACCGATTGCGTCGATTGCGAGCTGGGCGTCGGCAAGAAACTCGTCTGCCATCTGAAACATGAACATCATGCCGGGCCAGCTGTCAACCGTACAGCTGACTCCCGCTTCTTCTGCCAGATGCCTGAACTCAATTGCCTGCCGGAGCAGGATTTCCTTTTCCCCGACCTGTATGTAGACCGGCGGAAAGCCGTGCAGTTTTTCCGGCAGGGCACAGAGGGGCGACACGAGCGGATTGCGGAAGTTTGACGCGTAGGTGTAGATGTCCGCCGCCCGGTGCAGCTTTTCGCCGGAGATGATTTCGTCGTGGAGTTTCCTGGACGCAAGGATTTCGTTTTCCGGGGAAAAGTCCAGCCAGGGAGAAAAAAGCAGCAGCTGCGAAATGTCCTTCCGGTCTTCCTCGTTCAGCCGCTGGAGCAGGGCAAGGGCAATGCTTGCGCCCGAACCGTCGGCGGCGAGTACGATGCTGCCGTCCGAACCGTAGGCGCGGGAAGCCTTGAGTTCGCCGTGGAGGATGGTATAGACGGACTGCACGTCGTCAATGGCGGCAGGGAAGGGGTGTTTGGGTGCAAGGCGGAATTCGGGCAGGACGAGCCGGCAGGAACAGGCGTTGGACAGGGAGGCGCAGAATGTCCGGTAGCTTATCCGGCTTCCCGCCGTGAACGAACCGCCGTGAATGTACAGGATAACCTTGCCGACAGAAGAAAGTTCCGGGATCAGGACATCGCTCCTGATCGTCCCGTAGTCGTGTTCAACCCGCTCAACGTGGTGGGGAAGGAATACCTCGCTCAGGGTTTCCTCAAAGCGGGACCGGTAGGCTTCGACTTCTTCCCGGGGTTCTATCACGAGTTTCTTCAGTTTCTTGACGGCTGCCTTGCGATTGTCTGCCATAGCCAGAAAGTATAGCATATTTCGCTTTTTTGTGCTATAATCCGCCCGTTATGCCTATAAAGATAGACTCGGCCCTTCCCGCCTTTTCCACGCTCGAGAAAGAGAACATCTTCGTCATGTCGGAAAAGCGGGCGGCGATGCAGGACATCCGCCCCCTCAAGATTGCCATCGTGAACCTGATGCCGACGAAGGAGGTTACCGAGACGCAGATCATGCGGCTGCTTTCCAATACGCCGCTGCAGACCGACATCTCGCTCGTGCGGATTTCCGGCCACGTTTCCAAGACGACGCCCCGGGAATACATGAAGCGCTTCTACATCTCGTCCAAGGAAGTCTACGACAGCAAGTACGACGGCATGATCATCACCGGTGCCCCGGTGGAGCAGCTGCCCTTCGAGGACGTTGACTACTGGGACGAAATCTGCCGGCTCATGGACTATGCAAAGAAGAACGTCTACTGTTCCCTCTACATCTGCTGGGGGGCAATGGCGGCGCTCTACCATTTTTACGGCATTCAGAAGCACATCGTCCGGGAAAAGTATTCGGGCATTTACTACAATAAGCTCATCAAGCCCAAGGATCCCCTGCTGCGGGGCTTCGACGACTTTTTCCCCGTGCCGACTTCCCGCTATACCCGGATTGAAAGCGGGGACATCCTGAAGCAGCCCGACCTTGAACTGCTGGCAAACTCGCCCGTTACGGGCATGACCCTTGCAAAGTCAACGGACTGCCGTTCGGTCTTCATGATGGGCCACCTTGAGTACGATGCAGACACCCTTGCCAAGGAATACAGCCGCGACAAGCGCAAGGGCCTGAACATCCGCCTTCCCGAAAACTACTTTACCGACAACGATCCGACCAAGCCGGTCTTTTCCAGCTGGCGCAGTACCGCCCACCTCTTTTATACGAACTGGCTCAACTACTACGTGTACCAGACGACGCCCTACCTGCTCACTGACATACAATAAGCGTGAGTTCGTGCTTGTTGTAGTTCAGGTGCAGGACGCGGCTGTCCGCGATGGCGGCAAAGCGGGAGACGAGCTCCCAGTCTACGCTGCCCTGCATCTTGATCGTGCAGATCATGCGTTTCGTCTTTCCGCTCGCAAGCCAGCGTTCTACCCAGCCCAAAAGGCGCTCGGGATAGCAGATGACGTCGGAAAATACCCAGTCAAAGTCCCCCAGTTCCTCCGGGCTCAGGGTAAAGGCATCGTGCTTCAGGAATTCGACGCGGGGGTGGGCCATGAGCCGCTCATCGAGGGGGGCGCGGTCCACGGCAAACACGTCCGCCCCGAGCTGGGTCAGGACCCAGGTCCAGCCGCCGGGACAGGCACCTGCGTCAAAGCAGCGTGAGCCGGGACCGGGCAGGGGGACGCCGAAGCTGAATGCCGCTTCGCAGAGGGCTTCCTGCAGTTTCAGGTAGGCGCGGCTCGGCGGATTTTCGTGGTCTTCCGTAAAGGCAAGCGTCCCGGCGGGCAGGGGGCTGCTCGTTCCGGCAGACGCGAGCATCGTGTGTTCGCCGGTCAGCAGGTACAGGCCGATGGGCGATGCCGGAATGCTGAAGGGGAAACTTTTCTCTTTCAGGTTCACGTGCGGCAGCCGTTCCTGAATCAGGGCGGTCCGCCGGAAGAGGGTCGTGCCGGCAGGTGCCCAGGAGCGGCCCATGCTGCGGAGGGCGTCGGATGCGTCCTTAATGGAGTCAAAGGTAATGAGCCGGGGCGTGTCCATGCGGTCGCGGCACCAGTAGGGGAGGGGAAGCGCTTCTGCCGGGGACATCTCTGTCTGGGGCTGCGCTGCCGGAATCTGCCGGTCCTGCGGGGACGGCTCTGCGGGCTGCGGGGGCTGCCCTACGGGCGGCGGACAGGCAGCGGAAAGCCCCTCCCTGCTGATGAACAGGACGTCTCCGTAGTCCCGGGCCAGGCCCTGCTTCCGCAGGTCGCCTGCCGGGAGCTTGAAGCGCTCTGAGAATTCACTTTCCATCATGCCCTGCATGTCGGGGAAGGGGAGGAATGCTGCTCCCTGTAGTTCCTGAATCGTATATGCCATGGTTCCTGCTGAAAAAAAAAAGGGGCGCCCGTGCGCCCGTATATGGATTTAGCCGACGAAAACGGCCTTGTTCCCGAGAATCATGCTGTAGATGCTGTCGTCTTCCTGTTCGCCCTGCTTTTCATTGATGTAGGAAGCAAGCTTCGGCGTGTCGGGAGAGCGGAGGAAGCGGAAGCCTATTTCGGTTTCGCTGTCGTTTATCCGCTTCCACTGGGGGGTACAGATAAGGCGGAGGGGATTCATGCCCTGCTGGGGGAGGGTTATGTTCAAATGGTACTGATTGTCCATGTCGAGCATGAGAGGAACGGGAAAATGCACCCGGCAGCCTTTCATGCTGATGTCGTCCAGTATGCCCGGGAACCCGCATACGTCGCCGGCTTCAACCCGGCCGAAATCTTCGAAGCGTTCGTCTTCCCTGTGTTCCCGTGTCATATACGGCTCATTATGCTGGTTTGGGGCAAAAAGGTCAAGCCTCATCGGTCGGTCCTGCCGAATTCTTGAGGGAATTCCTTTGTACCGCGACCGTTTTTGCGGGCTTTAATGGACTTTTTTTCCATAATATGCTATAGTTTTCCAAACTTTTATAGGAAAAGACAGCTTTGGAAAACGAGATAAAGACCCCGGAAGGCGGGACGCTGATAATCCAGCCGATTGATCAGGAAATAAAGAAAGCATACATCGACTACTCCATGTCGGTCATTGTCAGCCGAGCCCTGCCCGACGTGCGCGACGGACTCAAGCCCGTTCACCGCCGCATCCTCTATGCAATGGACGAACTGGGACTCCGCTACTCGGGACCGACGCGCAAGTGCGCCAAAATCGTCGGAGACGTGCTGGGAAAATACCACCCGCACGGCGATGCGTCCGTCTACGATGCGCTTGTCCGCCTGGGACAGGACTTTTCGGAGCGCTACCCGCTCATTACCCCGCAGGGAAACTTCGGTACGATTGCCGGCGACCCGCCTGCTGCCTACCGCTATACCGAGGCAAAGATGGCCCGGCTTGCCGAGGAGATGACGGCGGACATCGACAAGGACACCGTTGACTTTATCCCGAACTTTGACGAGACGACCAGGGAGCCGACCGTCCTGCCCGCCAAGTTTCCCTTCCTGCTTGCGAACGGCTCCAACGGAATCGCCGTCGGCATGGCGACAAACATGCCGCCCCACAACCTGCGCGAGATTGCGTCGGCGGTTTCGGCCTACATCGCAAACCCGGACATTTCGATAGACGAACTGATGACCCACATCAAGGGACCGGACTTCCCGACGGGCGGTATCATATTCGGCCGCAAGGGTATCAAGGACGCCTACCGCACGGGCCGCGGCAAGGTGCTCATGCGCGGCAAGTTCACGATCGAAGTCGCCAAGAACGGGGCTGAGTCCATCGTGTTTACGGAAGTTCCCTATCAGACGAACACGGGCGACCTCGTCAAGAAGATAAAGGAATACGTGCGTGACGGCGAGCTGGAAGGCATTTCCGGCGTCAACGACGAGTCCAGCGACCGCGTCGGCATGCGGATCGTCATAGACCTCAAGCGGGGAGCGGTGACCAAGGTTGTCGTCAACAACCTCTTCATGAAGACTCCGCTCCAGGCGACTTTCGGCGTCATAAACCTTGCCCTCGTCGAGGGGCGGCCGCAGGTCCTGAACCTCAAGCAGCTGGTCCAGCTCTTCGTGGAGCACCGCGACCGGGCCGTTACCCGCAGGACGGAGTTTGACCTCAAGAAGGCGAAGGCCCGCGAGCACATCCTTGAAGCGCTCATCATCGCCGTTGACGCAATAGACGAGGTAATCAGGATTATCCGGGGCAGCCGGGACGAAAAGGAAGCCAAGGCCGGCCTCATGCAGCGCTTCGGCTTTGACGACATTCAGGCGCAGGCAATCGTTGACATGCAGCTCAAGCGCCTGACCAACCTGTCGATTGACGAACTGCGCAAGGAGATGGCGGAAATCAAGGAGCTCATCGCTCATCTGGAAGACCTGCTTGCCCACCATGAGAAGATCCTCTCCATCGTCCGTGACGAAACCAACGAGATTGCTGAAAAGTACGGCGATGACCGCCGCACCGAAATCGTTGCGGGCGAGGTGGAAGAGATAAACGTCGAGGACATGATAAAGGAAGAGGACATGGTCGTCCTCATGTCCAAGCTCGGCTACATCAAGCGCGTCCCGCTGACCCAGTACAAGAGCCAGGGCCGGGGCGGCAAGGGAACGATTTCCGCCAAGCTGGTGGACGACGATTACATCAAGGGGATGTTCGTCGGTTCTACCCATGACTACGTGATGTTCCTGACGAACATGGGCAAGGCTTACTGGGTGAAGGTGCACGAGATCCCTGAGTCCAGCAAGACGAGCCGCGGCAGCCACATCAAGAGCCTTCTGCAGGTGACGGCGAACGAGGAGATAACGACCCTTGTCGGCACCAAGGAGATGTCCGACGAGCTGTACCTCTTCATGGCGACTGCGGCCGGCGTGGTCAAGAAGACCGCAACGTCCGAGTTCCGCAACGCCAAGACTAAGGGAATGCAGGCCGTCCGCCTGGACGAGGGCGACTCCCTTGTCAGCGGCATCCTCACGACGGGCAAGCAGGAGCTGCTGCTCGTGAGCCGGCGCGGTCAGGCCCTCCGCATCAGCGAAGAGGAAGTGCGCGCAATGGGCCGGGCCAGCCGCGGCGTTGCGGGCATGAAGCTGTCGGAAGGCGACGAACTGTGCGCCGCCATACCCGTTGAGGAAGGTTCGAAGATCCTCGTCGTGACCGAGCGGGGAACCGGCAAGCGCGTCGAGTTCAGCGAGTTCTCACCGCACGGACGGGGAACCGGCGGCCAGCGGGTCTTCGGCAACGTGGACGGAAAGGGCGAGATTATCGGTGCGCTGACCGTAGCGGACAGCGATTCGGTCATGTGCATTACCAGCCAGGGAACTTCCCTGCGGGTCAAGGCGAGCGACATCAGCGTGCAGGGCCGCGCTTCGTCCGGCGTTAAGGTCGTTGATGTCTCCGAGCCGGATTATGTTGTTGCAATCGATAAGGTTGCATCTGATGACGAGAACGAAAACAGTTAACGGGAAATGACAGAACTTTTAGCGCCTGCGGGCAACGTGGAGGCACTTGATGCCGCCATCGGAGAAGGGGCCGACGCCGTTTACCTTGGCCTCAAGAGCTTTAACGCGAGGATGCGTTCGTCCAATTTCTCCTGGCGGGAATTCGAGGGCGCGGTCAAAAGCCTGCACCGGATGGGGCGGAAGCTGTACGTTACGGTCAACACCGTTTCCGAGGAAAGGGAGACGGAAAAGCTCTACCGTTTCTTACACTACCTGAACAACATTGGTCCTGACGGTCTGATCGTGCAGGACTTCGGCGTCATACGGATGTGCCAGGAGTTTTTCCCGCAGCTGGAACTGCATGCGTCTACGCAGATGAACGTGGAAAGTGCGGAAGCGGCGAACCTCCTTGTACAGGAAGGGCTCAAGCGCGTCGTCCTTGCCCGTGAACTGGGGCTTGAAGAACTCAAGTCCGTCAAGGAGCGGACCAAAGCCGAGCTTGAAATATTCGTGCACGGCGCCCTCTGCGTCAGCGAAAGCGGCCTCTGCCTCTTTTCGAGCTTCCTCGGCGGCAAGTCCGCCAACCGGGGCGAGTGTACGCAGGCCTGCCGCAGGCTCTACACGGCGGAAAGCCGCGGTACCGAAGAAACCGGCTATTACTTTTCTCCCTGCGACTTGCAGCTCATCGAACAGGTTCCCGACCTGATGAAGATCGGCATTGACAGTTTTAAAATCGAAGGCCGCATGAAGAGTGCCGAATACGTCGGCTCGGTTACGGCTGCCTACCGCTACGTGATGGACCACTGGGAAGGCGACCGGAAAGGCGCCGTCGCCGAAGGCAAGCGGATTTTAAGTACCGACTTTGCACGGAGCAAGACGAACTACTGGTACGGCTTCAAGGACCTGCGCGAGGGCGTTGACAATGCGGGTGCCAAAATACTGAACCCGAAACAGGCAGGGGGTACGGGCATTTACCTGGGCAAGCTGAATATGCTGCGCAATGCGACCCGGGAAGAACATGAAGAAGAAGCTGCCGCTTCCACGAAGGAAATCAGGATAAAGATGGCGACGCTTTCCGGCGGCAGCTATGACCCGGATCCCGGTGACAGCATCAGGATTCACCGCCGCGATGACTCGGGCCGCGTGAGCCACAAGGTGCGTCTGGTCAAGAGCGACGACAAGGGACGGCGCTGGATTGACATCCCCGAAGGCTTTCAGGTGGGAGACGAGGTGTACCTGCTGCAGACCAAGTCCATGTCCAAGCGCTACAGGCGCGTCCTGCCGGAAGACCTCTCTTCCTTCCGCAGTCAGCCGGGGGCGGAAAAGCTTCCCGTCCTGGACCTGACGCCCCTTCCCAAGGGTGGGCTGTCCTATTTCCCGGCGGGCCTCTACATCGCGGTTTCGACGACGCAGGATGCGCACATCGTGCAGACCGCACGTCCGGTCCGTACGATTGTCGAACTGAACAATGAAACCGAGTATGACTTCCTGCATAAGGATACAAAGGAAAAGCCTCTCTTCCCGACCGGACGCAGGCAGCTGTTCATCGCCCTTGATCCTTTCATGCCGGAGGGGGGAATGGAGCACTTCCGGGAGGTCCTGACCGTGCTGCTGGAGAAGGGCTATACGAACTTTGTCGTGAACAACCTTGCCCAGCTGGAACTGCTGAAGGAAAAGGGAACGAACCTGATTGCGGGGCCCTACCTGTACAGCTTTAACCGCTGGTCGGCAAGCTTTCTTGAAAATCAGGATGTCATGGCCTTTCAGATGCCCTATGAGAACAGCGAGGCAAATCTTTCCCGCACCTTTGCGTCGAAGGCAGAGCGCTCTCGCGTCCTTGTGCCCCTCTTTGCCTATCCCGTGCTGTTCCGCATGCGCTTCAAGCTGCCTGCAAGCTATGACTTTACCTTCTTCAGCGACAAGCAGGGCATTCCCTTTAAGGTGAACTCGACGCCGGACGGTTCCTTCGTCATGCCGGAGCTGCCGTTCAGCATCATCGAAAAAACGGATCAGCTCAAGAATGCGGGCTTTGACCGCCAGCTGCTTGACTTTACGAAGACGAAGGTCGGCAAGGGAGACATCAAGAACCTGCTTGCCTTCATGAACCGGCACGAGCATGTTTCCGACTCTTCCAAATTCAACTGGAAGGACGGTTTCTTTGATCAGGAGAAGATGGAAGCCTATAAGGCTGCCGATGAGCGCAGGGCACTGGAAGCCCGCTCCGCTGGCCCGGCAGATCCGAAAGCCGGACGTGCAGCCTCGGGCCGTGCCGCCCGGGGCAATGCCCGTGGCGACGCCCGAAGTAATGCGGCGAAGGGAGGGAGGTCCGGTCCGAAGGCTTCCGGGGCAAAAGGCGGCAGGCGGCGCTGACGCAAAGGGCTGGCGATGAAGATAGCCGTCTATGTGAACCATCTGGATCAGGAGTATCAGCTTTCGTTTTACAAGGCCTTTCAGAGCCGGGCGGCGGAGCTGTCGCTGGACACAATCTGCATTCAGCAGGAGCGGCTTGACGAGTTCAATGCGGAAGAAGGCCTGTGTCCGTCATCCGCATTCCTTTCCGTCGATGGTGCGGTATTCCTCTCTTCATCGCTGATGAATACGATGAATTTCCCCCTTTCCCAGGAATTGAAGAACAAGTTTCCGGGAATTGCGCTCCTTTCTGCCGGAACGACGCTGCCGGGCATTAAGTCCGTGATGATCCGTACCAGGGATTCCATGCGGCAGCTGATGATGCACCTGCTTGAGTACCACGGCTACAAGAAGTTCATCTATGTGGGCGGCCATGAGGGGCACAAGGACAACATCCTGCGCAAGACCGTCTTTTCGACGGCGATAGCGGAGGCGAAGGCAACTGATCCTGACATCGAGGCCATGTACCTGCACGGCGGTTTTACCGAGGACTCGGGCATGCAGGCGCTCGAAGGCTTCATCAGGGACAATCCCGAAAGCATTCCCGACGTCATTGTCTGCGCAAACGATACGACGGCGATCGGCGTGCAGAAGGTGCTCCGCATTCAGGGGGACCCCCGCTGGCATGCCTGTGCGGTTACCGGCTTTGACGACATTACCGAGGCGGGCGAGGACGGTGCAAAGCTGACCACGGTCCGCCAGCCCCTGTCGCTGCTCGGTGTCTTTGCCGCAGAAGCAATCTACAAGATGCTGACGAAGGAACGGGTCGAAGATGTCGTCAAGATCAGTTCTTCGCTCGTAATCCGCCAGTCCTGCGGCTGTTCCCTCCCGCAGAAGGAAGTCTTCCGCAGCGGACTGCAGTCGTCGCAGGACAATCTGGAACGCTATATTTCCAAGATACAGCACAGCCGTATCAGGACTGAGCTGCTGGAACGCTACGTGAGCCACTTTGGCCGGATGCTGACGCAGGCCGACACGATTGAGTCGGTCGTTTCACTCCTGCAGGCGTTCCTTTCTTCGATGGAGATTCAGGATTTTTACCTCCTGCTCTTTGATGACGTGGACCTGCTGCCCCAGACAGCCTCCCTTATATACCAGAAGGAAGCAGGCATTGCCAGCTTTTACGGGGAAGGCAATGAGATTTCCCTGAAGGAGTTTTTTGCGTCCGTCCGCTTCAGTTCCAACGGAAATTCCTCCCGCAGCGTCCTCTATTATTTTATGTCCGGTCAGAAGCGCCTGGGCATGATGGTGTACAAGGATGACCCGATGATTCACTCGCAGATGTGCAACTGCGGCATATTTCTGTCGGGAGCCTTTACCCGTATCCGCACGCTGGAAAAAGAAAAGCATGCCAATCAGATTCTTGAGGCCGAGGTCCAGAAGCGGACGCGGGAACTGCTGCAGACGAACCGGAAGCTGGTCGAAGAAGCGGAGAAGCGGATTCAGGTTGAGGCGCAGGTGCTCAAGATCGGGGAACTGGAACGCAAGCGCTTCAGCATGGACCTGCACGACGACATCTGCCAACGGCTTGCCGGCATTTCCATGATGTGCGCGGGCCTTGCGTCGGAGAACGAGAAGCTGCTGGAGCTGTCCGGCCTGATAGACGAAACTTTGCGCCGTACCCGCCAGTATGCCCACGACTCCTTCCCGATGGAACTGAACTCGCTCGGCCTTGAAAAGGCAATCGGTACCCTCTGCGATACGGTGCAGCGGCAGAG
>CAMJZA010000085.1 GCA_946410085.1 uncultured Treponema sp. | reverse complement strand
TTCCGGACAGATGACCGCCGGTCGTAGATCCGCCATAGGAGGTTGTTCCAGACAAGTGAGCTGCGGCAGCTCCTGCAGGAGCAAGAGAGGTCGTACTCCCCAGGATTGCAGAACAGTTACACTGTGTATAGGCCGCAAATGACACTCCCACACAGAGTGCTGCAACGGCACATGCATAACGATTGATTTTCATAGTATATACTCCTTTCCTTTGTTTCCAAATATATCAAAGTTTACACCAGACATTCTCTATTTGTCAAGCAAAACAGCCCGAAAAACAGCCGCCCGCGTAAAAGTTACTTCCTTGCCATCTCGCTGACGGCCGTCACAACCCCGGCAAGGTTCTGGAAGTCAGCAGGCACGATAATCTTGGTCGCCTGCCCGTCCGCCGCCTTTTCCAGCGACTCAAGGCTCCGCAGCTTGATGACCGCCGCATCGGGGGCGGACTCCTTTATCATCGTCAGGCCGTCCGCCGTCGCCCGCTGGACGGACCTGATGGCCTCGGCCTCACCTTCCGCCCTGCGGATCCGCGCTTCCTTGTCGGCTTCCGCCCGCAGGATCGTGGACTGTTTTTCCGCCTCGGCCGCAAGGATGGCTGCCTGCTTCTTGCCCTCTGCGACAAGGATTTCGGACTGCTTCTGACCTTCGGCGACGAGAATCTTCTCGCGGCGCTCGCGTTCGGCCCGCATCTGCTTTTCCATCGCCTCGCGGATGGCTTCGGGCGGCATGATGTTCTTCACTTCCACCCGGTTCACCTTGATGCCCCAGGGATCGGTCGCCTCGTCCAGAATTGCCCGCATCTTCGTGTTTATCACGTCACGGCTGGTCAGCGTCGTATCAAGGTCCAGCTCACCGATGATGTTGCGGAGGGTCGTTGCCGTCAGGGTCTCTATGGCGAGCTTGGGCTTTTCCACCCCGTAGGTGTAGAGCTTGGGATCGGTTATCTGCATGTAGACGACGCTGTCAATTTTCATCGTTACGTTGTCCCGCGTAATGACCGGCTGAGGCGGAAAGTCCATCACCTGCTCCTTGAGCGACACGTTGTTCGCAACGCTGTCAATGAAGGGCACTTTCACGTGAAGCCCCGCCCCCCAGGTGGAAGCATAGGTTCCGAGCCGCTCTATGACATAGGCGCGGGACTGGGGACAAACCCGTATGTTCGTAATGATGAGGATCATCACCACGAAAATCAAAGCAACAATGAGATACACCGGCATCTTAAACTCCTGAGCCTGCACAAAAGTCGGTCACTTTTGCGCAGAAACGATTAATGTATTTCCTTGAATTTCCTGTATTATACACTCTTTTCCCGCTTCCAGCGGAGTACCGTCCGCACTTGCAGCAGACCATTCCACCCCCTTCAGCCGGACCGTCCCCTTCCCGTCCGGGCTTACCGCCGTGAGCAGCCTGCAGCGTTTTCCTATGAGAGCATCGGAATTTGTCGCCGTTTTCTTTATATTGAGGAACCTGAGGGCAAGAGGCCGGGTAAACAGCAGCAGGCACACGGAAATCAGCGCAAACAGCAGGAGCTGGGCAGGAAGCGGCAGCGGCAGCATGGCCACAAAAACCATCACCAGCGCAGCCGCCGCAAACCAGACCGTCGTCAGCGTCATCGTAAACGCCTCCACGACGGAAAAGAGAACGACCAGCGCAAGCCAGAACCAGGGCAGATAACGCTGCCAGTCCGGCACAGGTATCAAAAGCATAGCTGTATTATACCCCCTTCCGCCCGATTTGTACAGAATAACTTTCACTCCGCAGTTCCGTACCCGGACAGGCAGCAGGATATAAGGGCACCTCTAAAAACCCTCCTTGTGAAGGTTTTTGGAAGGCTTATCACGGTTCCAACAAGAAACGACGCCGGGACACGTCTGCCCCGGAACTCAGTTCGCGGCGGCCTGAAAAATCTCGTCCCCGTTCGCCTCAAAGAGGGTTCCCTTCCCCGTGCCGTCGGCAAGGGAAGTCAGGGGCCTCTCCCTCTTGCTGTTGGCGAGGATCATCGGGATGCCCGCCCCCGTGGACTTGCGGGCAGCCTGTATCTTGGTCTTGATGCCGCCGGTGCCGAAGGAGTTCGTCTTGCCCAGCGTGATGCCCTTGAGCAGCTCATCTATGTTCCCTACACATTCCACGAGCCGGGCATCCGGGTTCTCCTTGGGATTGTCCGTATACACGCCGTCTATGTCGCTAAACAGGAGCAGGAGGTCTGCGCTCCAGAGGATTGCCGTCAGGGCAGACAGGTTGTCGTTGTCACCGATGGAATTCTCCTCGAAGGAGACCGAATCGTTCTCGTTGATGATCGGGACGACCCCCTCATCGACCAGCGTAAAGAGGGTGTTCCGCATGTTGAGCGTGTGCTGGTAGTCCTCAAAGTCCTCCTTGATGAACAGCAGCTGGGCTACGTGCAGGGCCTGCTTCTTGAAGGCCGCCCGCCACTTGTCCATCAACTCCACCTGCCCGATTGCCGCAAGGGCCTGCCGGTAGTGCTGGTCTTTCTTGTGGGCCCAGCCGTCTATGGCGGACGTACCCGCAACCTGCGCCCCGGAAGAGACGATGATGACCTGCTTGCCCCGGGCTATCAGGGCAGCGCACTCCTCGGCTATCAGGTTCAGGAAGTCTATGTTTATCGTGCCGTCGGCTTTCGCGAGAGAATTGCTCCCGAACTTTATCACGATCTTGCGGGAAGCGGCGATTGTCTCCTGTATGGTCATGGCTTCTTACCCTCAGACGGCAGCTACTTGAGGACGACGCGGATGAACTTCTTCTTGCCCGCCTTCACGACGAACTCACCGTCGTCGTCCGCCTGCGCCGTCGTGATGACAGCCTTCACGTCGCTGACGGCCTGTCCGTTCACGCTCGCCCCGCCCTGCTGGATCAGGCGGCGGGCATCCGACTTGCTCGCGCACAGCTTGGTGTTGAAGTAGAGGTCGCAGACGTTCACGCCCGCGTCAAAGTCTGCCTTTGCCAGCTCCACTGTCGGCATGTGGCTCTTGTCACCCTCGCCGGAGAAAGCTGCCTTCGCGCCGGACAGGGCCTTGTCGGCCTCCTCCTGCCCGTGGATGACGAGCGTCACCTCGTAGGCAAGCCGCTCCTTGGCCGCATTGATGTCGCCCGCACAAACCTTCTCTATCTCGTCAACAGGCAGGAAGGTGAAGAGCATGAAGAACTTCTTTACGTCCGCATCGGGCACGTTGCGCCAGTACTGGAAGAAGTCGAACACAGACGTGAGCGACTGGTCCAGGAAGACCGCACCCTTTTCGGACTTGCCCATCTTCTTGCCGTCCGCCCGCATGATCAGCGGGAAGGTCAGGCCAAAAGCCTGGTGCTCCTCGTTCAGTTCCGTCGTACCGCCGAGCTTGCGGCGGATCAGGTCAACGCCCGCCGTGATGTTGCCCCACTGGTCGGCTCCTCCGATCTGCAGGATCGTGCCGAACTTCTGGTGCAGCATGTAGAAGTCAAATGCCTGCAAAAGCTGATAGTTGAACTCGAGGAAGGAAAGGCCCTTTTCCAGACGGATCTTGTACTCCTCGTAGGTCAGCATCTTGTTGACAGAGAAGCATGAGCCTATGTCGCGCAGGAAGTCTATGTAGCGCAGGTCGGCGAGCCAGTCCTTGTTGTTCGCAGGCTGGGCAAGCACCCCGTCAAAGTGCAGGAAGCGGTCCAGCTGGCCGGTGATGTTGACGACGTTTGCGTCAATCTGGTCATAGCCGAGCATCTTGCGCATCTCGGTCTTGCCGCTGGGGTCGCCTATGCGTCCCGTGCCGCCTCCCACAAGGGCGATTCCGTGGTGACCAGCCTTCATCAGGTGGCGGAAGGCAAAGAACGGAACCATGTGGCCTATGTGCAGGCTGGCCCCGGTCGGGTCGCAGCCCACGTAGAAGGAAATCGGGCCCTTGTCCATGCGTTCGGAAAGGGCCTCCAGGTCCGTGCACTGGTTGAAAAATCCCCTCGCTTTCAAGGTCTCGATCGCTTCATTCATACAAAACTCCTGAGTCAGCTTGCAAAAAACTGCGGCGGCACAGCCGGCAGCAGCTTTTGGAACTGCCTATCCGTAATAAAAATGTGTGGAAATAATTCTACCTTTTACGCGGGCTTTTGGCAATGGGGGGCAGCCGTACATGGGGGGGGACGGCCGTCACAATGCAAAGCGCCGGCGGTGGCGGCCCGCCATCTACTCTTCTCGCAGCAGCCCCCGTCTGGGTGCGGTTCTTCGCCCGCCGCCGGCCCGTCACTTCAGTTCGGTCGCATCCGGGTCGCTGTTGTCGTCTACCCCGGACCTGTGGCGGTTGTAGTAGAAGAGGGACTTTCCCTTCGCATTCTGCCGCCTGACATTCTTGACATGGTGGCTTTCCGGGCAGATGGCTTCCGCTTCGGCAAGGTATCTGGCGCATTCTGCCGTATTCCCCTCCTCAAAACGGATCTGCGACAGGTAGACGCTCGTGAAGAAGCGGTCGCAGTCGTCCGTCGCCCCGTCGTACGCAGCCTGGAAGTACTTGGCAGCCTTCTTGAGCCCGCCGCCGAAAATTCCCGGCGCGTAGTAGAGCCACTGGCCCATCCCGGTATTGGCGTTCCAGAGGGTGGGGGCCTTCCTGAGCGCGGCCGCATACAGGCCTTTCACCCGCATCCCGTGGAACATGGCGGATGCGACCGAAAAGCTCATGTAGCAGGAGGTCACGTCGGAGGTCAGGATGTACATCTGGGGCGCAACCCCGCCGTTCGCCCCCTTCATCTTCTCATGGGAGGAGATATAGGCCTCGTCCTTCTGCATGAGCTCCTTGAGGGCAAGGCGGACCTGCTTGAGGTCCAGGCCTTCCACCGCAAAGACGTAGCAGAAGGTTTCCACCTGGTAGTTGCTCTCCCAGAAGAGCTTTTCCTGCTCGTAGTCCAGCGCCTTGTAGGGCAGGTTCCTGTACACGTCGTCAATGAACGCGTCTATTTCCTTAAGAATCACATTGTTGTCGGTAATGCAGGTCCACCGTATCCTGTTGCCGGTGAAATCCTGATATTTCCGGAGCGTATAGTCGGACAGCCTTTCACCCGCAGACAGGGGGGCTGCCAGCAGGAGGGCAAGTAGTCCTGCAAAAATGAAGTTCTTTCTGAATTGATCTCTGTACATACTGTCATAGTAACAAATGAAGGAAATAAAGGAAACAGGGGTGTTTTTTGGGGCTTTTTTCAAAAACAATTTGCCAATCGTACCTTCGTATTGTACAATGAAAAGAATAGCATTCAGTACCACAAGAGGTTTACCATGAGTACAGTTTCTCAGGACTACGATGTCAGGAACTTAAAGGACGATTTCGTAAAACAGTACGGCGGCAGTGCAGACGGCGTACGGATCTTTTCCTCGCCTGCCAGGATCAACATAATCGGCGAGCACATAGACTACAACGGGGGCAAGGTCTTCCCCGCCGCCATTGACCGCTACCTCTACGTCGCCATCCGCAGGCGGGAGGACACGAAGATTACCTACAACGACCTTAAATTCCCCGGAAGCTTCAGCTTTGACATACATGACAGCTTTGCCTACGCCAAGGAAAACGGCTACGCCAACTACCTGAACGGCATCCTGTCCATTCTGGGACGGCGGGGCTACCGGATTCCCTCGGGCTTCGACATCCTGATGGTCAGCAACGTTCCGCCCGCAGGAGGCATCTCTTCCTCGTCCGCGTTGGAATGCGGCTTTGCCTATGCCGTTTCGGAAGTCTTCGGGCTCGGCGTAAGCCGCAGGGACATCGCCCTGATCGGCCAGCAGAGCGAGCATGAGTTCATGGGCGTCAACTGCGGCATCATGGACCAGTACATCATTGCGACGGGAAAGAAGGACACGGCAGAAGTCCTGGACTGCGCAAAGATCGAACACGAATACGTCCCGCTCCGGCTGGGAGACTACCGCTTTGTCGTCATGAATACCCGCAAGAAACGGCAGCTGGCAGACAGCAAGTACAACGAACGGCGAAGCCAGTGCGAGGAAGCACTCAGAATCCTGCAGGACAAGGGGGTAGAAGCGGCGGACCTCTGCTCGCTCAGCCCGGTCAAATGGGAAGCCGTCAAGGGCTTCATCGCAGACGGCGTGCTGCGCAAGCGGGCAAACCACTGCGTCTACGAGAACCAGCGCGTCATTGACGCCGTCGCCGCGCTCAAGGCCGGAGACCTGCCCCGGCTGGGACGGCTGCTCAATGAGTCCCATGCCTCGCTCAAGGACGACTACGAGGTAACCGGCATAGAACTGGACACCCTTGCCGAAACCGCACAGAAACAGGACGGATGCCTGGGTGCACGGATGACCGGGGCAGGCTTCGGCGGCTGTGCCATCGCCCTTGTCCACAAGGACAAGGTGGCGGCCTTTACCGATGCCGTCCAGAATGCGTATACGGCGGCAATCGGCTACGAGGCAGGCTTCTTCTCCTGCTCAAGCGGCGACGGCGTCTCCGAAATCAAATGAGCGGGGCTGCCGGGAACAAGCAATGACCGAAGTTGAACTGAAGGCCCGTGTCAGCGACCGGGCCGCACTCGAAAAGCAGCTTGACGGCTTTGCCAGGCGCGGTCAGCACGTCATACGCGATGATGCCTACTGGGGCAAGCATGCGGACGACAGAAACAAGATCCGTATCCGGCGCGAGATCTTTCTCGCCCCGGACGGGAGCGTGTGCAGGACGGACATCCTCGTTACCTACAAGCGCAAGGCCCGGATCAGGGGCGCCGACGGCGTAGAGGCAGAGGCGAACGATGAAAAGGAATGCCTTGTCTCGGATGCGGAAGCACTGGAAGCTTTCCTGTCCGACACAGGCTATTCGGTCCAGCTGAAAAAGCACAAGGACGTCGAAGACTGGCTTGCGGAAGTTCCCGCGCCTCCGGCCTTTACCGCCGCAACAGGCGCCGGGAAGGACCGGCTTACGGCAACGCTGGAACTCTGCGCCGTGGAAAAACTCGGTGACTTTCTGGAAATCGAAATCCTCTCCCCGACGGACGAGGCGGCAGTCCTTTCCGCCCTGCACGGAGAACTTGAAAAGCTGCTTGAGAGGGCCGGCATTCCCAAAGACAAGATAGAAAACCGCTACTACAGCGAAATGCTCAGGGAGCTTGAAGCCCGGCAAGCCTGACCGCGCACGGCGGCCCGGCCTGCCGGATGCGAAAGCGACACCCGGCCGGAACACTGCCGGGAAGCTGCACCCTACTCCTTCTTGATGTAAAAGCCCTTCCCCATGTCGTTTATGTCGAACAGGCGGAGCCTGTCCGTAAAGCAGTAATCCGGCGTACAGGGAAGCTCCGCATCCCCGCACTGGTCACCCTTGAGGGCAACATAGACGTAGAAGGGCTGCTCCTCGCTGACCAGGCGCTTTTCGACCGGAAAGGCGTACATTGCGGCAGGCAGAAGCCAGTTCCTGCTGCGGAAAGCACAGGAGACGGCGACAAAGGCAAGCAGGAATGCATACACCCCTTTCAGACGCCGGCAGTGTTCCGGAACCGCCGAGCGCAGGACGACAGACAGGGCAAGGAGAACCGACAGGGTACAGAACACCCTGCACCAGCGCTTAAACTCATGCTGCCAGTGCGGAGCGTTCAGCTCGTGGCGGGCAAGGGAAGACCCCGCATGTATCAGGAACAGACGGACGGGCGGAAGCAAAAGCAGCAGCCCCGCCAGCAGAAACAGCACGGCAAGGACACCGGGCAGCCAGCCCCGGCCTGCAAGGCAGGCTGCAAGCCGTAGCACACTATCCCGGCACTTCCGCAGCACTGCGGCAAAAAACGAGCAGAGCCCCGGACTAAAAAACAGCGCAACTGCCAGCAACCCGTATATCCAGACCGTATCGTAGCGGAGTTCCGGCACCGTTATGAAGCAGAACAGAAGGTTTCCGATGACATAGCCGTAGAAAAGCAGCCTGACAGGAACGGAAGCACCGGGATTGCGCCTGTCTCCCCTCCCCCTCACAAGGCTGACAAGCGCAACGACCAGCCCCGCCAGCAGGACAAAGGGCAGCAGGATGTTGTTTCCCTCCCGCAGTACCCACTTGAGCCAGGGGATGAACCAGTCCCAGAAGCCGATTCCCGGCACATACTCATAGCCCAGGGCTATCGTGCGCGAATAATTCTGAATCGCCACGATATTCTTATCGACCAGCTGCTTCGAGAGGGTCCAGGGCAGGTCAAGCTTAAAGGCCGTCATCGGGAACATCAGGTAGCCGGTCTGAATGACGTTGCGGACAATGAAAAGGGCAAGGATGCAGAGGGGCAGGACCGACAGCCTGACCAGGGCCGGGACGGAAAACTCCCGGCGGCGGATTTTCCAGACGACCGCTGCCGCAAAGACCAGAAACACCGCAACAGCTCCCATCGGCTTGATGGCAAAACTGACGGCACTGAAAAAGAACACCGTTTCCCAGGGCGTACAGGCAGGGACTTCCACGGCCGTTGGCCCGGCCGCCGCATCCGTCCCGGCTGTTCCCGCAGGCTCGGCCGTTGGCCCGGCACTCCTGCCGTCACCCAGACTGTAGCGCAGCATTTCGGAAATAACGAGCGCAATAAAGACGAGGGCAGGATTGTCATAGTTCAGGTAGGGTTCCAGAACTTCTGTAAAATAGAGCCAGAGGACCATCACCGCCTGACAGACAGCAAAACGCACGTTCGCCGCAGAAGGATTCCTGCACGCGGCAGCGATGTCCCGGATGCAGTACAGCAGGAAGGAAAAATACAGCAGGCAGACCGTAATGCTCGACGAGCGCTTGTCCCAGATGCCCACGTCAAGGGCTGCCGCAACCTGCAGGTACAGGGAGTTCATGCCCAGGCGGAAATGCAGGTTTGCTATGCCCGGCACAGCCTTGTACGCATTCAGCCAGGAGACGATGCTGGCATGGTAGAGGAAGTCGTCATAGGCATCGATTTTACTCTTATTCGATATGATATACACGATAAGATACAGGAAAAACAGGGTCAGGGCAAAAAAACCGGGGGCAGCAGCAATCCGCCGCCTGATTTCCCTGAAGTGAAGCACACACCCGCAGATACCCGCCAGCATGACGGGTAGCAGGGTCCACAGGGTCAGGGGCAGGAAAAGCTGCACAAAGGAAACATACACGCCTACGAGGGCAAAGCCCGTAAAGAAGTTCAGGAAGAAGTTGTCTTTCCTGACCGTAAAGAAAGCCGGACGGGATGCAAGGAGACCGATACCGCAGAATACAGCGAAAAAAAAGCTGGCTGAAAGGAAAAGAAACAGCATAACAGACAGACTATAGCATATTCTCGCGGCAACAGCAACGCTAGCGGATAAAGCCGGACTGCGTAAGCACGTAATCCATCGGAACATCATGCGCTTCAAGCGGCAGCTTCCTGCACACCTGGCAGTCAAAGCAGAAGCCGACGAGCGTCACCCTGCAGTCATGCTCAAAGGCCTTCTGCTTGAGCTCCGGCAGATAGCGGTCATAGTAACCTGCTCCATATCCCATCCGCCCGCCCCGCGGACTGAACGCCAGTCCCGGTACGACGACAAGGATGTTCTTTGCCCGCACCGGCGGCAGGCTCAGCCGTGCCGACGGCAGGGGAATCGGTTCCAGTATCCCGAAGGCATTCCTCGAAAACTGAGCCAGGAAGGACTGCTCATCCTCCGCCCCGTGGACAACATAAAAATCCATCGCAGGCCCCTTCTTCGCACAGGTCGGAAAGGCAAGCATCTTGAAGGCCGTCAGGGCTGCCGCTGAAAGGCGGAAGGGATCTGCCTCCGCCCCTGCCGCCATATAGGAAAGAACGATATCGGCAGACAAAAAGAGCTCCGATTTTATGAGGCACACGCAGGCTTTATGGGAGGCAAAGGCCCGTTCTTCTTCGCTCAGCGATTCCCGCAGCAGTTTCATTTCCCTGCGCAGCAGATTTTTATCAGACATGTCCGCCCCTCCTTTCCACAGCTTCACAGCATAGACCGAAAAAGTATGCTTGTAAATAATCAAAAAGTGCTTTATACTGGATATATGGCAATATTCAAGCCGAAGATACTGTTCCTCTACAGCAGCAGTGATTCCAGTTTTGTTGAAAAGTTTGATATCTTTTTTGAGCTGATAAAGACAACAAACTCAAAACAGGCATTAAAGACAGCTCTGCTGAATGCGGACGCACTGTCAGCTATCGTCATCGACAGGCCGCTCGATGAAGAGACGCTCGGGACCCTCCGGCAGTTCAACAATTACGACCTTTTCCGTAAGATTCCTTCACTGGTACTCACGGAAAGCACGGATCCGGTCTTCGTCAGCAGGGCCTTCGACACGGGAATATTCGACCTCATCAGGCAGCCCTGTTCCTTTGAAGTCATAAAGCAGAAGCTGGGCAGGTTCATCGAACTGTACAACAACCGCAATCAGCTGGAAACATTCTTTAACCAGCAGATGATGACCATTTCCGTCCAGGAGCATGAACTCAAGGAGAATCAGTGGAACATTATCTCCACGCTCGGACAGGCGCTGGAAAGCAGGGATGTGGAATCCGGCAACCACTGCGAGCGGATGAAGCAGGCTACGGAAGCCATCTGCAAGTACATCGCCATCAAGTATCCCAAGTACATGCTGACCGAACTTAAAATCCGGCAGATTGCCCAAGTAACGCCCCTGCACGACATCGGCAAGATTGCCATTCCCGACCGGATCCTGCACAAGCCGGAAAGCGCGGGCCGGCTGACCGATGAGGAGTTCAGCATCATGAAAACGCACACGATTGCCGGCTGCAAGCTGATTGACTCCATCCCCCGTTTCAAGGATTCTGCCCTCTATACGTACAGCTACAACATCTGCCGCTACCATCACGAACGCTGGGACGGACGGGGATACCCGGACCGCCTCAGCGGTATGGAAATTCCCATCGAGGCGCAGGTTGTCGCCATTGCCGACGTATTTGATGCCCTGATCTGCAAGCGGGTCTACAAACCGGCGTTCACCTTTGAAAAGACAAGGGAAATGATTATAAACGGTGAATGCGGCGCCTTCAATCCTGACATCATCGAATCTTTTTCGGCCTGCATCGGAGACATCTACGAGCGCTCCTATGAAAAGCAGCTCGCCTCAATGATCTGAGGATTTTCCGGACGTTTTTCATGCACCTGTCATTTTCTGCCGAAGCGATACAGGAAGGCTGCCCCAAATGGGAGCAGGCAATCAGCCGGGAACACAGGCTCTACGAACACGGCGGGCAGATCCGGGGAGAATTTGAGCGTGATTTTACCCGCCTGCTCCACTGTACTGCCTACCGGCGGCTCAAACACAAAACCCAGGTCTTTTTTGCCCCCCGCAACGACCACGTCTGCACGAGGATGGAACACGTCGGCCACGTTGCATCGGTCAGCACGATGATTGCAAAGTACCTCGGACTCAATGTCGATTTGACACAGGCAATTGCCATCGGGCATGACATCGGGCACGCCCCTTTCGGACATGCAGGCGAAGAGATCCTGAATGCGCTCATGTGTCACGTCAGCGATGTCAGCGCTCCCCGGAAATTCTGGCATGAGCGCAATTCTCTCTTTTTCGCGGACTACATTGAAACCCTGCAGGATCCCAACTCCCTGGAACAACCCCTGAACCTGACCTATGCCGTCCGGGACGGCTTGATCTGCCACTGCGGGGAAGTAGACGAACAGGGCTTAAAGCCGCGGGAAACGGCATGCAAGCTCTACGACATTAAACAGCCGGGGCAGACCGCCCCCTACACATGGGAAGCCTGCGTCGTCAAAATCAGCGACAAAATTGCCTTTCTGGGGCGTGACATTGAAGACGCACGGGCTTACCACATACTGGACATGGGCAGTTACCGGCAGCTGCGGGAAATCGTTGCAAGCACGCTCGGCTACCCTTCGGCGGCAGGGAATGGATCCGGCACCCGCTCGGGAAGGGCCGTCAACACGACCGTCCTCATAAATGACATGGTAACGGACCTCTGCAATCAGTCCACCCCGGAAATCGGACTCTGTCTTTCGGCACCCTATTTCAAATTCCTCAAGGCCCTCAAGCAATTCAGCAACGCAAATATATACAAGCACTGGCGGCTGCAGGAATTCCAGAAGTATGCGGAAGAAGTGCTCGGCTGCATCTACCGCGTGCTCATGAAAGCACAGGTCTATGCGGAAAACGGCAACCTGGAAAAATACCTCCGCTATGTGCCGAAGCTTTCCGCAACCTTCTGCGACTGGATCATCAAATACACCGGCTATGACAAACAGAAGAAAGAAATCCTCCACTACAAGACGGAAGACGTCTTCAACATCCATGACAGGGCCAGCTGGGAAAAATGCGTCATTGAGTACATCAGCGGCATGACCGATCAGTTTGCCATCGATGTATTTAAGGAAATAGTTTCGTTTTAACCCATCTCACCTAAAGAGCAGCAGCGCGCGCCGCGGCACAGGCTGCATTTCATCCGGGCAGGCCGTCCAAGACGCCCGGACTGGCCGTTAAAAAAAGCGCCTGAGACTGCGTCACCCCGGGCACTTCTTTTTTCCCTATCTGCAGATTTTAAACAAAAAAAGCCGGCAGCCACCTACTTTCCCCCGTAAGGAGTATCATCGG
>CAMJZA010000084.1 GCA_946410085.1 uncultured Treponema sp. | reverse complement strand
CGCTCCGCAGCAACATCAGCCTGACCACGAGGGGCGCGTCGTTCAGCCACGGCTGGGAAGGCGGGAACTGGTGTTTCTTCAGCGACAGGTCTGAAAAGTTTGCGCTTGCCCTCCAGCTGTACACAACGCTTGATCCTGCGAACTCGCTGAACCAGAATCTCGTCTATGAGCTTCTGGAACTGCAGAAGGCGGGCAGGGGGTACTGGACGTCGACGGCGGCGACTTCGCGCGTCCTCATAGCCGTTCGTGAGTACATCCAGAGCAACAAGCTCGAGGACCTGAACTTTACGGCGCAGGCGCTGCTGAACAGGGAAAAGATTGCTTCCGGCAGCTTCAAGGGCGTTGCCGCAGAGGCCGTTGACACGACGCTGGACAAGGATGCCCTGGCAAAGTTCAAGAAGGGCGAGGAGCTGCCGCTGACCTTCGAGAAGGACGGTACGGGAACCCTCTTCTACACGGCGAGCATGAAGTATGCCCTGCCTGCCGCAAAGCAGTATGCGCGCGATGAGGGCATCTGTATCTTCAGCGAAATTTACGACGTAAAGACCGGCGAGCTGGTTTCCGGCGATGAGCTTGAAGCGGGCAGGACCTACCGCGAGAAGGTGTATATCTCTACGACCAGAGACCGCGAGTATGTCGCCGTGCGCGTGCCGGTTCCTGCCGGAAGCGAAATCATGAACGCCGCCTTCGTTACGACTGGTTCCTACCATGAGGAGCCGCCGGCGGGGGATGACGAAGAGGACTACTACGAGTACGGCTACGGCTATGACGAGTATGACTACCGGGATGACGATTACAACTGGGGACTGAGCTACCAGGGCATTTACGACTGCGAGGTGCAGTATTTCTGGGACTACTTCCCCATCGGCTTCCAGCAGGTGGACTTCCTCTTCCGTGCTGTCCGCTCGGGCGAGTACGAAACCCCGTCGGCGACGGCGGAGTGCATGTACCAGGACGAAATCTTCGGCCGCAGCCAGGGCAAGATCTGGAAGATAAAGTCAAAGTAACGGAGTGAACATAATTACAGAAGGATTCTGAGCGAGTCTGACGGGGTGTCAGGAGGCGGCGGCTTCCCGGCACCCCCTTTTGTTTCGGGGCGGTACTGCCCGGCTGTCCTGTATGCGGGAGGCCGGGCTGTCCTGAAGGGATGCGGCAGGGCCTGGTACCGGGCCGCTGCTAGCCCCGCTGCCGCTGCAGTTTCCGGTATTCGCGGGGGCTGCAGCCGGTGAGTTCGTGGAAGAGCTTGTTGAAGCTCGTCGTGGACTGGAAACCTGCCGCATATGCGCAGTCGGTTATGGACCTGCTGCCGTCGGCGAGCAGGTTTATTGCGTTCTGGACGCGGATGCCGGCAAGGTAGGTCGGGAACGAGGTCTTGGTATATTCATTGAAGATTTTTGAGAAGTAATAGGGGCTGACTCCTGTTTTCCCTGCCACTTCCGCCTGGGTAATGCTTTCGGCGGAATGTTCTGCGATGTAACTGCATGCAGTCTGGATATATTCCCATGCCCTGTCGGAAAAACGCCCGCTGCCAATCTGTTCCCGGTGTTCCCGCATGACGTACTCGCCGATAAGGACGAGCATCTCGTAGACAAGCATCTTGCAGCGGGTCTCTGCGAACAGCTGTTTTTCGTTGTGCCGGTCGCGGATTTCGTAGAGCAGGCCTGCTATTTTTCCTGCGAGTTCCGGTTCCTTCTGAACCGGAATCAGGTGGCAGTCGGTCAGAAAGCGGGCGGCTGCGGTCAGGTCGGCGTTGTTTTCCATAAGGCGGGCGGAAAACTGGATGAAGGCGCTGCCGCCCCGGGGAACATGCACGATGGTGTGCAGCTCCCGTGGCCAGACGAGCAGGATGTCACCGGGCCGGGGGGCAAAAGTTTTGTCTCCTATCTTGTAGCGGCAGCCGTTCTGACGGATAAGGGTAAATTCCGCCGCATTATGCCAGTGGGCGGGGAAGCTTTCGGGTATCTCCGAATCGGTGAATGCAATTCCCTGTACGTGCGGGTAGTTGACGATCTCTTTTTCCATGTCCATTCCTCATCCCGTGCCTGTTTCAAAGACGCCGTGGCTGTAAAGCTGCCGGGGACTGTTGAAACAGCTTCCCCTTTCTTCCTATGATAACAAAAAACGGGCAGTTTTCAATAAAAATCGCCTATTTTTTTCAAATATCCTGCTTTATCATGACAGTATGAGGTTAGGAACATCAGCACCGCTTGCCCACGGGACGGCGGAAGAATGGGCGGACCGGCAGGCTGCCCTTGGCTGCAGGGCTGTGGTTTTTCCGCTTGACAGCGCTGCCCCGCAGGATACAATCGACGAATACAAGCGGGCTGCAGACTCGCACGACCTCCTGATAGCCGAGGTCGGCATCTGGCGGAATGCCCTTGCGCAGGATCCTGAGGAACGGGCAAAAATCAGGGACTACTGTGTTGCCCAGCTGAGGCTTGCAGACTATCTGGGGGCACGCTGTGCCGTGAACGTGGCGGGAGCGTTCGGTCCGCGCTGGGACGGCGGCTACCGGTCGAACTTTACGAAAGAGGCCTGGAGCGAAACGGTGCGGATGGTCCGGGAGATAATCGACCGGGCGGACGTAAAGAACACCTATTTTACGCTGGAACCGATGCCCTGGATGATCCCGACGGGACCGAAAGACTACATGCGTCTCATCGAAGAAGTTGACCGCGAGCGCTTTGCCGTGCACATGGATGCCGTGAACATGATGAACAGTGCCGACCGCTATTTCCATGCGGAGGAATTCATAGACGAGTGCGCGGAGCTTCTGGGAAAGAGGATCCGCAGCTGCCACATCAAGGACGTGCACTTAAAGCAGGAATACACCCTGCAGCTGGAAGAGTGCGGGCCGGGGAAGGGTGAGTTCCCCCTCCGCCACTATGCCTCCCGGATGAGTGCGCTGGACAAGGACATGCCGGTGATACTGGAACACCTGCATACTGACGAGGAATACATCAGCTATATGGGCTACCTGAAGGAGGAACTGCATGGAATACAATAGGAACTCGGACGCGAATGTCATCACCGCCCGCTACATGGACGGCATCCTGATACAGGAGCGGCTCATCGATTCTGTCGTTGCGGACACGGGGATTGACTTCCTCGGCACAAAGTTCGACATGCCGGTGATGACCCCGGCGTTCTCCCACCTGGACCGCTTTGCGGGGCGCGGGCTGACGGGGCTGGAAGAGTATTCGGCCGCAGCGGCGAAGCTGAACATCCTGAACTTCGTGGGTATGATGGAAAACGACCTGTTTGCCCGTATCGTAAAGACCGGAGCTAAGACGGTGCGCATCGTGAAGCCCTATGCGGATAACGGCAAGGTTCGCGACCAGATGAAGTATGCCGAGGACGCAGGCGCGTTCGGAATCGGCATGGATATAGACCACATCTTCGGGCCGGAGGGGCTGGATGTCGTCATCGGCGAGCAGATGGCCGTGCAGACGTCCGACATGCTCCGCTCCTACGTGGAGTCCACATCCCTGCCCTTTTTCGTGAAGGGGGTGCTCAGCGTGGAAGATGCGGTTAAATGCGCGGCCGTCGGGGCGAAAGCGATCATCGTGAGCCACCACCACGGCAGGCTGCCCTCTGCGGTTCCGCCGCTGATGGTCCTGCCGGAAATCAGGGCAGCCCTGAAAGGGACGGGCGTACAGATCATCGTGGACTGCGGCATTGCGAGCGGGGCGGACGTGTACAAGGCGCTTGCCCTCGGTGCCGACGCGGCCGCCGTGGGCAGGTCCATGCTGCCTTCGCTTGAAAAGGAAGGCGTTGACGGCGTGATGAAGTTCATCTTCGGCGTACAGTCGGAGCTGCGCTTCATCATGAGCTGCACGGGCTTCCGGACCGTCGCCGATGTGGACGACAGCTGCCTCAGAATGGCGTGAGCGGGCTGACGGAAGGCGGAAGCCGGGGGGGGGCGCGGCCTAGCTGCCGTATGCCGGGCTTTCCTGCGCGACGTACCGCAGGCCGGCATCCCCGTCAATCACATAGCCTGCATCTTGCGGCGGAAGTTCCATGAAGCCATCCGCCGCATCGGTCCACATCTCGCACTGGCTGATTACGGTCTTGAGCGCGTCTTCCTGCCCTTCCGGCGGGTATTTGTACTTCTTCAGAAGCTTCTTGACAATCATGCGCATCCTGGCACGGGCAGATTCCTTCTTCTGCCAGTCAATCGTCTTGTTCCTGCGGAGGGTTTCCGTCAGTTCCCTGGTGAGGGCGACAAGCTCCTCGTTGGAATAAAAGTCTTTTACCGCGTCTGGTTTCGTGAGCGCATCATAGAAGGCAAGCTCCTCATCGCTCAGGCCCAGCTTGTTGCCTTCCGCGCTGGCGGCAGCCATCTCCTTTGCAAGGCGGAGCATTTCCTGAATGACCTCCTCGTTCGTGAGCATGCCGTTCAGGTAGCGGTTCAGGGCCTGCTGGACCAGCACGCTGAACTTTTCTGATTTCACGAGGTTCGTCCGCTTGTACACCTTTACCTGCTCGTCGATGAGCTTCCTGAGCATTTCCACGGCAAGGTTCTTGTTCTTCATCCCGGCAACGTCGGCAAGGAACTTGGGGTCAAAGAGATTGAACTCCTCGCCCACGTCGCTGAAGAGGTTTATCACGCCCTCGGATTTTACGGACTGCTTGAGGAGTTCGTTTATCCTGTCATTGATTTCCTTGAGCGAGAATTTCTTGCCGCCCGCATTGTACATCAGGCGCATGACAAGGACGCGGACGGACTCGAAGAATGCCGCTTCCATCCGCATCTGCTCCTTGACCATCGACGAGCAGAGCGAGAGCGACTGCCTGAGCATGAGGGCTTCCTTTATGAACGTCTGCTTCTGCGCTTCCTTGTCGGGGGCCATGATGAAGTTTACTGCCCCGGAGATTGTCATGCCGCGCTGCAAGGCAGTTCCATCGTAAAAAGCCGAATAGTCACAGCCAAAGAAGAGGTTCCGGCAGACTTCGAGCTTCTCCTGGAACTTGGGATATGCGCGTTTTGCGACATCCATCTCGCCGTAGTTCTCGCGGTCGCGCACGGTGTAGTCGTTCATGGCCTGCTTGAGCGCGCTGGCAATGCCGACGTAATCCACGACAAGGCCGCCCTCCTTGTCCTTGAAAACCCGGTTCACGCGGGCAATCGCCTGCATGAGGTTATAGCTTTCCATCGGCTTGTACACGTACATCGTCGCGAGGGACGGCACGTCAAAACCGGTGAGCCACATGTCGACGACGATCGCGATTTTGAGCGGGCTGCCGTTGTCCTTGAACCGTGCCGCCAGCTCCTGCCTGTGGGTCTTGTTTCCGATGATGGCCCGCCATTCCTCCGGATCCTTGTTGCTTTCCGTCATGACGACGGCAACGCGGGCATCGTCGCCGGGAACAGCAATCTGCCTGTTGTTGATCGTAACCGTCGTGGCCGTACCCGCCCACCGGGGCCGCAGCTCAAGGATGCGGTTAAAAATCTTCATTGCGATGGCGCGGCTGTACGCGACGATCATCGCCTTGCCGGTGTACAGGTACTGCCTCTCTTCCTCGTAGTGCTTCAGGATGTCGTCCACAAGGGAATTGATTGTTTTCTCGGCCCCGAGGATTTCCTCCATCTTGCCAAGCTCGCGCTTGCTCTTTTCGATGACTTCCTCGTCCGCGTTCTGCGCGAGCAGGTCGTATTCGGCATCAATCCGGGCAAGGACCGCATCGTCGAGCTTCAGTTTGATGACCCGGCTCTCGTAGTACACCGGGCGGGTCGCGCCGTCCAGGACGGCCTGCGTCATATCGTAAACGTCGATGTAGTCGCCGAAGACCTCGATGGTGCTGCGGTCCTCGCGTGAAATCGGCGTCCCGGTAAAACCGATGTAGCTTGCGTTGGGAAGGGAGTCGCGGATAATCCGTGCCGTGCCGACCGTGCGGCGGGCAATCAGGTTGCCGTTCCCGTCGCGGGAGGTTTTGATTTTCTCGCTCAGGCCGTACTGGCCGCGGTGCGCCTCGTCCGCCATGACGATGATGTTCCGCCTGTCGCTCAACGCCTTCTCTGCCTTTCCGGGCTCATCCTCGAACTTCTGCATGGTCGTAAAGATGATGCCGTTCGCCTTGCGGCCTTCAAGGAGCGTCTTGAGGTGCGCCCGGCTCTCTGCCTGAACGGGTTCCTGCCGCAGGAAGTCCTTGCAGTTGCTGAACTGGCCGTAGAGCTGGTTGTCCAAGTCGTTGCGGTCCGTGATGACGACGATGGTCGGGGCGTCAAGCGCCTGCTGCAGGAGGTGGGCGTAGAACACCATGGAAAGGGACTTGCCCGAGCCCTGCGTATGCCAGAACACGCCGATTTTGCCGTCACCGCTTACGGCAAGCTTGGTGCGCTCGACGGCCTTGCGGACGGCAAAATACTGGTGGTAGCCCGCAAGAATCTTATAGCTGCTCACGCCGTCATTGTTGAAGCAGATGAAGTTCCTGATGATGTCCAGGAGCCGTTCTTTCTGGAAGATGCCCTCAAAGAAAGTCGTGAAGTCCGCGAGGGTTTTGGATTCCATATTCCCGTCTTTCGTCTTCCACTCCATGAAGCGGTCCTCGCCGCTCGTGATGGTCCCCGCCTTGCTCACCAGCTGGTCGGACATGACGCAGATGCAGTTGTAGATGAACATGCCGGGGATTTCCTGCATGTAGTTGCGGATCTGCGTGTATGCCTCGCTTGCGTCCGTCTGCTCCCGGCTCGGGGACTTCAGCTCAAAGAGGCAGACCGGGAGCCCGTTCAGGAACAGCAGGATGTCCGGCCTCTTGGTGGAGTTTTCCATGAAGGTCCACTGGTTGGCGATGATGTAGGAGTTCCTGTCGCCGCCTTTCCCCGCGTTCTCATAATCGGCAATGTAGATGATGGCGGATTTTGCCTTGCCGTCCGCGCTGTAGCTGACCTCAATCCCGTTCTGCAGGTAGTCCATGAAGAGCGCGTTCTTTTTCACCAGCTCGGCGTTCTCAAAGTGGCGGAGCTTGAGCAGCGCTTCGGAAAGGGCCTGTGCCGGGGCATCCGGGTTCAGGCGGCGGAGCGACTCTTCCAGGACGGAATCATACAGCGGGGAATGCAAGTCGCGCTCAACGTCCGGCCCGTACACGTGCTGCCAGCCCATGTTCACGAACAGTTCAATCAGGGCATTCTCATAGGCACTTTCGTTATAAGATGACATATCCTTTCCTCGCATGCAATTACATACAGTTTATCACGATTTGCGAGATTTTGCACTTGATTTATAACAAAACCCATTTCGCAGAGCATGACTTGTACGGTTGAAACGAACTAAAATCGATTTTTGGCGATTTTGTTCGGTATGGCGAGAAAAGTAAGGGAAACTTGCCGGCTTTTTCGATATACCGAAAAGATTTTAGTTACCAAACAGGTAATTTGTTCTTGACAATCATCTGCACTTCCATTAAAATTACCTAATAGGTAATTTTAATGGAAGTGCAATACGCAAATGAATCAGTACAGGAATACTTCTCGGATTTATGCGATATCGCCAACTCCCGAAATTTACTTCAGAAGAAAATAGGTTCAATGCTTACGAAAACTGCGAAGAAAAGAATCAGCCAGATAAAAGCCGCAGCGACATTTCAAAAGTATTTGAACTTCAACATTGGGAAGCCACACAGCCTTAAGGGTAATTTGTCCAGTTACTATGGTGTGGATTTAGATGCACATACACGGCTCATAATTCAGCCAGTTCCACCAGATTTATCGTCCGAAGCTCTAAGAATCTGTGAAAAGGCGATGATTATTGGAATCGTGGATTATCATGGAGGAAAAAATGAGTGGCTTGTCTCGTGAAATGATTATTCATCCCGGCGAAACATTAAAAGAGGTCCTCGAAGAAAGAAACATGTCTCAGCTTGAACTTGCTTTGCGCACAGGCGTAACCCCGAAGCACATAAGCACGATTCTTAGCGGCGAGAGAAATATTTCCGTAAATTTTGCAAAAAAACTCGAGTATGCATTGAATATAGATGCGGATTTTTGGATGAATTTGCAGAATCAATATGACAAAGAAATTTTTGACTTTGATGAGCTTCATTCAATTTCACAGGAAGAAATCAACACTTTCAAATCAATGAAAGAAGCGTTCTGTTTCATCGTGGAGAAATCTTTTGTTCCGGAAATCAAGCAGACTGAACAGAATATTCTTGAATTACGAAAATATCTTAATGTAAGCAACTTGACGTGCATACCGTCCCTCGTTTCCTCTGGGGCTTTCAGAGCTCAGACAACACAAAATTGTGAGCCTTGTGTTTTATTCGCATGGCAAAGAATATGTGAATCCCTGGCAGAAAAAATTGAAACAGAAAATCTTTCTTATGAAGACCAGACAGCCAGACTCTTGAAAATTTGCCCCCAAATAAAGGCATTATCTGTATTGCCACAGGAAGAATTCATCCCGAAGCTTCAGGAAAGCTTTTCTTCATGCGGAATTGCATTTGTAATTGCACCGTCATTTAAGGGTGCACCTGTACAAGGCTTTATAAAAACGAATCAGGAAGGGAAAACAATCATAAGCCTCACGTTCCGTCAAAAACGCGCGGATATTTTCTGGTTTACCTTATTCCATGAAATCGCTCATTTTATCAATGGTGACTCAAAACAGAAATTCATAGACTTTGAGTCAGTAGAAAATGCAAAAGAAACAAAGGCTGACCTTTTTGCCCAGAATACTTTGATAGACAAAGCAGCATATCAGAGCTTTATTAAGGCAAATGATTTTACCCTGCGTTCAATCAATTCTTTCTCAGAAAGCCAGAATATCCTGCCATCTATCCTGATAGGCCGCCTTCAAAAAGAAAAACATCTCAACTGGGCGGACTATTCAGAACAGATTAGGAAGTATGAGATACTGTGAAAAGGTGGGGAGGGACCATTCCCCTCCCCTACAACCGTCTGTGGCGTTTCCCGATCCCCCTTCTGTGGGCTCAAGCATCGTCTGCAAAGCCTATCATATTATCTAAAATTATTGTTTTCACTTAATCGTTTCATTTCATTCCAATATTCTGAATTTAAAGTTTTTTCGTTTTGTAACGATTTAATCTGTAGCACATCAACAACCTTAGCTAATTTTATCTGATTTATTTCTTTTAGTTTTGTATATTTTCCTTCATTAATATAATCTGCAATTAATTCACCTTTGCCTTTTAAGCTACAAAAATTATAAACATCCTCAAACATTTTATTGACAGATTCATAATTTGTTTGAACCACAGCTGAATATGCCATAATACAAAGCTGGATTAAACTTTCAGCCTTTTGTAATTGAGAAGTATAGAATTTATCCAATGATTCAGGAGAATACTTCATATAGAAAGTAAAGACGATATTTTCCAATGATTCATCAAATAGTTCTACATCAGCACAATTTTTGTTTAATTCGTCTATGACGGCATTAATTATGCTAAAAAAATTGTCATATGTAAAGTATAAAGATTCAGGTTCAGGCTCTTGTTTTTTCTTATAATTACTTCCTTGCATCTGGAAAAAGAAGCTAATAAATTTATAACTTTCAACAAGATGCTTATCTTCAACCAGAAACTTATGCATAAAGTTATAAATCTCACTTTTTTGCAATTTATTAAACAGATGACATACAAGCTCGTACACAAGACCTCTTATGCTTTCTGGGAATAATGACCCATCTTCAATCGGACCTTGCACATCCTGTCCAAACATACAAAACGCACAAAAAATTGTATACAAAGTATTGGTGTCATTCATTTGTTTTAACACTTGGGAAATCTCTATTGCGATATTCTTGAGCACTTTTAAGTTTGTCAAGTTACTTGAAAGAAAACTTGTTATAGAATTACTATTATTTGATTCTAGAATTCGCTTAACTTCTCCAGGTGCGATTGTAGCTATATTACAAATATTTTGTGAGAAAAAGGCATCAAAACACACCTCTGAACATAACAATCGATTTTTTAATGCTGATTGTTGATACTCATTACGAGTTGTATAAATTTCGAACACCTCTGAGAAAAACGGAAATAATGTAGATAATATTTTCTTTGCGAACTGTATTTTACTATTATCAACATTTGATTGCAAAAATGTTTTAACCAAGAAATCTTCTCTTTCCTTGCTATAGTCAGATTGTGTTCTGTTGCCTATAGAACGTTCAATGACAGAAGCCCCTGGTACTCCAGAACCAGAAAGAAGCAATCGTTTGTTTTTCCGTATGTACGAGTACAATTCTGGCCATTGCAATTCAATAAACGTAACAGAGCAGAGGTCAATAATATTTACATAATTTTTTAAGATACAAAACTTCTGATAAAATGAATTAAATGTTAATATAACATCTCTAATATTTGAGACCATTCCTGAAATCCAATTCTCATATAAATATGAGAAATATTCTTTCTCCTCTGATGACAACCACACCTTTAGCTCATCATATTGTTCCATCTTGGAGACAATATAATTTTTTATATCAGAACTTGAGTGTTTAGGAATATTCCATTCTAACTGGAAAAACTTTTTCAAGTATTCGGAAGAATCTTTTGGTTTCAATTCTAATTGTATTGCATTAACAAGTTGCGCCTTGTCAAAGGCTACAAGATAAACAATATGTGGAAAATCTGCTATTTCTCTAATTAATTGTAAAACTTTACACATTTCACTATTTGTGAGTCTATCCAAGTCATCGATAATTACAAGTATAGGTTTCCCTTCATATTTATTGTTTAGATAGTCAATCAAAAGATTTTTTTGTTCAGAAACGGTATTCTTCTCTTTGAGAAGACCTAAAGTAAAAATTTTTAATATTTCATCCAGTATTAAAAGTAGAATTCCATCTGTTGGAAAACTACCGTACAGAATTCTTGAATATTTTTCGATCGCAGTTCTAATTTTATTGCTAGATGATTCCTCGTAGATTATATTTTTTAATAACTCAAGAAATTCAAATATAAGGTTGTTTTTCTTTGTTATATTCCATGGGTTGAATTGAATTATTCTATATACATTTTCTTTCTCAACAATTTCTTTTGTTAAATTTAATATAGAAGTTTTTCCACTTCCCCATTCTCCACATAAAGCAAAATTAAATGAATCATCTTCTGGAAGAAGTTTTAACACATTTACTATTTGCTCGGCAAATGAATAATAACCGAGAATATCATCAGATTTCTTTTCTACAGGTTTATCTTTTAACAATTTTTTCATATTTACCTATCTCTATTCTCGTTATTAGACTTATCACTTGAGTTTATATCTACATAGAGACTATTCTTTGCTGATTCTTTTTCCATTTCAATCGCATATGGGTTGTATTCGATTCTTTTTTTTATAGAAGGAATAAGAACGGAGAAGAAAATTATTACAAAACCGACAATTACACTAACAACGATTTTTGCAAAAATATGCTGATTACTTTTTGTTAGTCGTTTTCGATTATAGAAATCCTGTTCCTTAAGCTTCAGTTCTTCTTCTCGAATAGTTAGCTCAGTCTGTTTTATTGTATTTGCTTTAATTTGTAGAAGCTGATTAATTTCATTATTTATTTCGTCAAGTTCTTCTACAGTTTTAATTCTTTCTTCAAAGAAGTTTTGCAACGAAGAAATGTTTGCTTGCGAAAGTAGATTCTCTAATTCTACAGAAACACCATTAGACTCCAAAACATCTCTTACCTGAGAAAGGACATTATTTCGATTTAACAATTCAAAAACTCGTTGGTTTGTCTCATCCTTTTTGAATATTTCTTTTATCAAATCAATCTTTTCATAAATTGCAGTTTTTTCTTGCTTTTCAATACTATCCAGATTCATTTTCTCATAACAATTAAAACATTTTCGGTATAGATTATTAAACTTTCTTAATACTTGTTTCTTTGACATTTTTGAACTCCTCCTCTACGGTAAAAACATTATATGTACTCTAACAAACACTTATTTCCCCATTCATCAACCTTGGCAACAAAGTATCTCGAATAGAGCATAAATTATTATTTTCCAGGCAATTTGTTTTAATCTGGTTATATAACGGTATACAGATTTTCGCATACTTTCCTAGAACTTCTTTTGATGGAATAATGATATCTAAATTCTCAAGAATCGATACATATAAATTTTTCTGAACACTTCCAACTGCCATATCTGGGAATTCTGCTTGCCTTGATTTTAGATATTGATGGATAAATGAAAGATTCTGTTGTTCTTTTATTTCTATTCCGATTACAGCTCTGTTTCCACACATAAAATCAGAAATAATTCCTAATCTTCCAACTGTACCAGATTTGCTTATTGCGATTGATCCTGGCTTGAATAAAACTGCACTTTTTCCAGCACTTTCAAATCCGCATTTTGTAAGTGTTCTTGATGTATTGATAATAAATGATTCATTGATATCAACTGCACGTAACCATTTTACATCACCATCGAAATACTCATTATGTGTTTGAGCAGGGTTTACATAACCTTCTTGAAAATTACAATAATCCGACAATTTTCCAATTTTCCACCCCTCTGGCATTTTGCCGCCAAATGGTTCGAAGTCTACAAACCAGTTTTTGAAGAGGGCCCCGGCTTGCTGTTCGAGGTTGGTGTTTATTTTGTTGTTCAG
>CAMJZA010000083.1 GCA_946410085.1 uncultured Treponema sp. | reverse complement strand
GTGAGTTGCCCATCAGGCGGTTCGTGCCGTGTACGCCGCCGGATGCCTCTCCTGCAACGAGCAGGTTCGGCACGTTGGAGTGGCAGGTCTTGTCAATTTCAACACCGCCGTTCTGGTAGTGCAGGGTCGGATAGACGAGGATCGGCTCCTTGCGGATATCGATGCCGTACTTGATGAACATCTTGTACATGGCGGGGATGCTCTTGAGGATCGTTCCCTCGCCGTGAATCATCTCGATCATCGGGGTGTCAAGCCATACGGCGTCCTGCACCTCGTTCTTGACGCCGCGGCCGTTCTTGACCTCGCGGATAATGCCGGAGGCGTTGACGTCGCGCGTTTCGAGCGGGTGGATGTAGACCTCACCGTCCTTGTTGATCAGCTTTGCGCCGAGTGAACGGACCTTCTCGGTGACGAGCTTGCCCAGAATCTGGGTGGGGTAGGCCGCTCCGGTCGGGTGGTACTGCAGTGAATCCTGATAGAGCAGCTTTGCACCTGCGCGGTAGGCGAGCACAAGACCGTCTGCCGTTGCACCGTAGTGGTTGGAGGTGGGGAAGCCCTGATAGTGCATGCGGCCTGCTCCACCGGTTGCGATGATGACGACCTTCGCCTTTGCGATACGGATCTCGCCGGTCTCTATGTTCATCAGGACGGCACCGGCGGCCTCGCCCTTGTCGTTCTTGATGATTTCGATTGCGGCGGTGAAGTCCACGACCGTAATCTTGTCTTCGCGGTTAAAGGTCTCGTCGCGGAGGGTCCGCATGATTTCGGCACCGGAATAGTCCTTGCAGGCGTGCATTCTCTTGCGGGAGGTTCCGCCGCCGTGGGTGGTCACCATGGTACCGTCGGCTTCCTTGTCAAACTCGACGCCGAGGTCATTGAGCCACTTGATGACGGAGGGAGCCTTGTTGACGAGCGTGTAGACCAGCTCGGGCTTACCGTCAAAGTGACCGCCGCCGAATGCGTCCAGGTAGTGCTGGGCCGGTGAATCATTGGGCTTGTCTGCTGCCTGAATGCCGCCTTCTGCCATCATCGTGTTTGCATCGCCGACGCGGAGCTTGGTCACGAGGAGGACTTTTGCGCCCGCCTCGCTTGCCATGATTGCGGCCGAGGTTCCGGCACCGCCGCCGCCGATGACGAGGACATCAGTCTCGTAGTTGACCTTGTTCAGGTCAACCTGTGACGGCTCAAGGCGGGGCTTTGCCTGCAGCATCTCGGCAAGCTCAATCGGAGCCTTCTGTCCCTTGTTGGGGCCGATCTTCAGCTCAACGAACTGAGAGGCGATGCGGTCCGGGTGGTATTCCTTCAGCAGCTGATCCTTCTCGTCCGCCGTGAGGCGGGCATGCTCGAACTTGAGGTTTTCTGCGCGTTTTTCAGCAACAATCTTTGCTGCGTCGTCCAAGTAATTTCCGTACATTCATCCGCCTCCTTATTTTTCAATGTCGCGGTTGTTATAAAGGTTCTTAATCTGCGCCTTGTCGCCGGTAGACATCTCGACGAACTTCCTGATGGCTTCTTCGCACTTGCCTTCGTCAATCTCCTTGACGCGGTCGATCAGGTGCTGGGTTGCCGGCTGCAGGTACTTTCCGTTCAGGCGGCGGGCAAGCTCCGCGACCTGCGGGTGGCTGATTCCTGCCGGGCAGCGCGATGAACAGCAGCCGCACATGACGCAGTCAAAGGAGAGGTCCGCACACTTGGCGAAGTCTCCCCGCTGGGCATAGGCGATGTACTGCATCGTGTTCAGTTCCTGGGGGCAGGCGCGCGTACAGGCATTGCAGCCCACGCAGGCGTAGATCTCCGGGTACAGCTGCATCATCACCTGCTGCTCGGGCTTAATCTTTTCTATGTCGTACACCTGCTTGACAAGCGGGAAGAAGGGGAGGGTTGCGATGTACATGTTGTTCTCGACCTTCTTGGAGCAAGCCAGGCATGTCTGGAGCTGGTTGTCGCCCTTAATCCGGTAAATGGTAGCGCATGCTCCGCAGAAACCGTTCCTGCAGCCGCAGCCGCGCTTGAGCTGGTAGCCGGCATATTCCATCGCATTCATTATTGTCAATTCAGCGGGTACATCATATTTTTTCCCAAAAATATAGATGGTTGCCATTTCTTTCTCTGCCATATTGTATTCTCCTATTAATACTCTGGTGGAAGTTCTCCGAGCTGGTCAAAACTGAATACCGGCCCGTCCTTGCAGACGAACTTGTCGCCGATGTTGCAGCGGCCGCACTTTCCGATGCCGCACTTCATGCGCATTTCCATCGTGGTAAAGACCTGCTCGTCCTTGAAGCCGAGCTTCTTGAGTGCGTCGAGCGACAGGTGAATCAGGATGGGCGGTCCGCACATGATGACGGTCATGCTCGGGTCGGGGTTCAGCTCCGTTACGTAGGGCGGAACGAAGCCGACATGGCCGTTCCAGCCGTCTTCTGCCCGGTCAATCGTCAGGTCGATCGAACAGTTGGGCTGCTTCATCCACACGTCCTGCATCTCCTCAAGGCGGACCAGGTCTGCCATTGAGCGTGAGCCGTAGATGACCTGAATTTTTCCGTAATCGGCACGGTGGTCCATCATGTAGTTCACGACGGAATGAACCGGAGCGATACCGATTCCTCCCGCGATGACGAGGATATCCTTCCCCTTGAGCTTTGTGTCAACGGGGAATCCGTTTCCGATCGGACCGCGCACGCAGATCTGCTGACCGACTTCCGCATTGTGAAGCCAGTCGGTGACGCAGCCGCAGCGCTTGATGGAAAACTCCATGTGCGTTTCAAGGGTCGGTGAGGAGGTGATTGAAATCATTGACTCTCCGACTCCGGGAACAATGAGCATGGCACACTGGCCGGGGATATGCTCGAACAGTTTCTTTCCATCCAGGCCGACGACGCTGAACGTCTTGACGTCCGGCGTCTCCTGCTTGATGTTTATGATTTTTCCTACATAAGGAATGAATGATTCTTTGCTTTCCATTGTTTCACTCCTAGATGTCATCAGACTGCTGTACGGCCTTGATTACTTTCACAATGTTCATGTTAACCGGGCAGCTTTCAAGGCATCGTCCGCAGCCGACACATGAGAAGAGGCCGTCGTGGGCCATCGGGTAGTACACGAGCTTGTGCATGAAGCGCTGGCGGCTGCGTTCCTTCTGTGTCAGGCGCGGGTTTGCCGCAGCCATCTGCGTGAAGTCACTGTACATGCAGGAATCCCAGCAGCGCACCTGCCTGACGCCCTTGTTTGTCTTGAAGTCGCGCACGTCAAAGCACATGCAGGTCGGGCAGATGTAGGTACAGGTTCCGCAGGCCACGCAGGGCTCCGCCACCTTGTCCCAGATCTTTGAGTTAAAGACCTTCATCATCTGCTCGGGCTTTACGCCGCCGAGCTTCGACAGGTCAAGATGGGCGAACGGAAGCTTCTCCGTCTTTTCCGTAATTTCCTTCTTCAGTGCGTCAACGGCCTTTGCGTCTGCTTCTGCAAGGACAGCCTTGACCGACTCGAGCAGTTTCTTGCCCTTGTCCGTGTTGGCATTGAAGAAATAGGACGCACCTGCCTGCCAGCAGGATACGTCTCCCGCCGGATTTGCCGCATCAATCTTATAGCTTACGCAGAAGCAGGTCTTTGCCGGTTCGTTGCAGGCGAGCGTGATGACGGTGCCGTGCTCGCGCCGGTTCTTGTAGTAGGAATCGACGGGATTCATGTGCAGGTATACGTTGTCGATGATGGCAAAGCTGGCCGCATCGCAGGCGCGTACGCCGAACACGACGAAGTCCTCCACGTCCCTGCGCGGATCTTCTACCGTAATCTCCTTGCCGGATACCTGATAGCTGACCATGTGTTCGGCCTTGGGAAAGAAGAAGTCCTTTGCAGAGCGGACGGTCTTGAGCTGTCCGGAAAGCGTTTTGCCTGCTTCCCAGGGTTCAAAGTTCGCCTTGCCGGCGTCGCTGTCTACCGGAATATAGAGCTTTTCGTTCTTTGCGACAGCTTCAAAGAAAGCATTTATTTTATCTACCGAGATAGAAAGCATTACTGTTCACCTCCATCGTTTGAGCGGCTGTACACAATGCTTGGCTCGCAGTCACCTTCCGTAAAGGTGAGCATCGGCGGCTTTGTTTCCATGTCGCTGCCTGCAAGGTAAGGTCCGTAGAGTTCGTTGATGTCCTTTGCAAACTTGCGGTTGAGCAGGTGCAGCGGAATGTGCTCCGGGCATACCCGTGAACATTCGCCGCAGTCCGTACAGCGGCCTGCAACGTGCCATGCGCGGATGATGTGGAACAGGCTTTCCTCAAAGCTCGTCTCCGCCACTTTCTGCGTCGTATAGAGCGCATTGTTGTCGAATACGCACTTCTCGCAGGTACAGGCGGGGCAGATGTTGCGGCAGGCATTGCACCTGATGCAGCGGCTGAACTCGTTCCGCCAGAACTCATAGCGCTCAGCTGCGGTCATTGCTTCAAGCTTTTCGACCAGTTCAAAGCGGGCGGGATTTTCCGTCAGCTTTTCTTCACCGATGAGCTCGTCGTAGGTGACGTGCTTCTTGTTCTGGCAGTGGTCGCAGCCGTCCTGCTTCGTCTCGTCCATCGTACAGTTGCAGGGAACGCCGACAACGTACACGTCCTCGCGGGTGATGCGGTTTTCCTTCAGCAGCTGCGTGAAGGAATGGGAATCGCCCGGCTTCAGGAACACGAGGATGACTTCCTGCGGAATCGGCTTGTCCTGCGCGTTCGGATCGCGCTGCTTCGCCATTGCATTGTTCACCCTCGTCGTCGATTTTGCCGTCTCAATGTCCCTCGTCAGCTTTACGAGGTACTTGGAGAGGTTTGCCGCGCAGTATTTGTTGAACACGAAGTTCTGTTCCAGATCCTCGACGGAGCTGAATACGCTCGGCGTGATGTCGTCGTCAAAAAGACCCTTCCGCCAGCCGAGAACCTTCTGGACTTTACCGGCGGAGAGCAGAGCCTTGGCTTTTTCAATCAGTGTTGCGGTCAGTTCTTGCATCTCACGTCCTCCAGTTTCTTGTTTTCACCAAGCTCTGTGATTTTTGCAACGAAATCATTCATGATTCCTGCAAAGCGGACACCTTCAGCGGCAGAACACCATTCAACGCGGGTACGGCCCTTTTCGATGCCCAGGAAATCGAGCATGGAGAACAGCAGGGTCATACGGCGGCGGGCAAAGTAGTTGCCGGTCGAATAGTGGCAGTCACCCGGGTGACAGCCGCAGAGGATAACACCGTCGGCACCACGCTGGAATGCGCGCAGGATGAACAGGGGGTTCAGGCGGCAGGAGCATGGAATGCGGATAATTTTTACGTTAGCAGGATACTCGAGGCGGTTGTTGCCCGCCAGGTCGGCACCTGCGTATGAGCACCAGTTGCAGCAGAATGCTACGATTTTCGGTACCCAAGTGGGGTTGTTATTTTCACTCATACATCACTCCCCGGCATTACAATACCGAGTCAACCTCCGCCAAGATTTGTTTGTTGCTGAATCCGTGCAGATCCATTGCGCCCGAAGGACAGGCGACGGTACAGGCACCGCAGCCCTGGCACATGGCCGAATTGACCTGCGAGACATGGCGCGTAATCGTCGTACGGTTGGGACCGCGGAAGTCCTTGTCCACATACGAAATGGCTCCATAGGGACAGACGTTTGCACACTGTCCGCAGCCGTTACAGGCGTTCTCGTCGGGATGCGCCGTGCAGGGGTTGTTCTTGAGCTTGTCCTTGACCAGCAGACAGATTGCCTTTGCCGCGGCACCTGACGACTGGGCGACAGTCTCGGGAATATCTTTGGGACCCTGGCAGCAGCCTGCGAGGAAGATACCTGCGGTCGGAGATTCGACCGGGCGGAGTTTCGCATGTGCTTCCAGGAAGAAGTCGTTGTTGTCCATGCTCGTCGTCAGCATTGTTGCCAGCGGACGCGCAGACTTGTCTGCTTCGATGGAGGCCGCAAGGACCACCATGTCTGCCTTGATGTGCACCTGCTTGTTCAGAATGAGGTCGCTTCCCTGAACATCGAGGGTGCCGTCGGAAAGCGGCGTCACCTTGCCGACCTGTCCCTTTATGTAATGCACGCCGTACTGCTCCACGGCGCGGCGGTAGAACTCATCGAAGTTCTTGCCCGGTGTACGGACATCAATGTAGAAGACCGTGATGTTCGTGTCCGGATAGTGGTCGCGGGTCAGGATTGCATGTTTTGCCGTGTACATGCAGCAGATCTTCGAACAGTATTCATGGCCCTTCGCGGAGTCCGCAGAGCAGCGGGATCCGACGCACTGCACGAATACGATGTTCTTCGGTTCCTTGCCGTCAGAGGGGCGCAGGAGGTGGCCGTTCGTCGGTCCCGATGCATTGCAGAGGCGCTCGAACTCGAGCGACGACACGACGTCGGGACTCTGGCTGTAGGCATACTCATCAAATTTCTCGAGGGAAATCGGATTGTATCCCGTTGCCACGATGATGGCGCCGTACTTTTCCGTGATGACCTCTTCCTTCTGGTTGAAGTTGATTGCACCTGCGGCACAGGCCTTCTCGCAGAATCCGCACACGTTGTTCTTGCCGTTTGCCAGCCCCTTCATGTGCAGGCAGTAGTTTGCGTCGATGGAGGCAACCTTCGGAACTGCCTGGGCAAAGGGAATGTCGATGGCTTTCCGGTTGTTCAGGTTCAGGTTAAAGGCGTTGGGAACCTTCTTGTTCGGGCACTTTTCGATACAGGCGCCGCAGCCGGTGCACTTCGTTTCGTCAACGTAGCGGGGGTGGCGCTTGATGTCAATCGAGAAGTTTCCGATGTAGCCGTGGACACCGACAACCTCGGAGTAGGAGAGGATGCGGATGTTCGGGTTCTGGCTGACTTCCGTCATCTTCGGCGTAACGATACAGGATGCGCAGTCGAGGGTCGGGAAGGTCTTGTCGAGCATGGCCATCTTGCCGCCGACGGTAACGGTCTTTTCGACGATGTCGACGGGGAAGCCCGCGTCGGCAATGTCCAGTGCGGCGGTAATGCCCGCAATGCCGCCTCCGATGACGAGCGCACGCTTGGTCATCGGCGTCTCACCCGGGGTGAGCGGCGTATTGAGGATGGTCTTTGCAATCGCAGCCTTACCCAGGGCGATTGCCTTTTCCGTGGCGGCTTCCTTGTCCTTCATGACCCAGGAGCACTGCTCGCGGATATTTGCCACTTCTACTTTATAGGCATTGAGGCCCGCCCGTTCTGCACAGGAGCGGAATGTCTTCTCGTGCATGCGGGGGGAACAGGAGCAGAGGACAACGCCCGTCAGCTTGTCGTCCCTGATATGCTCCTCAATCATCTGCTGTCCGGCAGAAGAACACATGTAGGTATAGTTCGTTGAGAATACAACGCAGTCTACCTTTCCCAGTTCTTCCGCGACCTTTGCGACGTCAACTGTACCGGCAATGTTCGTGCCGCAGTGACATACGAAAACACCAATTCTTTCCATCTGTCACTCCTTACTTACGGTACTTTCTGAATGCGCTGACAATCGCCTGCTGCGGCAGCTCGGCATCGAGCTGTGACATCTCGGCGACCGCTTCCGGCGTCAGGTGCTGCGGTCCGCGCTTGCGCTCCACAACCATCCTGACCGCTTCGATCAGCTTTGCCGGTTCAACCTGGCGCGGGCAGCGCTCAAGGCATGCAAAGCATGACAGGCAGGCATAGATTGACTTGGACTCAAGGAGCTTCTCAATCTCGCCGTTCTCTACCATCTGTACGAACTGGTGCGGATGGTATTCCATTGCATCGTAGTTGGGGCAGGTTGCAGAGCATTTGCCGCACACCATGCACTTCTTGGGATTGACACCGCTTATGGAAAGAAGCTGACTCTTGATCTCTTCACATTCGCTTTTAAGCATGGAGCGCCTCCTGTGCTGAATCTGCGACACCGAGGGCCTGGGCAAGCAGTTCGGTGAAATAGATGACGTCGAGCCTGCTGTCACCCCGGTTCTTGATCAGGTTGTAGCGGCAGAGGGGGCAGCTCGTGACGAGGAAGTCCGCTCCCTGGTCTTCTGCATTCGCAAGGATCGCTGCCGCCCGCTTCTGGGGAATGGCGGCGTCTTCGAATGCGGCATAGGCGCCGCAGCATTCATTCCGCTGGGCGTAGATGACGGGCGTGGCACCGATTGCCGTGATGAAGTCTTCGAGAATCTTCGGATTTTCGGGATCGTCGAACTGAAGGACCTTGCCGGGGCGCAGGAGGAGGCAGCCGTAGTAGGCGCCGATTTTCTTACCCTTGAAGGGATTCTTGACGGCTTTCTTGACATTGTCCCAGCCGACCGTATCGCGGAGGACTTCCAGGAAGTGGATGACCTTTGTCTCGCCGTGATAGGTAATGTCGTCCTTCTGCAGGTAGTTGTTCACCTTCAAGATGACATTTTCATCATGCTGCATGTCGTCATTGACCTGCTTCAAGACATTGTAGCAGGCAGAACAGAGCGTTACTAAATCATGCCCCGAGGATTTTGCATCGGCAAGTGCACGCACGGACGAAAGCTTTGTTGCAATCTCGTCCTTTGCAAGCGGGTACGTGCCTCCGCAGCACTGCCAGTCAGGAATCTCCTCGAGCGTAAACCCTAATGCTTCCGCGGACTTGCGTGCGCAGGCGTCAAGTTCCTTTGCCTTGTTCTTGAGCGTACAGCCGGGGAAGTAGGAGTAGGTGATGTTATTATCCATCATTATGCATCCTTGTATGTAATACTTGTGTACTACGTACAGGACATAATACACAGCCTGTCGTCCGCGGAATCTCCTTCGGAGTTTTCCGCGGACTTAACGGCTTCCCGGCCTTGGTGGCCGGGAAGCCGCAAAACAATATAATCATATTAAAACAAGCCTTCTGCTATTCTCCCGAAACAGAAAGCCTGAGTCGCATCCCGGCCTCAGCCATAAGGTCAGGATACGGAAAGACACGCGCGGTCTTTCTCCGCGTTATTTCTTCACGCCTGCCATCTCTTCCGGATGGAAGACCTCGTCGAACTTTTCCGCAGTCAGGAAGCCCAGGCTCACGCAGGCCTCCTTGAGCGAGATGTTCTTCTCGTATGCCAGGTGTGAAGTCTTTGCCGCATTCTCATAGCCGATGTAGGGATTGAGTGCGGTGACGAGCATGAGGGAGTTGTGCAGGTTAAAGTGCATCTTCTCCCTGTTCGCCGTAATGCCGACGGCACAGTTGTTGTTGAAGCTGACCATGACTTCTGCAAGCAGGCGGACCGACTGCAGGAAGTTGTAGGCGATGACGGGCATGAATACGTTCAGCTCAAAGTTGCCCTGGGATGCGGCGACGCCGACTGCGACATCGTTGCCCATGACCTGTACGGCGACCATCGTCATTGCCTCGCACTGGGTCGGGTTCACCTTGCCCGGCATGATCGAGGAACCCGGTTCGTTCTCGGGGATGTGAATCTCGCCGAGTCCGTCGCGGGGTCCGGATGCGAGCCAGCGTACGTCGTTTGCAATCTTCATCAGGTCTGCGGCGAGGGCCTTGAGGCCGCCGTGGGCAAACGCCACCTCGTCCTTGCTTGAAAGGGCATGGAACTTATTGGGGGCAGTGATGAAGTCCTTGCCGGTCAGTGCAGAGACTTTCTGTGCCACGAGGGTATCAAAACCCTTCGGCGCATTCAGTCCCGTTCCGACGGCGGTGCCGCCGAGGGCGAGCTGCTTGAGGTAGGGGAGGGAGGAGGCAATCATCTCCTTGTCCCGCTCGAGCGAGGTCCGCCAGCCGGAAATCTCCTGCGTAAAGGAAATCGGAACGGCATCCTGCAGGTGGGTACGTCCTGACTTGACGATGCCTTCATTGTCCTTTTCCAGTTTCTTGAAGGTGTTTACGAGCAGGTCAATCGCCGGGAAGAGCTTGTCTTCGATCTCGACCGTTGCCGCAATGTGCAGGGCGGTCGGGAAGGTGTCGTTGCTCGACTGGCTCATGTTCACGTCATCGTTCGGATGGCAGAGCTTGCTTCCCGCTATCTGGTTTGCGCGGTTTGCAATGACCTCGTTCGTGTTCATGTTGCTCTGCGTTCCGCTTCCCGTCTGCCAGACGACAAGCGGGAAGTTCTCGTTGAGGGAACCGGAAATCACTTCGTCGCAGGCCTGGCTGATGCACTTGAGCTTTTCTGCCGTCATCTTCTCGGGCTTGAGCTCATTGTTCGCCTGGGCAGCGGCCTTCTTGAGGTAGCCGAAAGCCTTGGTAATTTCACGGGGCATCGTCTCAATGCCGACGCCGATCAGGAAATTCTCATGGCTGCGCTCGGTCTGGGCCCCCCACAGCTTGTCTGCGGGGACCTTTACCTCACCCATGGAGTCATGTTCTATGCGGTAGTTTTCCATACGAAATTCCGCCCCTTACATTGAGAAATCAAGCTGGCCGATGACTTCCTTGAGGCAGTCTGCACTGTGCCTGAGGGAAGCAACCTCGCTGTCCAGCAGGGGCGCGGTAAGGCGGCTCGTGATGCCGTTGTGTCCGACGACGGTCGGGATGCTCAGGGCAACGTCCTTAATGCCGTATTCACCGTCCAGCATGGAGGTGATCGTCAGGACGGAGTCCGTATCGTAGGTCAGCGTCTCGCACAGGTATGCGGTCGTTACGCCGATTGCGTAGTTCGTGCAGCCCTTTGCCTTGATGATGACGCCGCCTGACTTGCGGATGTAGTCTTCAACATCGTCATGGTTGAAATCGGGCAGCTTCTTGGTCTTGAATGATGCTGCATACTTGTCAACGGGGATAGAACCGATGTTTGCGAGTGACCAGGGCACGAACGATGAATCTCCGTGCTCGCCGAAGACGTAGCCGTGGACATTTTCCTGGGAAACCTTGTAGGTTTCGGCAATGCGTGCGCGGAAGCGGGCCGTATCAAGCATCGTTCCGGTTCCGAATACGCGGTTGGCGGGGATGCCGGAAGTCTTGATGAACTGGTAGGTGAGGATGTCGACCGGGTTTGCGACGAATACATAGAGTGCGTCGGGAGCGACCTTGGTGATCTGCGGGATAATCGACTTCATGATGTTGACGTTGGTCTGTGCCAGATCGAGCCGCGTCTGGCCGGGCTTGCGTCCGACGCCTGACGTAAGGATGACTATGTCGGAGTTCTTTGCGTCGTTATAATCTCCGGCATGGACATAGACCGGACCGACGAACGGCGTTCCCTGGCGGATGTCCATTGCTTCTCCTTCCGTCTGCTCCTGCCTTACGTCGATGAGGACAATCTCGGAGGCGAGTTCTTTCAGTGTGAGGGCATAGGCAACCGTAGAGCCCACTTTGCCTGCGCCGCCGATGATTGTGATTTTGTTGGTATTAGCCATTTGATCTTCTCCTGCTTTAGATACAGCCATGATTTGCCGTGTGGATATACCGACGGCATTATCTTAGCAGATATTATAAATCATAATCCGCCGGTTGTTAAGTAAGAAAAAAGAACAAAACGGTCATTTTTCTGTATTTTGCCTTGTTTTTTTTGTTTTATGTGAATGTTTGCACAGTGATGTTTTCTTGCTGTGAAAAAGTTTACAGTAGTGGGGCAGGGCAGGGGCAAAAAAAAGCCCCGGACCTGATGCCCGGGGTGTCTTGCGGCAGTTTCCAGAAAAGACTTTCAGTCTAGAGGAATAGACTCTCAGTCTACAGGGATAGACTTTTAGTCTACGGAAACGCCGTGCCGCTTCTGCTGGAAGCGCTTGAGCATTGCAACGCCGTTCCGCTTGTCGTTATAGACGAAGCCGCCGTCCCAGTATTCGAGCGCGGCGAAGAGGGCGTTACCGCCGTCCTGGTCGTCTGACTTTCTCGTACGGAATGAAACGTAGTTTGACAGTTCCTCAAAGTTTGAATCCCGCAGGCAGTCCAGACGCTTCCGGTTGAATTCGTTCCATTTTTCCAGATCCTTGAATCCTTCACCCTCATCTTCAACGATGATGTGCGCATGCGTTGCACTGAAAGAATACCAGATGTGGAGCTTCTTATTGATGTCACAGTTGTTGCCGTGCTTGACGGCGTTCTTGATGACCTCGCTGATCTGCTGCTCGAGGAGGTTTATCTCCTTAATTTCCAGGGGGGCAGACTGTACGATTAAGAGCGTAAAGTAGCGTATCTGCCTGAAGTCCGAAGGAAACTCCTTGTACATCATGTTGGACTTATCGAATAAGGGATCGTTGCCGTCCGCGCGCAGTTCCTTTACATCATCTGCCATTTGTTCATCTCCTTTTGCAAGTTCATTTAGGTAAAAAGCGGTAGCGGTCTCCGTGCCGGTTACAATGCTTCCTGCAGCTGCCGCTCCGGGGGATCCTACTCCTTTATCATCAGCAGGGCTTCTTCAACGCTGTTTGCTATCGGGAAGTAGCCCATCAGCTTCGTCAGTTCGATAACCTTCTTGACTGAGCCGTGGATATTTGAGATGTAAAGCTTCAGGTTCATCTTCTTGATCGTGGAGCAGATGTAAATCAAGGCTCCGATTCCAGAAGAGTCGATGTAGTCAACCTGCTCAAGATTGATGATGAAGGACTTGACGTTCTTCTCAAGCATCTTGACAACCAGCTCCTTGAGCTTGTAGGAATTGTACAGGTCCATCTCGCCGTTTACGTCGATGATGTAGACATCCCCATTCTTTCTTATTTTCAGTTCCATACAACTTCTCCTTATTTATCCCTTATAATAATTATACCACATTATGAGACTTTAAACAAGAGCAACGTTTCGTCGTCATGCTGGACGGCAGAACCGCAGAACTTCTTTATGTCATCTTTTATTATCTTCGTCAAGTCCTTACTGTTTTTGGAGTGATTCTCGCTGATGATTTTCAGCAGCGATTCCGCCGAATAGGGATGGCCGCTCTCATTCATTGCTTCGACGATGCCATCCGTATACGATACTATTATATCACCGCTTTTCAATTTTTGCACGTAATCTTTGTATTCTACGGTCTTTTCGACGCCGATCGGCTCGTCAACCTTTGAAATCAGCGATATGGAGGCTGCCTCGCTGTCATAATAGTAGACGGGGAGGGAGCCGCCGACGGCAAATTCAAGCTCTTTTGTCTCGGGATTGTAGTTCATCAGCAGGGCGGAACCGAAATGGTCGGTGCTGAAGGACTCGCTGCAGATGCCCTTGTTCACCCAGGTGAGGATCTTTCCTGCGCTCTGCTTTGTGTTGACGACGAGGCGGAGCATGGAACGGACCATGACCATTATCATCGTGCTGTTGATGCCCTTTCCCGC
>CAMJZA010000082.1 GCA_946410085.1 uncultured Treponema sp. | reverse complement strand
ACGACAACGTTCAGAAAAAATACCTTGAGAGCAAATACTGCAGGGTTCCGTACGGCGAATGGGAAGGCTGATGCCTGAGAAACAGGACTGATGCTGAAGTCCGGCTGTCCCGATACCTGATACTCTGGTGAAACCTGACGGCAGAAGCTTTGATTCTCTCTGTCGTTTTTGCCGTACAATTCATCTCATACTGAAAAGAGTGAGAACTCTAAAAAAACTTATGAAGGGACTGCTTCCTGATAAAGCTCCTGTTATAGTAACATCATGAATCCATCAATCAGCATTATTGTTCCCGTATACAACGTCGGGGCGTATCTTGCCCGATGCCTTGACAGCGTGCTTGCCCAGACTTTTCAGGATTTCGAGATTATATGTGTCGATGACGCAAGTACGGATAACTCCTATAAGATTCTTCTTGAATATGCAGCAAATGATTCCCGGTTTCTGATATTCCAGAACGGGCATAACGGCGGGCTCTCGTATACACGTAACGTGGGACTTGAAAAGGCCCGAGGGAAATATGTCTACTTCCTTGACTCCGATGATGCCATAGTTCCTGACTGCTTGAAGAAAATCTATGATACGGCAGAAGCCAAGGATGCAGATATAGTCGCCTTCGGAGCTATAGAGAAAGAAGAGGGAAAGAAAGATAAGCTTTATAGTTTCTTGGAAGAGATGTGCAATAAGGTCTGGGACGGAAGAAATCTGTTCGTGGAATTGCATGGAACCATAAACTATATCGGTCCCGTACCGTTTAATCTATGGCGTAAAAGCTTTCTCGCACAATTCAAGCTGAAATTTTATGAAGGTATATATCACGAGGATAATCTTTTTAGTTTTTTTGCCCTGATATACGCTCGAAGGGTCGTTTGTATTCCAGATTTGTTTTATCTTTATTACCATCATGATGGTAGCATCATGAGGAAAAAACTAGAGTTCAAGCATATAGCGAGCCTGATAATTTTAGTATACGAGATGCGGGTTGCTTTGCAAAAAGAGCCTTGCGGATCAAGATTAAGAAGAATGGGCATGGATAATACTGCACAGCTTTGTGCTGAGGCGGAACGAAGGATGTCTGTGTTCGGATTGAAAAATCTACCAGACAGCTCCGAGCTTTTCAACGAGGAGGAACAAGATCTTTATGAATTGCTCCGTGATTTGGCGCAGGTACAATACAGATATTCGTTCAGCGATGTTGAATATGAGAATCTGAAATCATTCGAGCACGTTTTGGTTTATGGCGCGGGAAAAGTGGCGCGAAAAGTCCTGCCCGGGATTCTTGATAACGGCATAAAGAATGTCGAGATCGTGGTTTCATCCGTTAGGGACAATGAAGCATCCCTGTATGGTGTTCCTGTAAGAGGAATAAAAGATATAATTTACCCTAAGGAGAGTTGTATCGTAGTAATCGCTGTTAAGGCTGGTTTAGCCACGGAAATCAAAAAGAATATAGTCAATCTTGGGTATATGGATTATTTGTTTGCTGACAGAATTGTGGAAGGATGGATGTGAGGCATGACGAAGGAAAAGAATGTCGGCATCGAAATACTTCGTTCACTGATGTGTCTGGGAGTAATCGGTGTCCATTTTGCACACAGCGGTTTTCCGGTTTCCGTTACTCGGAATCTTCCTGTACCAATATTCATGTTCCTTTCATTTTTCCTATGTGGTAATAAAATACTGGGGAGCAATAAATCTGATCTGGCAAGACGTCTAAGGCGTATCCTTTTACCCTATTTTCTGTGGCCGTTTTTCTACATGTATGGTTATAGTGTTGCTCAGCAGCTCTTTCATACAAGCAATCCAACATTCAACAACCTGAGCTCTTTCGAGCTCCAGCTTCTTACAGGGTGCGCTTTTGCTGCACATTTTTGGTTTCTCTGGGATTTAGCTTTTTTTACATTGGTGGTCTATGGTATCGGCAAACTGAAAGAAATTAAAAAACTAAATAGAGGTTTCGTTAAAATAGGGGGAGGGATAAGTATAATCGTCTTTTCGATTTTTATGCAATATAGCCTCTTAAACTGGAATATATTCGGTAATTTGCCTTACGAGTTTCGCTACCCATTCGGTAGAATCTGCGAAATGATACCTTTCGCAGTGGGAGGATTATATTTTTCTAAGATAGGTATTCCTGCCCGTTACAAGAATATCCGACTCGGTATAGCTTTGTCATTTATGGGATTGTTTTTTGTGCTTTCTGTCTTTGATATTCCTCGACCCTCTAAAGGATTCGGTTATTCTGGAATAGGCTTGATGTTGCAGACATGGTTCTTGGCTGCATTTTTTATCATATTTCCATTCGAAATCTTGCTTCCTGATAGGATGCGGTCAAGTGTTATCTTGATATCAAGATATACTATGGGAATCTATTGTTGTCATATGTTCGTGGGGCATTATATTGACGAGATGTGCAGAATAAAAGGCTTTGATTTTCACTGTTCCTTTGTAAAATCTTTGTTGATCTATATAATATGCTGGTTCCTCTGTAGATTGATAAGCAGGATTCCATTTAAACTTTGCAAGCAGATGGTTATATAGAAAAAAAGTGTTTATAAGGATGAAAATATGATTCAATATGCAGTCGAAAATTCGTGTGGAACTATGATCAATGCAACAAAAGAGTGCCTTGCAGATGTTTTAGATTATGAAAAGACCTGCAAAAAATGGAAAGCTCCTTATCCGGAAGATTTTGGACAGATTTCAATTGCTGTCAGTCTAGTGAAAATTCTAAAGCTTAAAGTCATAATTTATGGTGCGGGGAAAAAAGGGAAAGGAACTTTTTTATGGCTGAAAGAGCAGGGAATTGAGGCAGACTGTTTTTTCGATTCTTATCCGAAAGAATCAACAGTATTTTCAAAGCCTGTTTATACAGCAGCGCAATATCCGTATGAAAAAAGTAATATCCTTGTTCTCTATGCAATTGGAAATGAATATTTTCCTGAGATAAAAAAAAATTTGAATGAATATGGCTTTAATTTGATTATAGCTACTCCAGATTTTAAGGCGTATATGCCGTGCCTAGTTTATTCGGATGTTTATAAGAATAGAGACCGTATACTGACATCATATGATTCTCTTTCGGATGAAAAGAGCCGGGTTTCATATATTGAATATTTTCGTGCATTGCTAGCGAGGGATTTTTACCGCTATGATGAACTTGACTTCACAGAGAAGTATTTTTGTAGTGATTTATTTGATGTCAGTGCAATAAAGAATTATGTTTGTGTGGGCGCTTACGACGGTGAAAATGTTTTTCGTTTTATAGCAAGAAATCAGACCTTTGAAAATATTTTGGTTATAGAACCTGATAAACGGGGGTTAGACACTATGGATTCTAACTTCTCAGTTTTACCAGATTCCATGAGGGGTAAAATACGGTTTGTAGGAAAGTTTGCAAGTGACAAAACTGAGGGTGATAAAATAGCAATAGATGATATTGCTCCTGATTTTTCTCTATTCAGTTTTGATATAGAAGGCGGAGAAATGGATGCCCTGAAAGGAATGGCAGAAACCATAAGGTGTGGGAGAGGAATAATCGCCTTATCAGCCTATCATAAGATTGATGACTTCCCGAATTTCACAGAGTACATTACATCCCTAAATCATTCGTATAAATTTTTTGTAAGAAAATACTGTGCGGGAAAAATTTCGGGGGCAAAGCCCACAAACGAAATCGTATTGTATGCAATACCTTCTGAGATGGAGTAATTGCATAAAAACTGTCTGTGTTCATTGGACAGGGGTAACTATAAATTGCACTATAAGGAGTGAAGGACAAAATGAAAGAGAAATACATCTTGTTCGGGGCCGGTAATGGAAGCGTGTCTTTATTACGATTTTTTGGAGCACAGAACATTCTGTGTTTTGTTGATAGTAATAAAACGGGGGAAATTTGGGGGGTGCCTATACTTTCCCTAAATGAGTTACCTGAAGACTATAAGGCAAATAAAATAATAATAACTCCCCAGTCAAAAAAAACTGCTTCTGAAATTGCAATGCTGCTGGAAGAGCGGGGAATTAAAAACTACTTATTTCGCGATGAAGTTCTACCAATTATTGAATATCCTCCATATGATAAAAAAGAGACATTTTGGAATGCTAACAGCCAAAATGGTGAAGATGGAGTTCTGGAATGGCTGTTTGGGAAAATTGGGTTCAAAGGCAAAATTGCTGTGGAGTTTGGAGCATGGGACGGAATATACCTGAGTAACATCCGATATATTTCATCTGAAAATCAATTGAAAAGAGTTTATATTGAAGGTGACAGAAAAAAATATGAAGACGGAAAAGAAAACTATAAAAATCAGAAAGACGTGTTATTCATTAATGAGTATGTCGGTTTAGGAAAGAAATATAAGACTTTGGATACAATATTGAAAGAAAATAATGTGCCGAATGAACTGGATATTCTTTCTATAGATATTGACGGATATGATTATTGGATCTGGGATTCATTAGTCGAGTATCGTCCACGGGTTGTGGTAATAGAGTATAATCCAACTGTTTCTAACAGTGTTATAATGATTCCGCCGCACGGAGAAATTGCAGGTTTTGGTGCATCCCCTAAGGCAATTGTACAATTGGGAAAGGAAAAGCATTACGAACTCGTCGAAGTAACAGCCTGCAACTTAATTTTCATTGTTGGAGAAGAATATGCTAAATTAGGTGTAACAGAAAATTCATTGGAAAAATTAAGAAATGAAAGAAATTATTGCAGATCGCTTCCTATTATAGATTATTCAGGCCGCTTAATTCATTCAAGTTATTAGGAAAATGGCAGAATGGCAATACGATTACAGTATGTTGACATGTGGAATGGTTTTCCAGGTGAATCCATCTTGGATTGGTATCTGAAAAGATGGTTTGACGTCTGCATTGTTACTGACAATCCTGATTTCGTGATATGCGGCCCCACTGGACACCATGCTCTTGATTTTGAATGCCCCCGTATTTTCTGGACGGGAGAATGCTGCACTCCTGACTTTAACCTGTATGATTACGCACTGGGATTTGATGATATATCATTCGGAGACAGGTATCTCCGCCTTCCCCTCTGGCTCGGATATAGTACAGCCTGTAAATTTGCTGCGGAAAAGCATCTTATCCCGGATGCGACTCTCTTGAGAAAAAAGAAATTCTGCAATTTTGTCGTTTCAAACGGTAAAGGTGCAAAGGAAAGGACTAACTTCTTCTTGTTGCTCAATGAATATAAAAAGGTTGACAGTGGCGGAAGATATCTGAATAACATAGGGGGGGTAGTACAAGACAAGCTTGAGTTTCAGCGTGATTATAAATTTTCGATTGCCTTTGAAAACGGTTCCTATGACGGCTATATCACTGAAAAAATCATTGAGGCATTCGCTGCAGGAACAATTCCAATTTACTGGGGTGCAAAAGATATTGCCAAAGAGTTTAACCCAGACAGTTTCATAAATGTCAATGATTATCCCAGTTTTGAAGATGCAGTGGCATATATAGAAAAGGTAGATGCTGATGACGCACTGTTCATTAAAATCATGCATGAGCCGGTCTTTACGGAGAAAAGTCGCGGTTATACCAGCTACATAAAGGATGACGGACTGTGCATAATGCATTTTTTTGAGAGCATTTTCAGTTCAGGAAACCTCCTGCGAAGAAACGTTGCTTATTTCGGGAAAAATTACGAATACGAAATCAAAAAGAACTGTGCAAAACTGTCATTCCTTATTCCAAGCAACTTGACCGATAATTTTCAGAATATCATCATAGTTGGTGCGGGTGAAGTAGGGCAGTCCTATAAGCTGCTCATGGAAAATACATTGGGCAAGAACGTAGTGTGCATCGCCGACAATGCGAAAGCTGACGGTAACACTGTAGTTTCGGTGGAAAAAGCTGTTTCGGATGTCGCTTATGACGGAATAGTCCTTGCCGTAAAATCACAGAAGAATGCAGAGGCATTGCGGACTCAGCTTTCAGGACTGGGGGTACCTGCGGATAAAATTCTATGGAAACCTCCGGTAGCGTTGTGCTGAGCCAAAATGTAAAAAACAGGAAGGAAGATTCTTGACATGATGAAAATATGTTCTTTTACGTATTTTAGTACAGTTTCTAAGAACAGGAAGCTTATCTTTATCGGCGCAGGAAAGAGGGCCCTGTCATTTCTTGAAAAATATGAATGGGAAGTATTCTGCTGCATAGACAATAATGCCGGCAAACAGGGAACATATATGAACGTACAAGGGAAGAATATCCCGATTCATAGCTGGGATTATCTTGTGCGCAGTATTTCGCCTGACTGCATCCTTTTGATAACGCCGAATGATTTTTCTTCTTTGCTCGAAAGAATTGAAGGAGATGATTTGTTAAAAGCCTGTGACTGCTACATTGCAGCTTATATGTCCGCTATGCAGTGGGACGAGGACAGGATAGCAGCCTCGAACGTACCCTTTACCATTACAAAGGGAACTATTCCGAAGATTCCGAAGATTATCCACTATTTCTGGTTCAGCGGAGATCCCTATCCCGAAAAAGTGCAGAAATGCATTGACAGCTGGCACAAATACTGTCCTGACTATGAGTTTAAAAAATGGGATTTGAATAATTACAAGACAGACTGTAATTATGCCAATATGGCATTACGTCAGCATTTGTGGGCAGCGGCATCTGATTTTTGCCGCTGTGATGTGGTGTATCGGTATGGCGGAATCTATCTTGATACGGATGTAGAACTGGTAAAACCGCTTGATGACCTCCTGTATGACAAAGGTTTCTTTTGCTTTGAATCAGCACTCGGTGTTGATCCCGGATCCGGTTTTGGAGCAGAAAAAGGAAACCCTATTATAAAGGAAATTTGTCATAGCTATGAAAAACTGGAACGGAACCGTGTATATCAGGAGACATCCAACGGAGATTTGGAACGGGTGAACATTCTTGAGCTGTACACTAATATTCTTGTCTCCCATGGCTTGAAACGGACCGGCAGTTATCAAGTTGTTGACGGTATTGCCGTGTATCCTCCGCTTGTCCTAAGCCCCTACAGCTATATGACGGGACTTCTTGCACCTTATGACAAAACCTACGGCATCCATCACTGGATATCTGCATGGGTAACTGAAAAATTCATGAAGCAAATGAATGAACGGAAGGCGTTCATTCAAAAGCACTTGAGCAGGGATTACGTACAGGGGCTTGCCTCCAGGATCGATTAGAACAACATTCACTCATTGTATTTGAGGACATATCATCATCATTTCAGGAGCCTGCATCATATGAAAAAGGGACTGTCGGTTGTCATGCCGTGCCTGAACGAAGAAAAAACGCTCGGGAGCTGCGTAAAAAAGGCATTTGATTCAATACACAGACTGGGAATTGACGGAGAAGTCATCGTCGCAGATAACGGGAGCAGTGACAGTTCAGTCAGCATAGCACAATCTCTGGGAGCAAAGGTCATAAGCATACAGGAGAAAGGCTACGGGAGCGCCCTTCGCGGCGGCATCGAAGCTGCGTCCTTCCAGTACATCGTCATGGGGGATGCAGACGATTCCTATGATTTTTCTGCACTTGACGCATTTATTCATGCTCTTGACGAGGGCAATGACCTGGTCATGGGAAACCGCTTCAAGGGCGGCATAGAAAAGGGGGCAATGCCGTTTTCTCACCAGTACATAGGGAATCCATTCCTGTCAGGACTGGGAAGGATATTCTTCAAAACATCCATCGGCGACTTTCACTGCGGCCTGCGGGCGTTCCGGAAAGACAGCATCGAAAAGCTGAACCTGTGTACGACAGGCATGGAGTTTGCAAGCGAGATGGTAGTCAAGGCGGTCCTGTTTAAGCTCAAGATTACGGAAGTCCCCTGCAAACTCTACCCCGACGGCAGGGACCGTCCGCCGCACCTGCGCAGCATTCCTGACGGACTGAGGCATCTGGAGTTCCTGCTGCTCTACAGTCCAAAATGGCTCTTCGCCTATCCCGGCATCATCCTGACGCTCATCGGCCTTCTGATGACAATCGCCATATACATACAGCCGATACGGATCGGCAAAATACAGTTTGAAACGACATCAATGCTCTACAGTGCCCTGCTCATGCTCATCGGCATTCAGTTCATGCAGTTTTCGGTTTTTACGAGTCTGTTTGCAGAGCGGATCGGGCAGATGCCTCCTGCATCGCCGTTCACAAGCAGGCTTCTCACCGGCCTCAATAAACGGGGATATCTTATGTCTGTGCTCATCATGCTGGTCGGTCTTGCAGGTATTGTGTATACCCTATACCTGTGGGGGGGGGCAGGATTCGGAAGCCTGAATACCACCTATGTATGCAGGACGGCAATCCTGTTCGGCTCCCTGTTTGCAATCGGACTTGAAATCCTGCTGTTTACGCTTTTTACGCGGGTACTCCAGATAGGAAATGTTAAAAATGGCAGGTAAGGCGAAGGTGAAATGCGTTACATACGGCGGAAGGATCGGCTGGTTCCTGCGGAAGCATTTTTCCCGATATACGAGCCGGGCATATCTGGAGTGCCAGTACCTCCTGCGGAAAAGGCTCTTTAAGGATTACATATCATTTTTTGAAGGGAAAGCTTCTGCCGGTACTGTCATCCTGCCCTGCCTGATATCCATAGAGACGATAAACCGGTGCAACAGCAGCTGCACGTTTTGTCCTGCAAATAAAAACGATGACAAGAGGCCTTTTGCAAAGATGGACGAACAGCTCTACCGGAAAATAATAGCTGAGCTGGCAGAACTGCATTATGACGGCTACCTGAACCTGTATGTCAACAACGAACCCTTCATGGATGTGCGGATAGAAGACTGGTACAGGTATGCGAAGGAAAATCTGCCGGATGCAAAAATGCTGCTGTACACGAACGGGACGCTCATTACAACCGGCCGCTTTGAAAAGATAGCACCATATATCGATAAGATGATCATCAACAATTATTCCGAAGACCTGAAGCTGCACAGGAATATTCAGGAATTATATGAGTTTATTCAGAAATCACCGCACTACCGGGAAAAAGACATAACGGTGCAGGTCCGCTACATAAAGGAGATCCTTACGAACAGGGCCGGTGAGGCACCGAACAAAAAACAGAAGAAGGCAAGCGGGAAAATATGCATCATGCCTTTCACGGATTTTACGGTTTATCCGGACGGAACGGTCGGCCTGTGCTGCAGCGATGCTTTGGAAAAAACGGACTATGGAAATGTCAGAGACAGCAGCATATATGACATATGGCGTTCAGATGCATATACAGAATTACGGAAGACCATCGGCAGGAACAGGGATGCATACGGATTCTGTAAGGGCTGTGATTTTGTCGATGCCGGGATACGGAATCAGTTTATGACTGGCAGGCTGAGGGGTGAGTTATGAAGAAACAGTTCTTAAAAACGGCAGGAATACCGTTTGCCGTAATGCTTGCAGGGTACTTTTTGCTGGTATTTGTCGATTTAATGCCTACAGCATGGATTGAGAAAAATGTTAGAAGATCTTCGCAGATACTCCTGAAAGAAGGAGCGTACCCTGCTATTTTTCTTCGAGGCACCTTTCTTGATAATTATACTGATGCGGACTGCATAGCAATTGTTTACAACAAAAAATCGGGCAATCCATTTTTCAATGCAATAAAGGCATTTCATCGAGGGGTTGATGGCATGCATGCTGGCAGTATAGAAGGTTTAGACAGCTCGCTAAACGGGACATGGGCCTGTGAAGGTGACCATTCATATCTGTGGCACGGCTTTCAGATTTGGCTCAGGCCACTGCTGACAGGATTCAATATCAGCGAAATACGAGGCTTTCACTTTGTGATTACCATCCTCCTTTCGACGATTGTATGTCTCCTGCTCAACGGAATAAGAAAGAGCAATCTGGCATTCCTGCCGTTCATAGTGGCGTTTACATTTTTCTTCTTCCAGCTGGAATCGCTTTGTCTGCTGTTCTATAATGATTTTCTTGTCATGCTGATTGGATGCATCGCACTGCTGCTCTTGATCCAGCATAATAAAAACTGCGTCGAAGAAGTATTCCCCGCTGCCGGATCGGCAGTGGCTTTTACGAGCATGCTTATCATGCCTTTGCTGACGTTAGGATTTCCCTTAATCATATATGCCTCAGTAAAGCAGTTTAACTCCGAAAAAGAAAAGATAAGAAAAATTCTCCGGTGCATTGTGTCCTGGTGCTGGGGATATGCAGTAACGATGGCGTCAAAAATTCTTTTGACGCTTATACTTTTGAGAGACAGCGGGGGGATTTTGCGTCTCAGTATATACGGAGGTATCAGCAGGCATCCGGGAGGCAGGAATATAAACCTGTTTCAGCGTTTTGATCGTCTGATAAAGGTGTTCAGTCTGATAGGTCCTATACGCATATTCCTTATTGTCCTGTTGCTTTGCCTCTGTATAATCTGCATATTCGTAAAGAGTAAGGACGGTAAGTGCAGAAAAACCATTTCTACAGTCTGGCCGTTTCTTGTCATTGCCATCTTCCCCTGTTTATGGTGTTTTTTCTTTGCCGGACACGCAGGACATGGCTGGACGTGCTTCAATTTCAGCATAAGCGTCTTTGCCCTGATGGAGATTGTATACCAATGCATAAAGAATGGAGATAACCGGTTATGCAGAAGATAAAGAGTTATGTAGGGTATTATCTGTTTCCCTATGAGTGCATCGAAAAAGGATCAGATATAATCTTATATGGATTCGGCAAGGCCGGCAGGCAGTATTATCAGCAGATACAGGAAAACAAATACTGCAATGTTAGGTATGCCGTTGATGAAACAATCGGCAGAAAAAAGGTATTTGATTTTGTCCGCGAACCGGGGTCCCTGCAACTTGAAGAAAATGTGAAGGTTGTTATAGCAATCCAAAGTGCAGATGCAGCTGCACAAGTTGTCAATTTCCTGCATAAGAAAGGATATTCCGATAGTTCTATTGTAAATGTTCATCATGTAACGACTTTTCCCTATACCATTACAGGAAATACCCCTTCAGGCATCCAGAAATGGATAAGTGCAGACGAAGCAAGATGTGAATACGGGGAAAACTTTTTTGCAGACTGGAGGGAACTAGCCGAAGCCTTCAAAATCCATACGTTTCAGGGGCAGCATTTTGTCCGGCGGGGACGGGACAATGACGGCGGCTATATCATGTGCCATCCCTATAAGAGTTCGAATGCAAAAATAGCCTATTCTTTTGGAATAAACGATGATGTCTCATGGGATGATGACATGGCGGATGAAGGGTTCGACGTGTATATGTATGATCATACCATTGACCGGCTGCCCCATGAAAGGAAAAGATTTTATTACTTCAAAAAGGGAATTTCTCAAACATCAGAACCCGGGGAAATGCTTGATACGCTGGAAAACATCATCCGCATGAACCGACACCTTGACAAGGATAATATGATTTTGAAAATGGATGTCGAGGGAGCTGAATACGGAGCAATACTCAACGCAGATGATACAATCTTTCAGAAATTTGATCAGATAGTAATGGAATTTCATAATCTGCTCAATGTGACAGGTCAAGAAACTATTATTCCGGCAATCGAAAAACTGTCGTCGATTTTTGCTGCCGTCCATGTTCATGCAAACAATTATGGAAACGTTGTTTATGTTGAAGGAGTGCCATATCCTGACACCATTGAAATAACGCTCCTGAACCGTTCAAAATACAATCTCGAGGTCTGCAAGACGGTTAACCTGCCGATTCCATTAGACATGCCTTGCCGGAAAATGGATGATGATATCATTCTGGGTGACTGGAACAATAGAGGATAAGATTATGATATATGTCTGCATGGCGCTGCATGATGAAAAAGGTTCGTATGCAAAGTATACTGCAGTAACAATGGCATCTGTGCTTCTAAATACAAAAGAAGATGTGACTTTTTTTCTTTTGCATGACGACACGCTGACAGAAAGAAATAAGCATAGATTCATACAGATTGCTGAATTGTATAATCAGCATATTTCTTTTATTAAGGTTGCAGCTGTAGTTGAATGGCAAAAGCTGAAGAACCTGAAAGTGTATACAATCGGAACAATGTACCGTCTGGTAATTCCTGCAAAGCTTCCTGACTATGTGGAAAAGGTTCTTTATTTGGACTCTGATGTCGTTGTTGATATGGATATCAGGGAGCTATGGAATCAAGACTTTGGCGGCAAGTTACTCCTTGGAAGAAGAGAATTACATTATGACAATCCCATATTCCAACTTGGCGTAAACGAGGAATCATATGTAAATGCCGGAGTTCTACTGATGGATTTAAAAAAAATTCGGGCAGAACATGATTTTTTGAGAGAAACGACAGAGTATTTACGGAAGTTTCCTGACTGCATGTGGAATGACGAGGATGCAATCAACTATGTTCTGAACAAGAAGCAGGGAGTAATTTCAAACCGCTTTAATGTCTATACATACTGCGCAAGGAAAGGCAAAGAATCCTTTCAGGGAAACTGCATCTTTCATTTTGCCGGAGATTTTCCGCGGATAACTGAAACTGAATGCTACGACAGGTTGTTTTTCAAAATGCTGAAAAAAACGCCGTTTGGAACGAACGATGAAAACAACGCATTGTTTTATCATGCAATGGATTATGAAAAAAAAATCTCCCTGATAATTCATCTGCTGAAGCAGCTGAACAGGGCGAAAACAATTGTTTTTTGGGGTGCAAAAAAAACGGACGGATACAATGAAATAAAGCATCTCGTGAGTTTTCCAGGAAAAGAGGTTTTCTTTATCGACTCAAATGTCAAACTGAAGGATAGCCAGATAGACGGCTATTACGTAAAGATTCCTGAATTTCTAAAAGACTTAAAAGAACAGAATGACGTCTTTATTGTTGTTCTGGCATATAGGCATTATGAGGAAATAGGAGCAGAATTGAAAGAAATGGGGTATCAGGAGAATGTAAATTTTGCATCAGTACGGCATTTCCTTTTTTCAGCAGTGTCGGAGCTAAGGCAAAAAGAGATTCTTGCTGACTGGTGTCAACAATGACAATAAGCATTATAACCGTTGTATATAACGGTGCAGAAACGATTGAACGGACGATACGGAGCGTAATCAGTCAATCATACAGGGCTGTCGAATATATCATTATAGATGGTGGTTCAACAGATGCAACGCTCAGTATCATAGATAAATACCGGAATCGCCTTGCTTATTTTGTAAGCGAACCTGACGGTGGCATCTACGATGCAATGAACAAGGGGATAAAAAAAGCTACAGGTGACGTTATAGGGCTCTTAAATGCTGATGACTGGTATGAACCTGAAGCTCTTAGAACTGTCGTGGAAGCATTTGAAGCATCGGATGCGGATGTTATCTATGGAACTGTTTTTACCGTAGATAAAAACGGAAATAAGAAAAAATTTCCATGCGGAAAACTGGATCAGCTTTTTGCAGGAATGCAGATTCCTCATCCTGCGGTATTTGTCCGCCGGAACGCATATGAAAAATATGGTCTGTTTGACACAAGCTTCCGAATAGTGGCTGACCATGAGCTTGTATTACGGATGTACACGCGGGGGGCACGGTTTA
>CAMJZA010000081.1 GCA_946410085.1 uncultured Treponema sp. | reverse complement strand
GTTCCGCACGTCAGGTTCGGCCTGCCTGGATTTTTTCAGCCTCTGCGGCGGCATGCGGAACAATCCCGGTGATGCGGAAAAGCTGTTCGTGCGTGCCTATGGTGAGGAACCCGCTCTTGCCGTGAAGATTCTCTTCTACCTGAGGGACATCCGGGGCGGGCTTGGCGAGCGGGACCTGTTCAGGCATCTGCTCTGCCATCTTGCGGAATTCTATCCGGAAACCGTGCACAAAATCCTGTACGCTGTCCCCAAATATGGACGCTGGGACGACCTCCTGTGCCTGCTCGCTACACGGGCAAAGGATGATGCCGTTGCCGTGATTACGGCACAGCTTGAAAAAGACCGCATGATCCTGAATGCGGCGGACGCTGACAAAGCGGGAGAAGCCGCTCAGGAAGCCGCTGCGACGGGAGGGGTAAGCCTGTTGGGAAAATGGCTCCCGTCCATCAATGCATCCTCGAAGGAAACTGCCCGTGCAGCGAAAACCCTCATGGGTGCCCTTGGAATGAACGCCGCAGAATACCGCAAGCTGTGCTCTGCACTCAGGAAGGAAATTCAAATTATCGAAGACTACCTTCGTCGCAAGGACTACAGCTTTGACTACTCCAAGCAGCCGGGGCAGGCGATGTTCCGCTACAAGAAGGCATTCATCAGGAACGACAAGGAGCGCTACTCCGGCTTCCTGAAAAAGGTTATAGAGCAGGCATCCCTATCAGCGGACGGGGCTGAACATTCTGATGAGGAGACGGTAAAGCTCAATGTAAAGACCCTGTATCCGTATCAGATTGTCAAGCCGTATCTGGTCTCCTATTGCCATCTGATAAATGAGAGGCTCAGTGAAGAAGAAGAGTGTGCGCTGGAGGCCAGCTGGAAATCTCTAAAGCGAGACACGGTGAAAGGCCGGACGATAGTCGTCAGGGACGGATCGGGGTCAATGTACAATAACAGCAAGGCATTTCCAATCAGCGTGGCTACGTCCCTGGCCCTGTTCTTCAGCGAGCAGCTTACCGGTGCGTACCGGAACAGCTTCATCACGTTCAGCGGACATCCAGAACTGATTCAGATTCCCGACACGGCTGACACGCTGAAAAGAAAGCTGGACTTCATCTCTCACTATAACGAAATCGCGAATACCGACATAGGCAAGGTATACCAGCTCATCCTTGACGTCGCAAAGAGCGGGAATGTTCCGAAGGAGGAGATGATTGAGCGCGTGCTGATTATCTCCGACATGGAATTTGACTGCTGCGCTGACGGCTGCAGCAGCTTCGAGTCCTACCGGCGGAAGTTCGCGGAAGCCGGCTATGACCTGCCGGAAATCGTGTTCTGGAACGTTGCCGCCCGCGACGTCCACCTTCCCGTCACGATGAACGAGAAAGGGGTGAAGCTTGTGAGCGGTGCTTCGGCGAACATCTTTTCAGATGTCGTAAGCGGGGACTTGAAGGTGGTAACTCCCTATGAGTTCATGCTGAAAATTCTTGCGCCTTATGCAGAATTCGATAAGGTAGCGTAAGAATAGTAAAAGTACGTACAGCAAAATGAAAAATGCACCATTTTTTAGCGGGATAAAAGGAGCATACCTCCCGCGGCGTACTTTGTTTTGTAAAAGCGCAGACAGCAGTCATACAAGGAATTGATCCCGTGCAAGCGAGCAATGCGCTTTGTCCTCCTTCCTTCTGCACGAAGGGAGGAGTTTTTTTACGCCCTGCACAAACCGACACTCAACAGATGCACGGCAATAGCTTTTGTGGAGGTTCATATGAGATGAGAAAGGTACCCAGGACGATCGATGCTCAGCCATAACGGCTGCCGCCGAACTTACGTCCGAAACGACCCTGGGATTATGAAAATGATAGCTGAAAAATCAGAGCGTGTCATTCAACCTGTACTTGAATGACAGAACGCACATCGCATGCTATAATCGGAAAGTTTTAAGAGACTCTTATTGTGAATACGCTATCGTTTGCAACTGAACGTGTTGATCTGGAACAGGGAGATGGATTAGGAAAGTACCTTGCGTTTATTTTCCTTGTTGACGGGAAAAAAATTGATTCCGGGGAGTACAATCCTGCCAGCAGCCATGATATCCTTGATGACGGGGCACGGCAGCAAAAGCTCACAATCCTCGCCCATTGCGGCTGCGGCTGCTGGGAATGCAATTCCCTTGTAGCAGAGGAACGGCCTGTTTCAGAAAAAGTCGTTTTGTGGACCGTCTATGATTTCAGGAGTCCCCAGAATCCTCAAAGCTATTATTTCGATAGAAAAGAATATGAGAAGACCATTGCGGCCATACGGCGCATGGCATTGGAAGAAATTGAACGTATGAAACAACGCCCCACAGCAACAATCACGATGAGGCCCGAAGACTCGCTTTCCCTGTTCTGGCGGGAGGACGGGACTTGCTGCGGAGGCGCAGACAGCATTCATCTGGCCGGGAACGGTTCCACAATTGACCTGAACATTCCCGGCTTGCAGGACTGGCTCAGCGAATATATGTGGAACTGCCTTGCCCCCTGTGAAAGCGGAGAACTCACGCCAGAGGAACTGCTTCATGCGTTTGACTGGAAACGTTTTCACCAGCGAGGATTAGCTTTTGCAGCGGAAGTAAAGAAACTCCTGCCGGAAACGCTTGCACTGGTCTATTCCGTTCCTTACGAAGACATATCAGGAACTCTGGAAAACGGAGAAGTTTTCATCTGAATCATACACCCCTCGGGTTGCGCAATTCTCGTTTCGGTGGTATAATTGTGATGTCATCAAGAGTAGAAATATTACGGACTATGCCGGCTTCGGATCTATCCGATGACTGATTGTGGGGGGTCCGTCCACAGATGACACTGTATGCCGCAGAGACGGATCAAAGGTCTGCCTGAATGATTCCGGCAGGACGGACTTCAGCCGTGACGTCCCGCAGATAAAGATTGAAGATTTCCTTGTCACCATGGACAAGGAAATCAAGAAGGCCGGCAAGGCGTATGAACTTTACGACACCATCGCCGCTCTTCGGAACGGCTTCAGTAGCGGTCTGCAAATTCCCGGTAGTTGCTGTCGTCATGAGGCGGGCAGTAGACGGCAAACTCGATGACCTTGAAGGCACGGATGTATTTCCGGGCAAGCGAAAGCATTACGTCTGCGACTACGGCAGGATTATTGCAGAAAGCCCCGCAGCCGAATGCCCCCAGGACAAGGACATCAACCTCATTCCGGACTGCGACATCAAAAATCCGCGCGTCACGCCGTTCATGCAGCTTCCGGAGTTCCGCATCACTCAATATCAGGCGGGACTCTCCGTCTCCCGGATTGTAGCGGTTGCTCGGCCGTTCCCGGAGATTCGGGGCTGCACAGGACATGACGTCTACATCATACCAGCTGCTTTCGGGCAGTGTTTCAGGAATCCTCGTATCGCTCTTGAAAACTGTTATACCCTTCGTATAGATGATGTCGTCATTATGCAGGGGATTTTTCGCCCTGCGGTGCGGGTTGTAAAAGCGCTTCCAGTTTTCGTCCGTGTCCAGGGTGAAGTACAGCGTAGAAGTACGGCACAGGCATTCTTCCTGCGCCCCTGCCCCGTTCACTACCCCGCCGCCCGGACTGGAACTTGAGGCGAAATTCAGGACGCAGACCCTGCTGCCTTTTCCGGCATAGCTCCGGGCTGCTTCAAAACTGCGTTTCCGGGAAACAACGATTTTTCCGTCGGAACCGAAACGGGACACCCTGCTTCCGTCTGCTATTGCATTTCCCTCAGCAATGAACTGCTGGCCGGCAAGAGACTTTGCAATGCTGTCCTGCAGGCGCGGCATGCTTTTACAGGCTTTTACCGTGTCTTCAAAGACAGCGATGTTTTCAAACCGAGACATGACAATCCTCCTATATTATATAGTATTCCACAGTGTTTCTGCACTTCTCTTCCAATCATTTACATGGAAACCTACTCCGATGCCTTAAAATTGAAAACGGGCTTTATCACATTGACAATATCCGCAGTCGGCTCAATGTTGGCGACAATCTCACTCATATCCTTATACACCATCGGAGCCTCGTCAATCGTGCTCAACCCAACCGTCGAGCTCCAGATTCCTTCCATCGATTTTTCAAAATCCTCCAGCTTGAGCTTGTAGCGGGCCTCCTTCCTGCCCATCACGCGGCCTGCTCCGTGCGGTGCCGAAAAATTCCAGTCCTCATTGCCCTTACCGACACAGACCAGGCTTCCGTCGCGCATGTTAATCGGGATAAGCAGCTTTTCTCCCTTCAAGGACCGTACACTGCCCTTCCGCAAAATCATCGCGTCCGTGTCGATGTAATTGTGAATCGTCGTAAACTGGTCAAGCACATCTCGCTTGTCCACCTGCAAGCCGGCGCAGATTACGTCGATCATCGCCTTTCTGTTGAATTCGGCAAACTTCTGGACTATCTTCATATCATTGATGTAATCATCAAAGAGCCCGCCCTCGACATAGGCAAGTGACTGCGGAATATCAATCTGAACCCCCTTCTTGATTTCCGGCAGCAGGGTTTGAATTTCATTATCCCGCCCCTCAGCCTTCAGGCTTGAGATAGCTTCGCGGATATCATCGATTCTCGTGCGGGTCAGCGTCTTCCAGGCCATATCTTGATAATACTCCGCAACCTCCAAGCCGAGATGCCGGCTTCCCGAATGAATGACGATGTACAGGTTCCCTGCCTCGTCCCGGTCAGCCTCAATGAAGTGGTTGCCGCCTCCCAGGGTTCCAAGGGAACGCCTGGCATTCGCGACGTTCGCCTTTTCGCAGCGGATTTTGTCGAACGCTATTTCGCTCACGAACCTGTGGAGATCATCGCCGCGGCGCACCTCCCGCCCGGCAGGAATTCCCCGCCTGATGCACGCGTCAAGCGTTTCAGGATTAAAGCGTTCGCTCACCGGGGAGTCCGCCTTTACAATCAGGGTTTCCATGCCGCAGCCAATGTCCACGCCGACCAGATTGGGGCAAACCTTGCCGGCAATCGTCATCGTCGTTCCGATAGTACAGCCTGCGCCCGCATGGACATCAGGCATCATGCGGATGCGGCTTCCCGCTGCATAGGACTGATTGCAAAGACACTCAATCTGAGCACGGCCGCTCTCGTCAAGCTTGTCCGTAAAAACCTTCGCGGTATTGTACTTTCCCTTTACTTCCAGCATATTCCTTTCTCCTCATGTTCACGTATCATGGTGATTCTGTCTTTCCCATATCTATTTCGCACTCGACTTCAACATCATCTTTCATGATGATGTCGTCAACCGTAACCTTATATACGGAGGCGAGAACAACCAGATTGTCAATCGAAGGCAAATACTTGCCTTTTTCCCAAGAATAGATTGCCTCAGCAGAAGAAAACTCGAAAACAGATTGGATTGCGCGGACAGAATATCCTGAACGGATTCTCAATTCCTTGATTTTTGATGCAGTTGCTGCAACATTGATAACGGGTTTGTTGATTTTACTCATACGTCGTTCCTCCTTGTCATAGGGAAGCCAACGGACGTACATCAAAAACGTTAGGCTTCCCTCATATTTGTTCAAAAACAGCCCGCCATATAAAACTGAATCCTGCGCTGCCTATCTGACGGAAGCAAAGCGGAGGCTGTTTGCAAAACTGTTTCTGTATTGGGAGGGCAGAAAAAAGCGCTTTCACTTCATTTGCTCCTTATAAAGGGTACGGCAGCCGCAAAACCTGAGTGATTCTGCAGCCGCACAAATGCTCAACGAGCACGGTCATTACTATATCACAAACGTAAAACTCATGCACTAAAGTCTTGCTTGAATTTCATGCAAATCAAAGGTCAGAGGATATACGCGTTTTTGGAACAGAGTTTGAAATGAGGGATTACGAAGTGTATGGCAGCTTTGATGATTTCCTAGCAGAGGACGAGCATGATGCGAGCGCTGCATCTTGCCAGAAGGTTCAAGCTGGATATTTCCAGAAATTTATTTCTGTAAGGCTCGCACTTCGTCTTCGGAAAGCCCTGTAATTTTTGGAACCTGTTCAACAGGGATTCCCATTGTAAGTGCATTCCTTGCAGTTTTTTTCATGCCTTCCTTCATACCTTCCTTATGCCCTTCTTTACGGGCAGCCTGAAGGCCGGAGAACCGGTCACGCTCCGCCAGCTCCTGGCGATACTGTGCCATCCAGAGATCCCGGTTCGCACTGATTGACGACAGCGATTTCTGTGCCTGCATAAGCCCGGCCCTATTGTTTTTCTTTGAGCAGCTTGACGTCTATTTCCGCAAATGCTGCCGCTTCCTCCGCCGTATGCCCCATGGACATAAATTTTTTGGCTAGAGCGATTTGTTTCTGCTTTGCGCCTTGTTCTATGCCTTGTTCTATGCCTTGTTCTATGCCTTGTTCTATGCCTTGTTCTATACCTTGTTTTATACCTTCTTTTACACCTTTCCTCCGTGCTGCCGAAAGGCCTGATATGAGGTCCCGCTCACGGATTTCACGACGGTACTGTGCCATCCACATGTCGCGGTTCGTGCTGATTGATGAGAGTGATTTCTGTGCGTTCATAAGCCCGGCCTCCTTGTCCGCAAGTTTCCGTATGACATCCTTTTTTGTAGGATTGTCCGCATTCTTCAAGAATATCGCCCAGTTCTCAAGGGCCGTATTCGTCTCAACGCTGTCCTCAAGCCCCTTTGCCTTCGGCAGTTCTACGAAGATGATGTTGAGTGCGTTGGCAAGCTCCCTTCCGTCCTTCGTCCGCATGGCATACCGGCTCACTGGGCTTTTCGGGGTGTCCCCGTCAGCACCCCCGGACTCATAGTTGAAGTTCAGGACACTTATCTGATAGACGGTCGGAGCTTCCTCCCAGTCGTCGCCCCTCTTGAGGTACGTTGTCTCAAGCCTTGCGACCTGGTACTCAGCTCTCTTGCCGTAGTCGTATTCCTGATTGAAGGCCTGCATCTCCACATCTGCGGCCGATCCATCGTCAAATTCACAGGCAATGTCATAGCTTACGCCCCTCTGCCCTGCGAATTCCTCCGGCGGCTCGTTCGCCGTGAGCTTCCACATCTTTATGACGCGTTCCGTCGCGGCCTCAAGGAAGGACTTCATGGCGGCCCGGGATTCCTCCGTGTCCTGCGTAAGCATGGCCTTGAAGGTCGAGTCCACGCGGGGGTTGAGCAGTGCGCCCGTTCCGGCCTGAGAAACGTATTCTTCCTCACTCTTGAAGTCTTCTTTTCCCATAACTCCTATTATAACACATCCTGCCCATTTTGGATAGTGGAAAGAACATGGAGTTTTTTTGACATGGCCGTTTATCATGAAAGCCTTGTATCTTCTGAAGGCGGAAGAGCAGGACACAATGAACCACCAATCAGAAATATCATTCTTAGCATCGGCCTCCGGGTAATTATCCCGACGGATTGAAAATGTCAGTTGAAATTGTCAGATGAAAAGCCCATTTTTCTGAAATTATCTGAAACCGCCTATTGACAGCTGAAAATTATTTCCCTATAATACCATAAGTTATACAGAATTCTGAAGCTGGCTGAAAGGATTTGAACCCCGAAATTCCCTCTCATAACCCGGAGGCCGCAGGTTCAAGTCCTGCCCCAGCTAGAAAAAAGCCTTATCACATGCGATAAGGCTTTTTTGTTTTAAACCGCATCAGGTCAATACGAGATGCAGGACTTGAACCGGAGTGAGCGCCCGTAGCAACGGGAACCTATCAGTAACTATTGACAATAACGAACAACTAATCTATTTTTGATACTTAAGATGTCAGCATTACTTTTTCTTCAGAAACTGCGAGAATATATCAACGGTCAGTGGAACGATCTTTTTCTCTTTATTACAACGCTCGGTGAGCCAATAATAACATTTCTTTTTTTAGGATTTGTTTATTGGTGCGTCAGTAAAAAAACAGGTCTTTTAATGGCAGCCACTGCAGGAATTTCATGCGTATATTCGCATGTATTCAAATATATATTCAAAGTGCCGCGGCCGTGGATAAAGGATTCTGCCATTAAGCCGCTTGAAAAGGCACTCGCAAACGCGGGAGGATTCTCCTTTCCCAGCGGACATTCTGCAAGGGCAGGAGCAGTCTGGGGAACTTTTGGCATAGGAAGCTATAAGGAATCAAAAAATCAGACGCTGCTGCTTACAGGGATTTTTATCAGTCTTGCAGTGGCATTTTCCAGACTCTTCCTCGGCGTTCATTCCATAAAGGATGTATGTATCGGACTGTTGATGGCATACACGATCTGCCTTGCCAGCATTTTTTTGGTTGCCTGGTCCGAAAAGGGGAAAAACAGGGACATACTCATTTCTGTCCTTATGATTTTCCTCTGTTTTATGCCCATGCTGAAATTCGGCTGTATATCTACGGTCGGGTTCGGCATCGGCGTTTCCATAAGCTGGATCCTCGAAAAAAGGTTCCTGCGCTTTCATGATGCAGCGAACAATGTTGAACGGGCAAAAAGATTCATCGCAGGGTCAATAGGAATAATGCTCATTCAGCTCTGGCTGCCCTCCTTCCTTACCGTTTTTATTCCATCCCGATACTGCGGTTTCTTTTCCCAGTTCGCAATGGCCTTTTATATTCTGTTTGCGTTTCCGTTCATATTCACCAAAATAAAGAAAAACTGGATGCTTCTTTTGCTCGCGTTCTTTTCACTCCTGCTCTCCCAGTCCTTTTTCTTTTCATTAGCAGGCAATCTCCGCGCAAAGCATACACCACATTCAAAAGCATTATATGAAAAGCCCCTCCTGATTGGCCACAGGGGTTATTTTGCAAATTTCCCTCAGAACACCATGGAATCTTTCAAAGGCGCTGTCGACATTGGCGTTGACATGATTGAACTTGATGTACAAATGTCCTTGGACGGCGAAATCGTCATAGAACATGATAGTAATCTTTCCCGCATAGGGCAGCAGGGAAGCATCGCAGACTATACATACTCACAGCTGCTGCAGATGGATTTCGGAAGCTGGTTCAATACAGATTTTGCCGAAACAAAGATTGCAACATTAAGCGGCCTTCTTGAATACATCAAGGATTATCCGGCAATTAAAGTCTATATCGAACTGAAGGATATAGGAGAAAATGAAGATTTTGTAGAAAAGGTATACCGCCATGTAAAAGACAGGGATATGATGGAGCAGTGCTATTTTGCATCATTTCAGAAAAACTACCTTGCCCAGTTCAAGAAAACAGATCCTGCATGCAGGACAATCTACATCCTCAGCAACTATGACAGTTCAACATTCAGCTATGAATATGTTGATATCTATAGCCTTTATGACAAAAACATCAGTGCAGAAATAATAAACCTTGTTCATAAGCAGAAAAAACCCGTTTTCGCATGGACAGTTGACGATCCTCTGCGAGTTCTTGAGCTTAAGAAAATGGGAATTGACGGCATCTGCACAAATCAGGCAGGCCGCATAAAAATAGCATTGCATGATGAATACGATGAATGGATGGCCCATTTTGAAACATCTTCTGCCTTGCCGGGCCTGTACTGCAAGAATCTGCCGCTTTTGTTTGAATACGCTGTCTATCAGGGGGTTACCCGTGCAGAAGAATACATGCTCATTACGGCGTACAGAAAATCGAATGCAAGCAGTCTTCTTTTTGTACTCTCCGAAAAAGGAGAATGGATTTCCACCTTTGATTTAGGCTTCACTGCACATACCGGTGGCTGTGCGTATGATGCAAAACAGAATAAACTTTGGATTACCGGAGCCAGCGGAAGCGTCTGCTGCATTGACTGGCAGGACCTTAAGGCTCTCATCGGTTCAAAGCATTTCTCCGAGCTGATTGCTGCCCCGGCCATTCAGACTTCCTTTGACGGGGGCCTTGTAAACCATAACGGCAGCAAGGTTGCTTCATTCATGGATATATACAATGGTTTCCTGTATATAGGCTCCTATACTTTGGGTTGCAGCGGAAAGCTTCGTAAATTCGACATACGCAGCATCAAATCTCCTCTTTTACTGCACGAATGGGAAATTCCAGAGAAAACGCAGGGGATTACGTTTTCAGAAAATGATGGACAGGATTACATCTATCTTTCTATGTCTGCAAACGTAGAGGATTCCAGAATAGAGAAATATCGTCTTGACGACAGGGCAAACAGCCTTGGAACGCCGCTGTATTCATTACAGATTCCAGAAGGTTCTGAACAGATAGAGTATGCTGGAAATGACAGCATTCTCTTTCTGTTTGAATCCGCAGCCCTCCCCTATAGGGCTACGGCAAGAATCAGGAACGATCAGCTGTGGCAGATGAATCTCCCCTGCCAACCGTGATTTGGGATTATCGGCAGCAAAACAGGTCCCCTGCCGGGCGGAGAGCGGCAGCCAAGCTCCAGTACCCCGCCCCGTCCCCCCTTGTCTACATCGGCAATACGGGATAGAATGATGGCATCAGACGCATACCACGCACGATACATAAGGAGCATTTTATATATGAAAAAACAGACCAAGCTCAGAATTGCCGCCCTGCTGGCTTCAGCTGCCCTGCTGGCAACAGTCTTTTCCTGCCAGACGATAAACGACGTATTCGGAAAGCCGGAGCTTTCCATGGAAAACATAGGCATACAGTCCCTTGACCTTGAAGGCATCACATTCAACTGCAAATATGCGGTGACAAACCCCTACCCCATCGGCATTGCGTTAAAGAGCGTTGCCGCCGACATCCTGTACAACAGCAGCGAAAAGTTTACTTCCATAAGTACCGATAACGGGGTAACGATTGCCGCAAACGGCAGGAATTCCAACAGCCTTCATTTCAAGGTCCCCTACACGACGATCCTGAACTTTGCAAAGGCCGTCAGCGGCAAGACTTCCCTCCCCTTCTCCGTCAACGGATCCGCCGCCATCGATCTGAGCGCAGTAACAGGACTGGACATCAGGGACCTGACCCTCCCCTTCTCAAAGAACTTCGACGTTCCGATCTTCAAGCCGAGTTTCTCCGTTTCAAACGTGAAGCTCAAGCTGCCCACCCTGACGGCCCTGGCAGGCTCGCTCGTAAACAGCGGTGTCAGTTCGGCACGGGCAACCCAGCTTGCCACAGCCATCCTGTCCGGCCAGCAGCTCGCTTCAAATGCCTTTGACGGCATAGACCTCAACCTTGACGTTACGATGGACCTGAACGTCAAGAATTCAGGAAGTGCCGCCTGGAACATGCTCATAAAGAACTGCTCGCTGATGAGCAGCTCGGGCAGCAAGCTCGCCAGCATTACGCCGGCACGCGGCAATACCATTTCTTCCGACAGCGCAACCGTACCGATGACCGCCTCAATAAACACCCTGCAGGCAGGCGCACTGATTGTTTCCATCCTGAATAAAAAGGGAAGCAATCCAACGGTTGCAGTGGAAAGCGGCATCAGCTTCCCCGGCCTGAACTACCCGGAAGTTCCCCTTTCGTATTCCAGGGAAATTTCGCTCTCATCCATCGGAATTGACAAATAACGCCGGACACGAAAAAGTCCGACAACTGGAAAGGTTAGATAAGGTTAGAATATGAAACAGATTTGCCCGCTTTTACTGCTCACAGCCCTGCCCCTCCTGCCGCTGGCCGCATTCGATACGCAGGCGAATGTCGCAGCCATGTTCTTTGATGTGAAAGGGAAGCCTGTCCTGATAGAAGAAAACTTCTATACCCTGACAGACAGGAACGGAAAACTGTCTGAAGAGAGCACCGGCAGAAAAACCATCCGTTCCTACGACTGGCAGGCAGGCAGCTTTTCTGCCATTGCCTACAACGACGCGGGTAATCCCTATCTGTACGAACGTTCCAGCTATACCGCCGACGGTCTTGCCGCCAGCTACATGCGCAAGAGCAAGGCCGGCCTGCTGCAGCGGCGCTGGGAATACAACGCCGACTTCAGTTCCTACGACGTCTATACGTCGCTGAACGGAGGGGACGAATACAAAAGCACAACCTTCACGGTTGAACGGGACGGCGAGGGATGGAGTTCCTTTGAATACAGCTACGACAAGGCCGGGACCATCATCAAGACAAAAAAGACCACCGGCTATCCCTACCGGGGAGACCTGCGACTGGACGCACAAGCAGGTCCCGCCCAGGAAGGAACCGTTTACTACTACTACTATGAGGACGACAGCCTTGCGTCGATTACGCTCGAAAAGGATACGCCCGGCAAGCGGACCCGCAGCTATTATGTAAACAGCAAGAAAATCCGAACGGAAAGCTTTACCCTCAACAAGAACGCTGACGTAGAAAAAGAGACGGCCAGCGGTTCAAGCTACATCTACAAGTATGTCTACGACGGAAACGGAAACTGGCTGCAGAAAGACTCCTACTACGAGGACGGAGGCGACGAGATAAAATACAGCCGCCCCCTCCTCCGAAGCAAGCGGAGCATCCAGTACAACGGAAGCTACGAAGCCATCGTGGAACCGGCTATCCTCTTTGCATTCGACGCCGGAGATGATGATACGGTAAAAAGCATCGCAGACTCCCAGGAAGACACGGAAGTCATCACGGACGACGACGCCTCCAAGGTTCCGTCGGAAAGCTTCCTGAACGGTCCCTTTACGTCCGTCAAGATAGACCCGATGGATGACCGGCAGACCCTCTACCTCGTGTTCAATGCACAGGAAAAGGTGAATGACTATTCGGATAACGTATCCCTGATTATCCGCAAAAAACAGGGGACAAAACCGGAAGTCTACATAAACTGGAAGGAATTCCTGAATCACGGGCGCTGCCTCGTGACCTACCGGATAGATGACGGCAAGGCCCGTACCGAAGAATGGACGCTTTCGACCGACGAAAAGGCAAGCTTCTTTGACGGCGACGTGCTGGCGCTGCTGGGGAAAATGAAGAATGCCGACCAGTTCATTGCACGGACAACGCCGTTCAACGAACCGCCCTGTACGGCAATCTTCGACATCAGCAGCTTCAGGAATCTTGACAGCCAATACAACTGGCTGTTCAAGAAGGACTGGTAGTTTTTGTCAGCACGGTTACACCTGCGTTAGGTACAGTAACGCAGGTTTTGATATGCCAGCCAGCTAGCTGTATCTTTTCTTAAATCGTTTCAATTTAACCGATTCAGACGACTATTTTGCTTGCTTTTCGGGAAATCTATGCTATAATACAGCTATGGAAAGGAAAACAGGTGTTGTAGTTCCCCTTTCCGCCCTGTATACGAAAGACTGCGAGGCGGCGGGTGATTTTTTGGCTCTGAAGGATTTCGCTGATTTCTGCGAAGCGTGTTCCCTCGGTGTAATCCAGCTGCTCCCCGTGAACGACACGGGAACCCAGTCATCCCCCTACTCTGGTCTGTCCGCCTATGCGCTTCACCCGCTGTACATTCGCCTTGAAGCCCTTCCCGAATTTGAGGAAGCCTACCGGATGGACAGCAGCTTCGCAAAGGCATACCGGGCATTTAAGAAAGATTTCAAGTACAGCCCCCGCTTCAATTACGACAATCTGCTGAACCGGAAGACAGAACTGCTCCATCTGCTCTACAATTATATTGAAAAGCGGTGTGCAGGCAAGGTTAAGGCAAAGGCCGCTCCAAAGCAAAAGAAAGCCAGCGGGACAGAATCCGCAGAGGCAGCGGTCCCCCAGGCCGCAGCTCCGGTGAAGCTGACGCCTCCTGCGGAAGAATATGAAGCAAAACTAAAGGGCGAACTTGATGCCTTTGTCCGAAAGAACAGATGGATTGTGTATTATGCCGTATTCAAGGATCTGAAAGATTCCGCAATGCAGGCATCATGGAAGTCCTGGCCTGACGAACTCAAGAGCCTGGACCGGAAACAGATAGAACTGCGCTGGAACAACAAGGCCCACCGCTCAAGTCACAATTTCTTCGTCTGGTGCCAGCTGCGGGCAGCCCAGCAGTTCCAAGAAGCAGCCGATTACGTAAAAAATAAGGGCATCACGCTCAAGGGTGACCTGCCCATCCTGATGAACGACGACAGTGCCGACTGCTGGGCCTGGCCGGAATATTTCAACCAGGAACAGCTGGCAGGCTCCCCGCCCGACGGAGAGAACCCCGTCGGGCAGAACTGGGGCTTCCCGACCTACAGCTGGGATCGGATTGCTGCATCCGGCTTTGAATGGTGGAAGGAGCGCGTCCTGCAGGCAGGACACTACTACGGGGCTTTCAGGATTGATCATATCTTAGGCTTCTTCAGGATCTGGAGCGTCCGCCGGGGTGAAACGACGGCGTATCTGGGCCATACGGTCCCCTACATAACAATAAGCCGGGATGCACTTGAACAGGCGGGCTTTGACGAAGGCCGGGTCAACTGGCTGTCCAAGCCCCACGTTCCGACTGGCCTCATCGAGGATATTACCTGGAATCACGACGAGGCAGTTGCCATCCTGTCCAAGCTCTGTGACCGCGTCGGAGAAGAAGAACTCTGGAACTTCAAGAAAGAAATTCTGACCGACGGGCAGATTTATTCCCAGCCCCTTGCTGATGATGAGGGTAAGGACCGGCGGCTCAAGGAAGTTCTCACCCGTAAGTGGCGGGACCGGGCGCTCATCGAAATCGAAGACGACCACTTTATTCCCGTCTACTCGTATCCGGCTTCAACTGCCTGGAAATCCCTGAATGAAGAGGAACAGGCAAAACTCCGCGAGCTTTTCACGGAAAACGCAGAGGCAGAGGACAAACTCTGGGAAAAACAGGCGCTCGAAACCCTCACGCCGATATGCAGGACAACGGACATGCTGCCCTGTGCCGAAGATCTCGGGGTAAGCCTTGCCTGCATGCCCGGTGTACTGGACAAGGTTGGCATCATGAGCCTCAAGGTTGTCCGCTGGAACCGCGACTGGGGAGCAGACGGGCAGCCTTATGTCCCCTTCGGGCAGTATCCGGAGATGAGTGTCTGCACGACTTCAGTCCACGACAGCCCCACCCTGCGCCAGTGGTGGAACAATGAGAAGCAGTCTGTCGAAGCGTACCTCAAGCTCATCGCTGACAGCGATACCGGGAATGAAAGCAGCGAGCCGCTTCCTGACAAGGATGCGGTCTTTGACGAGAAAACCGCCGCCTTCTGTCTGGAAAGTTCAGCCCGGACTCAAAGTGCATGGTTCGTCAATCCCCTGCAGGACTACCTCTTCCTGAACCAGAAGTATTATAAGGAACAGCAGGATGACGAGCGGATCAATGTGCCCGGAAGCGTGAACAGCTTTAACTGGACATACCGCATTCCGGTCAGTATTGCAGACCTGCTCAAGGACAAAGCATTGATTGAAGGCATCAGAGCAATTGCA
>CAMJZA010000080.1 GCA_946410085.1 uncultured Treponema sp. | reverse complement strand
GTAGCGTAAGCCTGCGGACGGTCGGCAGCTTGCATTGTAAATGCCGGCCGTCCTGGTAACAAAAAAGCATGTATAAGAGGCACTAATATGTATTGTTTTCAACCAACGGAATACAAAGCAATTATTAATGGATATCGGAATTTTCCCAATTTAACAATTACGATAAAGCCTGTTCATCCGGAAGACGGTTTTAATGAGGACATAATGTACATATCTGAATCAGATTATGCGTTTTGGACTCCCGGGAATCCTCTAAATCCATATCGCCATACTGGACAAGGAAAAAGTGTTGAAAAAGCAGCCAGAGATGCTTTAAATACTTTTACGTCGCAAGATTCAGAACTATTTCCCAATAGTCATGTTTTCATTACAGCAGCCGTCAGCAATTACGAAAATGCAGTTTTCATAGATGGCAACGGAAACTGTCATACTTACCAAGAAGTACAAAAAGTTATTATGAACAATAAGAATTTCTAACCAAACTGTATTTGAAACTGGATAAAATTAACCTTGGAAATCGTAATGACACACAGCCCTCAGTGAAATTTATCGCAAGCCTGCTTCAAAAGTAACCAACTTTTGAAGCAGGTACATTTATTCATCTTCCAAAGAATACCTCTATTCCCCCAACTCCTGTATTGATGTTTTCCCCGAAAATATCCTGCAAATGAAACTTCCCGCGCAAGTATCTGGATATTAGACCATTCTATAGAATAAACACTGTGTTTGTAATTCCTTCTTTTTCGAGATTCCTTCTTATGACGTCGTGATGTATCTTGGAGACGGCAACTATAGTCACGGCAGCTCTCTTCTCGTCATTAATTTCGTTGATGGCATACACTTTTCTTCCTCGGAACATCTGGTTTTCAACTTTCTTTTCAGACACAATAACGGAATATTCGCTTATGCCGTTGCGATCAAGGACGTCAGCAATGTCTTCTGCAATTGCCCCTGCACCGTACAGATTGATCTTGGTTCCGTTTTTCTTCCATTCAGTCAGTTTTGCACTTGAAAGCTCAGGATATACAGATTCTCCAATCACAAAATAGCGTAGAATGATTTCTGCCATAGGATGTGTTTTCAGTATGGAAAAGTTCTTTTCTTTTTCTTCTGTATTAAGTTGATGATATGTTTGCTGTATACAGCGGCAATACCATCTGAAATAACTATATATAGTCTCATTCTGGCTATCTGAAAGCTCTGTATTTTCCCAGACCTTCATATCTTCCGTCATAGCAAGCATGAAACTCTCAAGTTTAATCATCGTCAGTCTACTTGTAACTGCGGATCCGGTTCTAAATCTCCTTTTGTACAATACATCCGGTATACACGCTACCCGTTTAGCTGACATATAAATAGAAAAGGGCGAATCATCTGCATACCGCAGATTATCACTTTTGTATAAATTATTTTCAATAAAAAGTTGTCGCCTGATGAACTGAAGGACAAGGTTTCCCGTAATGTCATGATTCCGTATAAACTCACAAAACAAGTCAGGCCCAGTATATATGCCGTTATACGCACCGTTCCGCCTGTATGCGCTCTCACGACCATTGTATTTTTTTGTATTCAAGTTTTTATCGACAAATGCCTCGCCGGAGAATGTGATCAGGTCAAGGCTGTTTTCTTCTGCAACATTGTACAGCCTGTTCAAGGCTCCTTCACCAAGAAGATCGTCGCCATCAATTATCCATATATATTTTCCACGGGCTTCCTGTATGCCTCTGTTACGGGAATATGCCGCACCATGGTTGACATCATTTCTGAATAAACGTATCCGGCTGTCTGACCGTGCATGGTCTTCGATTATCTGCCATGTTTCATCTGTGGAAGCATCGTCTACGCAGATTATCTCTATGCCGTCAAAACGTTGCTTCTGTACGCTTTCGATGCATTCGACGATGTATTCTTCAATGTTATATGCTGTAATGATGACGGATATCTTTGCACACATCAGTTTTCTTACACCCCCAGATCCCTGAACAGATTCTCAACCGCCTGCATTTCCATATTCGACCTGCACTTTGTTGTATAAGTACAGATATGCGGTGTAAGAATTGCGTTGTCACATTCCTTGAGCATGCCGCCGTACGGCTCCTGCCAGAGCGCGTCTCCCCAGAAGGCAGAGACTTTCCCGGATTTCAAAGCATCATACAGGGCCTTCTCATTGATTAGTCCTCCCCTGGCGCTGTTCAGCATGATGACCCCATCTTTCATCATCCCAAACTCTTGCGTTCCTATTATCTCATCCCTGCCGGATGCATGCAGTGAAATTACGTCCGCAGCTGACAGTCCCTCCTCGAACGTTACATTCGAAGCAGATTCGTTATATTTGTCATAGACAAGAATTTTTGCTCCGAGTTCTCCGAGCAGGGCCGATGTCCTTCGGCCTATGTGGCCGTACCCTATGATGAGCACCGTCAGCTCCGACACGGACTTGCCCAGCCGTTTCTTCCATACGCCGTCATGGACATTCCTGTCGGATGGGATTATGTTATGGCATATAGCCAGTAAGGCAGCCAGCGTCATTTCGGCGACCGCATCAGTGGGACCTTCCGGTGTGTTGGAGACCTTTATCCCGCGCCGACCTGCGGCTTCTGCGTCAACGTTGTCCATGCCGATGCCGATGCGGGCAATTGCCTTGAGGCCGGGGCATGCTCCGAAAACCTCATCATCGAGCGGCTCAAGACCAGCGAGGAGCCCGTCAGCCCCCTGCAGATGCCTTATGATTTCCTCTTTGGTCAGCCTTCGGCCGAAAGGGTTCCTGACCAGCTCTACCCCCTTCTCCGCAAACAGCCTCTCTATCCGGTCGTTTCCGTCAGCGAACGACGAGGCTCCGACGGCGACTTTCATCAGTGCCTTCCCCCCATGTACTTGTCCAGGAAGAAGTCCAGCGCGGTATGCAGCAACAGGGCATGGGAGCTCTCGACCTCACCGTATGTCTCCAGCGGCACGTAGAAATTCAGATCCCCCATCCTGCGGATTTTGTTGTCTGCACCTTTCCCGGAGATGCTTATCGTATATGCACCTTTCCTCCTTGCGGCGTTCATAGCCTTCACTATGTTGGGAGAGTTGCCTGACGAAGATATTCCGACGAGCATGTCTTTTTCAGACAGAATCCTGTTTATACGGTAGCTGAAGACATCCTCGTAACTGACGTCGTTGCTGATTGCGGTGATGTGCGCGGTCTCCGAGCAGGTCGTGGTGTTTACCTGTGCGTTCTGAAACCAGTCGTGCGACATGTGCTCTGCCATTGTCGCACTCGCCCCGTTTCCGCAGAAGAAAATCAGCCCCTTCGTGACCTGCTGGATTTCATGTGCCCTGTCGGCCCAGAGTGCAAGAGCCGCATCTGCATCAATCACGTTTCCGTCACTGCCGGTCACAATCATCCTGCAAAGTCCATCCCGTACCAAGTCAAAGTAATCTCTGCTGTATCCCATAGTCGTTTTACCTTTGTCAGTCATATTGCACAGCACACGGTCTCTGAGTCTGTCAGAGCCCTGTAGTGCCTGATGTATGTTTTACAATTCCTTAATTTTTCTTGCGATAACCCTTATGTGGGATGACAGGTTGTTTCTTGATATCCATTCCTGTAGCTCGGCCTTCACTTTTTCACCCGATGCACATACGGTATTCCACCATCGTCCCATATTGGCGTTCCCGTTTTCAATCATCTTTTCCACAATATCCCAATCAAGCCTGCCGGGAGTTGTAATTCTCTCAACCTCAAATCCGCATTCCTCAAGAAGCATTTTAATGGAGCAAGGGTTTATGAAATTCAAATGGTGTGGCGGAGTTACATTCTTATGTTTTTCCCAAAGTAACTGGATATCAAATCCTTTTCCGTTTAGAGTCGTGATAAGAATTTTTCCTCCCGTTTCCAAAACACCATTTGCTTTTTCAAGGAAGAACTTAGGATTATTCAGATGCTCGAACAGTTCGAAGGAACACAAAAAATTAAACTTTCCGTCATCTTCTTTTAAATCCTCAAACATTTTGGGAATGACTTTGAGTCCTTTGTCCCTGCAAATTCTCACCATGTCTACCGATGGCTCTATAGCATACAAATCTGCTTCCGGCCAGATTTTTTTTAACTCTTCCAAAAAGAGTCCGAAGCCGGCTCCGATATCACCTATCCGCTTGTCCCGGTATTCAGGGAACTCATCCGCAAATTCTCTTGCCCTCGGTATGAATATTTTTTTTCGCCTTGCTTCTGCAAAAGGCATGAAGAATTCTTCTACCCAGAACCTCGTAGAATCTGACTGTGAGTAAAACCGGTCTAGCTGTTTCTGGGTCGGTCTTGGATTTGCATACAGCGTCCCGCATCGGGGACACGTTACGTATTTGAATCCCGATTTCTCGAACTCTTCCGTGTATTCTCCGCTCCCGCACATTGGGCAGGGAATTGTCTCGAACTTGCTCCGGTCAAAAAGCTTTTTCACATCTTCCTCAACCAGACGCAAATAGTTATCTAGTACCTGCTGATTTCTGATATCTGATTCCTTCACGCTTATTCTTCCCCCAGGTAATCTCCGGCAAAATAGTCCATCAGCATTCTGCGGAATTCCTCGTCCGCATCGATCATATACTTCGCCAGCCTGCCGAATCCGCTGCAAAGAATTATTCCAAACTTGTTTCCGGCATTTTTCTTATCCCTGCTGAGAAGGCTGATATACTCATCTGAGTCAAAATGATTTATATCAGTCTTATTCCAGAAGTTTCTGGCAACATTATGGATTTTCTGGCGAACGCTGTCAGAAAGCATCCCCTTCCTGACAGCAATATAATTAGCAATATCTATTCCGTAGCTGACTGCTATGCCGTGCGGGACGGCGTAATCCGTCATCGACTCTATCGCATGACCGAATGAGTGTCCATAATTGAAAATCTGACGTTCATTCCTGTCGTACTCATCAATTTCGATATAGTCCTTTTTTATCTCCAGGCTGCGCCTGATCAGCTTTTGCAGGATACCGTGGTCTCTCATTGCTTTCACGCAGTTGTCAGCAAAAAAGTCGAAATCTTTCTCGCCCCCAACAACATAGTAATGGAGCATTTCCCCTAATCCAGATTTCAACTCTTTCTCATGGAGAGAGTTCAGGAAATGGGGGGCTATGTATATATTTCTGGGAGGATAGAATCCACCCAGCTGATTCTTGTATGATGCAAAATTGATGGAAGTTTTACTTCCGATGCAGCTGTCGCATTGTGCAAGCAGGGTGGTCGGCACCAGTTCCCAGGCAACGCCCCTGTACAGTATAGAGGCCATGAAAGCAACACAGTCCTGCGTTATGCCACCTCCTATAGCTATCAGGGTATTGTTCTTATGGAATCCTCGTCTTATAACATCGTCAAGCACCGGTATCAGCCCGGAATAACTTTTCTGCTCCTCCGTGGCATCGATGATGATCGTGTTCCCGTCCGAGAGGGAAGCACCTAATTCGTTTCTGTATAGATCATATACAATTCTGTCGATGACGACGATGTCACCGGGTTTGACGATGCTCTCGTAATCTACCACATCATCGAAATGAACCGTATAGTCTCCGTAAAAGGATTTGATTCTCATGCTCTCCATGACCAATGCTCATACCTACGAAATGGACAGCCCGCCGTCGGCAATCAGCTCCTGCCCCGTGATATATGTGTTGTCCTCACTACCGAGGAAGAATACAGCCCTTGCAATTTCCGCCGGATCAGCGAGTCTTCCTAACGGAATGTCGGCTTCCATCTGCCTTATAGCCTCTGGAGGGTTGTTCTTTCGCGTTAGGTCGGTCATTGTCTGACCCGGTGCAACAGTATTAACGAGTATCCCGTTCCTAGCCAGTTCTAGGGCAAGTGTCTTGGTTAAACCATGGATTCCGTGTTTCGTGATGCTGTATCCTGTCCTTCCGGGCTTTGATATCACCCCCCATATTGAACCGACATTTACGATTCTTCCAAAACGGGCATCCTTCATTGCGTGAACGAAGCCGCGTATAAGCCTCAGCGGGGATATAAGGTTTACGTCCATCATATTTTCAATATCCCCGTCGGCAATATCCTCAATCCTAGAAATATGGTTGACGCCGGCATTATTTATGATGATAAGAAATTTACGCATCCAGTTGTTCTCTATGAACTGTTCCACCGATCTCGGGGCGGACAGGTCGAGTTCTTTACGGACTGGCGTACAGACCTTGTAACCAGCTTCCCTGTATATCCTCGCTATCTCGCGCCCTATGCCGCGACTTCCCCCCGTAATCAGAACCTCGTAATCCCTGCCCGGCACTGTCTTTACCTCTGCCTCTTATCCGCATACATGGGATACAGATCGTCTTTCTCCATCGCCTCGGACGCCACGACCAGATCCTCCGGTGTGTCCACTCCCACAGTGGTATCCTCGGTCATGACCATCTTTATCTTGTAGCCGTTTTCAAGGACCCGGAGCATGTCAACGGACTCTATCTGTTCCAAAGGTGTCTGCTCCATCGCCATGTACTTGAACAGGAAGTCCCTGCGGAACATGATGATACCCGTCTGGTTCAGCATGGGGACGCTTTCCGCTCCCTTTTTCCATGACGGTATGGGCTCGCGGGAGAAATACATGGCACTTCCGCATCGGTCCACGACGACCTTTACCCTGTTTGGGTTCGCATGCTCCTCCTTGGTCTTCAGCTCAGTCATCAAATTCGCTATGACATAGCCGTTGTCCTCAAGCAAAGGCTTTATAGCTTCGTCTATCATCTGGGGGCGGATCATCGGCTCGTCTCCCTGTATCATCGCCATGATGTCTGCCTTTTTCCCGGTGCTTTCCTCTACTTTCTGCAAGGCCTCCGCGCAGCGGTCGCTTGCCCGTTCATGGGAGTCTTTTGTCATGACGGCTTTTCCGCCTATGGACAGGATGTAGTCATAAATCTCCCTGTCGCACGTAGCAACATACAGGTCGTCCAAAAGACCGCTCATGGCACACCTCAGATACACATGCCCTATCATGGGAATCCCTGCAATTTTTGCCATCGGTTTTCCGGGAAACCTTGACGATGCCATCCTTGCCGGTATGAGACCTATGATTTTTGGTTTATTCCCTGACATTGTCCAGTACCTCCCTGCACTGCCTGCCGATGAAATATGAGTCGAACCCGAGGGCAATGAATCTATATCCCTTTTCAGTAAGTTCATTTACATTTTCTTTCGTTGGCGTGACCATGTGGTAGCCCATCGGCTTGCCCATCCTTCGGCTCGTCGCTTCGTACCTTTCCAAGGCCTGCCTGAAGTCCTCCCTTTCAAAATCGCCCGGATGTCCCAACGATCCGGACAGGTCATACGGCCCGATGATGGTCGCGTCGAGTCCTTCGACGCTCAGAATCTCCTCAAGGTTGTTGACGGCCTCTATGTGCTCTATCTGCGCGACAATGACAGCCTCATCTCCGAATTTTTTCTTGTATTCCTCGAACCCGAATCCGTATCCCTGCGCCCGCGCAAGGCCTACGCCCCTGGTTCCCCGCGGGGGATAATAGGCTGCGCTCACTGCCTTCTCTACGTCAGCCCTGCACATGACCATAGGGACGATGATTATCCTTGCACCGCTGTCAAGCACGCGCTTTATGAGCGTGAAGTCATTGACGCTCAGCCTGACGGCCGGAATCTTGCCGCACCTGTCGATGACCCGTATGAGTTCCAGAGCATCATCCACATCTATCCCCGTGTGCTCCATGTCCACCGTCACCCACTCGAAGCCCGCATCGCACAGTATCTCCGATATGGATGTATTCCCTATCATCTGCCAGGTACCGAACGTAACCTGTCCTTCAGCAAGCTTCTTCTTGATTCCCTTCATCTTGCATTCCCGCTTTCTTTGTAAACCGTCTCTATGAGTCGCATCACTTGCTCCGCGTCGTCTATCGTTCCGTTTATGATGGGTTTGCCGCTGTCGACGGCATCATAGAATTCTTTCATCTCATAGTCCCACGAAGAATCTTCGTCGAAGCACATCGTATACTCCGTCGGATTTCCGAGTTTTCCGCTCTTTACCTCTAGGTCTTTCCTGTAGTAGGTTATGCGCTCCTCTCCGTAGCTTCTTGTGGATGTCAGGAGCCCGTTCAAGGCTATATATCCGTTTGAAAGAACGATATCAAGGTCAAACTTATGTTTCCACTGTATTGCACTGGAATTGAGCGTGGCAACCTTGCCGTCGGCAGTCCTCATCGTTGCAAACGCCGTGTCCTCCCCCCGGCTTTCTTTCCACACGAGGTTGTCAGTGAATCCGCTTATTTCAGCAAAATCGCCGACAAAATACCTCAGGAGATCGAGCATGTGGATCCCCTGGTCCAGGAGTATCCCCCCGCCGGACAATTCGACATGGTTCCGCCATTCATCCTTCACAAGGTTCCCGGCTTTCCCATACACACCTCTGGCAGCAACGACTTCGCCGAGGAAACCCGACTCTATCAGGGATTTTGCTTCAATAACAGAATTATGATAGCGGTGATTGAAGCCGAATTTCAGGACCTGTCCCGATGTATTCAGGAAGGTTGCCTTCATTCTCAGTGTGTCCCTCAGATTTCTTCCCGGCGGCTTTTCGGAAAATACGTGGCAGCCACGCTCCAGCGCATGGCACACGACATCAGGTATCACGGCGTTGTACGTGCAGACGACTACGACCGAAGGTTTTTCCTCATCGATGCACTGCTTCCAATCGGTATATTTCCTGCACTGATAGCTATCCAGCAGTCCGGCATTGCTGTCGCACACCGCTTTTATGACGTATCCGCCGTGACGCGTCATGGACTCATAACGGGTCCTGCCCATGCGCCCCATCCCTATGATAACGGCATCATACTGCTTCATTTATGTATCTCAGCTTTCCTGGCGATTACACGTACAAGAGAGCTCATGCAGCTTTTCTGAAGGAAACGCTGAAATTCCTGCAGCATCGTGTCATTGTGTTCCGTCAGCAGCTGACGGACAAATTCTTCGTTCCCGCCGAGCTTGTCCAGATCGTCCATGACATACTTTACGTCCATCACGCCGGGGGACGTAATCTCGAGCACATCGAACCCGCAATTTTTCAGGAGTGTCGTCACCCCTTTTACGGAAGGAAGCAGGATATGCTCATAGGGACATATTCTCGTATTGTGCTCCTTGAGCGTGATGACGTCGAACCCGCTTCCCGACCTTATGCCGACGAAGATGAGGCCGTCGTCTTTCATGTATTCTTTTATTGCCGAGAGCCGCCTTTCGGGTGCAAACTCAGTCTTCAATACATCGTTGTAGAATACCAAGTCCGCCTCTCCAGGTGCTATCTTGCCATACTGTACGTCACATATCGAATCACGGAGTTCGTAGCAACAGCAGAGCGGGGATTTCATTGTCAAGTCACTCAGCCCCAGGAACCTGTTTCCCACGTCGAGTATGTTGAGGTCCCTATGACGGCCCAGAAAGCGGAACGCACGCACCTCAACCCAGTCGAGGAACTCTTTCCAGACCTCCTGACGGCTTGCAGTCATCTGCTCTTGATATTCGTTGCTTGTCCTGAGTTCTTTCAGAGGCCCGTCACTCAAATATCTCTCTGCGGTTTTCTCGTCGCAAACGGCAAAAACGCTCCCGCAGTCTCCGCAGCGGAGGTAGTCAACTCCCCACTTCGTGAAAAAGTAGCGGTCGGAACAACTTCCGCAGATGGGGCAGTCCCTAACTTGGTCTCTCCGTATGCAGTTGCCTTCAACAAAGCGCCTTGCGAGAGCCTGTTCCTTTTCCCGCAGTGAGTCACGCTGCATGGAGTAGCTCAGGTAGGATTTCTCTGTGTATTGGTATGATCTAAGCATCGTACTTACTGAGGAACGGGAGACTGTCGAAGTCAACACGCTCGAATACTTCCAGTTTTCCGCCCCGGGTGGCGTTGTATATCTTTATGCCGTGAGAGTCGGCGTAGCTCCGGGCTGATTTATAATCATTTAGGACCACTTCAGGAATCATTGGGTTATTATCCTTTTCTTCCTGTTCATAAAAGTGACAGCCTCTATTGTTTTTCATATCATAAGAAAAATCGACACCTAGCAAATATATCTCCGAGAATCCCATATAGACGGCAAACTGTAAACATGCATACGTGATAGTACCACGAACATAAGTAATACGAGAAACATCTTCTGAAAATGGAATATCACTGGATAGCATATCACCCATGACCATATGAGCCTGTGGAATATATGGATAATCCTGAGGAACATAATCAGCAATGAATTTCAAATTCACATCCAAATTCTTTATCTGTTCATAACATTGAGTAATAAACAGCCTGTCAGCTGACAGATAAAGATTCGGTCTCCATTTTGTTCTTGAGAACGCCTCGCATATCTTGTTCATGCTTATACAGTATTCACCATTTCTATACAGTTCATCTAAATCAAGTATCCGTAAGCTTGGTCCCGTCGCAACAATGAAACACCGTTGATCAGAGAATTTTTTCTTCAATGCTGCAATTTCTGAATTGAAATAATCATCAATTTGATACGAAAAATCAAAAATGTTATAAACATGACAATCCTCACCTGTAAACATGAAGTTTTCCTCGCTTAGGAAAACGTTGTATTCACCGTGTATAGCAGGAAGTGCATTAATATAATGGGATGAAAAGAGGCTTCTGAGAGAAGACAAATGGCAGCTTCTGTCATTCATCGAAGGCAAAACATATATATCCGTTTTGCCTTCAAGGCAACTGTAAATTTCTGTTCCAATAAGGTTTATCCCGTAAAATACACAGGGAAGCTTTGGATCATAATCAAATGGTAGCTTGTTCAAAACATTTTTGCTATATTGAGCATAGCATTCTGCTGGCTGATGCGATAAAACAAAATAATTAATTCCCCCGTCTGCAAGAATCTGATATTCTGCATCTTTGTAATCCAGCATGGAAATAATTACAGGATATTTTTTGTAGTATTTCTTGAATTCGGAATAGGTGATTACTTTTTTCCCTTCAATAAGGGCATTACGCAAAGCAGGATTACAATCTATAAAGGCTATTACACGATTTGCACCAAGAAAGTCATATAATAGTTTTCCTCTAAATCCTGCACCCCAAATTACATATTCCATTTTTATATCCTGCGTGTTCTTCTAGTGATCACTATACTACGATGCAGAGCATCGGAGTGTTAGACCATCGGCATGAATAAAGACTTTTACCTAATAACAACCAATGTCCCTGCTCGGTCAGCAAGCGGTACTTTTTTCAGTTTGATATTTTTATCTGATTCATATCGTTGCACAGCCAATTTCACACCTTTTAAATTCAAGCTGTTGTAGTCATGAAGAAAAATTGCACCTCCATCAGACAGTCGAGGATAGAAGAATTCCAAACCGGCATATATCGAATCTTCAAAATCTACGTCTATTGAAACGAAGGCGTATCTTAAGGGCATGCACTCGTCAGGAATCGAAGCAGGGAAGAAGCCCTTGCAAATATGGCAATGCTCTGGATAGGGTAAACTTTCTAAAACGATGTTTTCATTTGTCTGTTTATGCAAAAAGTCAAATTCATCATCGGAGCGCCCCAAGTTTTTTTCTTTTTCAGCCTCATCGGACTCAAATCCCTCAAATGTATCAAACATATATAATTCTCGGTTGGGAAATTTCGCGTTAATAAGTGCCGAAAAGGTACCCCTGAAAACACCAAATTCAGCAACGCAACCTTCTATTCCTTCATGAATGAGCTCATCAGCTACAAACTCAAATGTCCTGTAACGATAATAATCTCTTGTATATTCCGCTGATAAAAATTCTCCTTTTCCTATTAACTTGGTTTCATCGAAACTGTCTGTTTCATTTTCGGTCATAAAACGGAATACATTCATTCTTGCTTTATCATACAGTTTTGGGGAAATTTCTTTTAGCAGCTCAATATTTTGTTTTACACAGGGTTCTGCTAAATAATCCGCAAATATGATTTTTCTCCTGTCTATCCCCAAATCAAGACATGTATCAAATATTTCGCTAAAATATGACGAAATTATTACCAGAAAGTCTATCTTATCTTTCTGCAAGGCTATCTCTTCTGGAGAAAGAACGGGCAATCCATTATACAGCCCTCCGTTTTTATGTGTATCAACAAAACATATTATTTCGCATTTTGAAAAATAGCAAAACTTCAGAAATCTGTCTGTACGCCTTCCAACGCCCCATATAGCTATTCTTTTCATATTAGACACCCCCCATACCCGTCTTTATGTATTTAGCATCAATGTTCACTGAAAGTATTTTCTCTCGTTTCACACCGTCTTCGACTAATCTTTTGACTATACTCTCCGTCGTCTCATATATCAACGTTGCAACCAGAATTTTATCATGTAGGATTTTTCTTGCAATATCCCAACTAAGCGTTTCCTGTCTATTTTCAGAACTGTCAACCCATGCGACTACATTAAAGCCTTCATTTAAGAGCCAAGTTCTCAGCACGGTGCCGAACTTGCCTGCACCGTACACGATAACAGATTCATTTTTATTGATTTTACCGAATGGCCACAAGAGTTCATTTTCATACCTTAGCATGTCCATTGGACTCCTTAAAAGTCGTATATAAATATCAAATAGCCTAAACTGATTTCTGAAAACTGTGTTTTCTCCGTATCCGAGTATTTTCCCATGTATATAATCGAGCATTAGACAGGATGAATCCATCTTGCCCGATGACGGCAATCCCATCATAGAATCAGGGCGGATGCAGTAGTGATAATAGTTTTTTCCGGTTATATATATACTTTTCGCATCAAACAACAACGGGTAGACAACAGCGGCATCTTCTCCTATGATGATTTTATCAGGAACCTGCATCTGATACTTTTTTAACAAAGGTGTCCTGTATATCTTGTCATAAATATGTACAGAAACGTTGTACTTGAAGAAGTGCTTTGCATCTATCAACATTTCACGTAGTCTTTCCAGATTCCTTCCCTTGTATACTCCAGGAACTGCTGATTCTGATTCTGGAACGACATGACTTCCGTAGTCCCGAATTTTCCCCCCCGTAACTACATCTGCATCGGTTTCCAAGGCCAAGTGCATGTAGCATTCGTACATTCCCTGTTCTATGAAATCATCGCTGTCAACATAGGTCGCGTACTCCCCAGCTGCGACTTGTAAGCCTGCTTTCCGTGCACTGACGAGTCCCCCGTTCGTTTTGTGCAGGACCTTTATACGACCGTCCTTCTCTGCGTACTCTTCACATATCCTTCCGCTGCCGTCCGTTGAACCGTCATCGACAAGGATTATCTCAAGATTTGTATAGGTCTGTCTGATGATGCTGTCCAAACAGCGTTGCAGGTACGGCTCCGTGTTGTACACGGGGACGATGACAGAGAGTAATGGTGTATTCGGTTTTAGCATAACTAGTGAAGCTTAGATTCTATATCCCTCATTGAGGATATGTATTCATGTTCTCATTGCTTGATTAAGGGAACACTGATTAAGTAGCAAAACCGAGGTATAATGGGGAGTATGAACCGGAAGACCATCTCTTACCTCTGTCTTTCTTTTACCCGAGGCTTTTCGGCTTCGGCTTTCTGAATCTGTCATTTTTCCAGCCTCGGGATTATACCACATTTAAGTTTTCTTAAGCAGTAGGTACCTGCTGAATCGCTTCCAGAATGTTCTTCAGGTTAAACAGCTCATACAGGGGGAGGTTCAGGAGCCCGGAATTAAACCTGAAGTCCCTGAGCGAGGTGCGGACGGCGACTTTCGGTGCGTATTTTCCGCGGAACACCTTCAGGCTCTGTGCATGGACGCTCAGCCCGGTCTTCGCCTCCACGGGAACGATCATGTTTCTGTGCGAGAATATGAAATCGACCTCGCTCGCGGCCTCTTCCGACCAGTAATAGATGCTGCCAGCAATTCTCTGTGCGGAAAGCTCCTGGAGGACAAACTGCTCCGTCAGGCTCCCGTTGAATTCAGAGAATATCCTTTCATCATCGATTATCAGGGAGGGCTCTATTTCGCACATCGTGCGGAGCAGGCCAAAGTCGAGAAGGTAGATTTTAAAAGCCTTCAAATCCTCATAGGCCTTGAGGGGAAGCCTTCTGCAGCTCACGAGGCTCACCTTGCGGATCAGCCCCGAATCCTTGAGCCACAGCAGGGCGTCCTCATAGTCTTGCCGACCTGCCTTGCCCCCAGCAGGACAAGGGAAAGCCTGCCGGGCTTTTCTTTCCACGCTTTCAGCTCTTCCAGAGCGCTCCTTTACATGGTTCAAACTTTATCACAAAAACCGAACCTTGCACAGGGTAAAACCTCACATTTCTCAAACCGTAATTCAGGCAATCGCCCGGGCTTATGTTCCTGTCTTTTAATCCTTTTCCTTCCATAAGGACTCAAAGAAGTATTTCCACGGAAGGATCTCAATCCCGTCAACCTTGCGCGGATATTCCTCGCGGCAGACCACAATGTACCGCCTGAAGATTTCTTCCTCCCGCAATGCCCTGAGCCCCTTCAGGTGCCTGTCCGTTACCGTATCTGTCGATTTCACTTCTATCGCAAGGTCATCATCAAGGCAAAAGTCAACTTCGTTTCCGCTTGTAGTGCGCCAGAAAGTAAGGCGTGAGCGCGGGCTTTTATAGGAAATCCAGGCTTTCAGTTCCATGCAGACAAGCTGCTCAAAATACTCTCCGAATTCCTCGTTTCCTTCGCCGGGAACCGAAATGTTTTTTAGCGTCCGCGCAACGGCAATGTCAAAGAGGTAAAATTTTGAAACGCTCACGCTTTTCCGTTTTTTACCGGCAGAGTAGGGCTCCACCATGAACCCGAGCAAGGTGTCCTCCAGGACCTTGTACCACTGCTTCACGGTCTGAACCGGAACTTGCGAATCACTTGCAATATTCGTAAAGTTCAAGAGCTGCCCGTTCGTCAATGCCGCCGTTTTCAGGAAGCGCGCGAAGGCCCCCAGGTTGCGGGCCGTGCCCTCCGCAGAGATTTCCTCCGTAAGGTACGTTCCTATGTACGAAGAAAGATCTTCCTCTATGTCAGCCGAATAGAACATGGACGGCAAAAGCCCATGCTCAAAAATATACGGCAGGTTATAATTCGCATCCCCTCCGACTTCAGCAAAAGTGAACGGATGCAAATGACGCTCCCATGCCCTTCCGCCAAGCAGGTTCGTCCCGTACGAGCGGAGCTTCCTTGCCGAAGAGCCTGTAAGAAGAAAGCGGATGTTGCGCTCTTCGATCAAAAGGTGGCACTCGTTCAGCAGCTCGGGGCACAACTGGATTTCGTCAATAAAAATTGCGCAGTCATGCAAGTCAAGGAGTTCCGCCTGTTCCGTCAGATAACTGGGGTTTGCCTGTATCTGCAGGCGGAGCTTTCCCTTAAGGAGATTCCACTTCAGGGCGAAAGTCCCGTCCGGAAGCTGGTCGGCAAGAGTCGATTTCCCTGTTTGCCTTGGTCCGAACAGAAAAAGTGACTTTTTTTTAATCAAATCCGAGACATCAAGAGTCCTCTTTATTTTGCGCTCCATAGGAACCTCTTGATGCATGATACAGCAGAATCAGCTTAAAATCAACATCTCAATAGTTGAATTTCACAGAAAAACAACTAAACTGTTATGCTCATCATGCTGTTTTCCTGCCGGAGCCACAGACACCCGTGACCTGGTACACGGACTCCGAGGAGCTCTCGTACATGAAATTCTCAAGGATTATGTTCGTCTGCTCGGTGTAGACGTACGAGTTCCCGGGATTCTTGCTGAACGTCGTCGTGAAAGGATTCTGCACGGGTCCCTCTTTATAGTTTTTATTTTTCTTTATAACTCTTTATACTTTTACTCTATACCTCTTTATGTCCCATGTCAAGCCACTGCATAAATCGCTCCCGATGTGATTCAGTCCGGCACATCCGACCACACGTAGCCTGTCGCGGAGCTGGCGCCGACTTTTCGTATGCAGCCTAACTTCACAAGAT
>CAMJZA010000079.1 GCA_946410085.1 uncultured Treponema sp. | reverse complement strand
TGAGGTGGTCGTTCGCCGGGGCCTTGAATGCGGCCTGTATAATCCGCCTGACTGCGTCTTCCGGTATGGGCTCATCCGTAAAGTCCCGTATGCTGTGACGCCTGTTGATTGCATCGTAAAATTCCATCGTCTGGAATCCTCCTCGGTTAGGGAAGCCCGAAAAAACTCGGTTTTTCGAGCTTCCCATTATGCACGCCGCTCTCTGTTCTTCTTCGGTGCTCACCGCTCCTCTACGGAGCCGTCGGCGTGGGCGACGAAGGCCCTCGGTCTTGCCTTGGTGAAGAAGCCGCACTCGACCACGCCGGTAATTGCGTCGATCGCATCCTCCATCTCGGCGGGATTGACGGGCTTTTCCCAGAGGCAGTCAAGGATCATGTTGCCGTTGTCCGTGATGACCGGCCCTGCCTTTCTGACACCCTCGCGCAGGCGGGGCTTTGCGCCGAGTTTTTCCAGTGCCTGGGTGACGGGCAGGCGGGCTTCGGCGATGACTTCGACCGGGAGGGCAAAGCCCGTCCCGTGGCTGGCTACGATCTTGGACTCGTCTGCAACGATGATGAGGCTGTCCGCATTGTATTCGGTGATTTTCTCGCGGAGCAGGGCGGCCCCGCCCCCCTTGATGAGGCTGTTTCCGGGGCCGATTTCGTCTGCCCCGTCTATGGCGAGGTCAAGCCTGCCGCCGATAGCCCTGTCGTTGAGCGTGTAGACGGGGATGCCGTACTCCTCGCAGGCGAGGCTGGTCTGGAAGCTCGTCGCCACCGCCTTGATGTCCCTAAGCGTGCCGTCGGCAATCCGCTCGGCAAGCCGTGTTACTGCCGGCATTGCCGTAGACCCGGTACCCAGGCCAATCTTCATGCCGCTGAAAATCTTTCCTTCGTTTATAAGGGTGTCTACCGCAGTCCGCGCTGCGAGCACCTTCTGTTCATCTTTTGAAACTGCCATAGTGCTAGTATACCGCAATGCGGCGTTTCTTTACAATCGGGCGGGGACGGGGACTGCTTCTTTTCCCTGCACGGTCTGTTCCGGACGGCACGGGCAGATCATGCGCACTTGTTGCTGCAGGGGTTCTTTCCGCCGCCGTTTCCGTTTTTGTCCGTCCCGCCGCTCCGGCAGCTGATGTGCGTTTTTGATGCGTCGCAGAACTCTTCTTCAAGTATAACGGCGCCGATTTCGTCTGCGGTAATCGTTCCTTCAAGCGGATTCTTTACGCTGTCTATCTTTCCAATGACGGTTGCCTGCACGGAACTCCGTTCAAAAGCAAGGTCGCAGCGTTCCATCGTGCAGTTTTCGAGCCTGAGGTTCCTGCAGTAGCAGAAGGGCTGCGTTCCGATTATGCGGCAGTTGATGAGCGTCAGGTTTTCCGAATACCAGCCGAGATATTCACCGTTTATGAGGCTGTCGCGGACCGTGACGTTTCTGGTGTGCCAGAAAGCATCTTTTGTGTCCAGCTCGGAGCTGCTGATGGTAACATTTTCATCGTACTGGAACGAATATTTGCCTTTCATCGTAAGGCGGGTGATTTTTGCATCCTTGACTTCAAAAAAAGGATACTCGGACTGTCCGATGGTGACATTCTCAAGCTCAATGTTCCTGCACTTCCACATGAATTCGGGGGAGTTTACGCGGGTATTTCTGAGCGTAACGCCCTCGCACTCGCGGATGGCTTTCGTGCCGTCCAGGCGGCAGCCTTCCATACTGATGTTTTTGTCGTACCAGAGGGCCGCACGGCACTGTTCGGTGAATGTCGTGCCGGAGATGCCTGCACCTTCGACATGCCAGAAGGGGTAGCGGAGGTTCATGAAGCAGCCGCGTACCTGAATGTCACGGGCTTCCTTTAATGCTGACTCACCGTCGGCAGGGCCGTCAAAGCGGCAGTTCGAGACAAGCGCACCGCTGATTCCGTATAATGCCCGTTCCTGGTCAAAAGTCTGGTTTTCAATAAGCATCCGCATAGCTCCTAGGGATAAGTACCATAGAGCTTGGAACTTGTCAATATGCAGGAGGGGAAGCGGAGGATGCCGTTGTCGCACCCGGCCGGTTTTTGAAACTGCCCTTGCAGCTGCCTCTCGGAAAAAAATCACGAAAATGAAAAGAATTTATTTGACAGCACAAAAAAGCCGTGATACTATGACAGTATAGATTGGAAACGTTTCCAGTATCGTTTCCGACTTCTTGCTTCAGTAACCCTTAGGAGGATATGAATGAAAAGAATCGTTATCGGAACCTGCATCATGCTGGCTGCTGCCATGAGTCTGTGCGCTGCCGGAAAAAAGAAAGGCACCGTCCGCTACCTGAACTTCAAGCCGGAAGTCGCTTCCGTGTATGAAGAGCTTGCCGCCGCCTATGAAAGAGAGACCGGCGTTAAGGTCATTGTTGAGACCGCCGCAAACAACACCTATGAGTCAACGCTGACTGCCAAAATGGCGACCAAACAGGCTCCGACCCTTTTCCAGATTAACGGACCCGTCGGCTATGCAAACTGGAAGGACTACTGCGCGGACCTGACCAAGACCGAAATCTACAAGCACCTTTCCGACAAGTCCCTCGCAATTACCGACAAGGGCAAGGCATACGGCATTCCCTATGTCGTTGAAGGCTACGGAATCATCTATAACAAGGCCATCACGGACAAGTACTTCGCCCTTTCTTCACGGGGCACCTCGTTCAGGAGCATGGCAGAAATCAACAGCTTCGCCAAACTCAAGGAACTGTGCGATGACATGCAGAAGAATGCAAGCCTGCTCGGCATCAAGGGCGTATTTGCCTCTACGTCGCTGAAGGCTGGTGAGGACTGGCGCTGGCAGACCCATCTTGCCAACCTGCCCGTCTACTATGAGTTCAAGAACAATAACGTTGACCTGACTTCAAAGGCAACTCACCAGATTAAGTTCCAGTACGGAAACAACTTCAGGAACATCTTTGACCTGTACACGACCGATTCAGTCGTTGACAAGAAGAACCTCGGCGTCAAGACCGTTGATCAGGCCATGGCAGAGTTCGCGCTTGAGGAAGCAGCGATGGTCCAGAACGGAAACTGGGCATGGGGCCAGATTGCCGGCGTTACGGGAAATAAGGTCAAGGCCGAAAACGTGAAGTACCTCCCCATCTACACGGGTGTGAGCGGTGAGGCTTCCCAGGGTCTGTGCATCGGTACGGAAAACTTCTACTGCATCAACAAGAAGGCTTCCAAGGCTGACCAGCAGGCGACTGCCGACTTCATCTACTGGCTGTATTCTTCCCCGACCGGAAAGAGGTACGTCACGCAGAAGCTCGGATTCATCGCTCCGTTCGACACCTTCGCCGAGAACGAAAAGCCGACCGACCCGCTGGCAAAGGAAATCCTTTCCTACATGGAAAAGAAGGGCATTACGTCCGTGTCCTGGAACTTCACCCTGTTCCCGTCACAGACCTTCAAGGACAACTTCGGTGCAGACCTCCTGCAGTACTGCCAGGGGTCAAAGGACTGGAACACGGTTGCCGCGAACGTCGTGAAGAACTGGAAGACCGAATGGGAGCTGGTTGACGAGTAACCGGCCGGACCGGTTTCAACCACGGTCCTGATGGCGGGCTGCCGCGCGACAGCAATGGATAACGCGGCAGCCCTTTTTATACACTTTTTGGAGGAATCCCTTTTATGGAAAACAACAAGGCGATAAAAAAATACTTTCCGATTTTTGTCCTGCCGACGCTCCTTGCCTTCATCCTGTTTTTCTTCATCCCCTTTGTCATGGGCTTCGTACTTTCGTTCACCAAGTTCAAGGTCATTACGGACGCACATTTCATCGGATTCAAGAATTACATCAGGGCATTTACGCTGAACAATGAGTTCATCCACGCGCTTGGCTTCACCTCCCTGTTCACCGTCGTTTCCGTGATTACCGTCAATGTGTTCGCCTTTATCCTTGCCTTGCTCCTGACGCACGGCCTGAAGGGGACGAATTTCTTCCGCTCGGTATTCTTCATGCCGAACCTCATCGGCGGAATCGTCCTGGGCTACATCTGGAACCTCCTCATAAACGGAGTGCTCCTGCGCTACTTCGGCGAAGACATTTCGTTCAATGCGAAATACGGATTCTGGGGCCTGGTCATCCTGACCAACTGGCAGCTCATCGGCTACATGATGGTCATCTATATCGCCGGCCTCCAGAACATATCGTCGGAACTGCTTGAGGCGGCTTCCATAGACGGGGCCTCATCCTTTGCAACCCTGTTCAAGATAAAAATCCCGATGGTCATGCCGTCCATCACCATCTGTATGTTCCTGACGCTGACGAACTCATTCAAGATGTTCGATCAGAACCTTGCGCTCACCAACGGCGCACCGGGAACGGAAACCGAAATGCTCGCCCTGAACATCTACAAGACCTTCTACGGCCGGACGGGCTTTCAGGGCGTCGGTCAGGCAAAGGCGGTCGTGTTCTTCATCATCGTTGCCGTCATTGCCTTTGTACAGCTCAAGCTCACCAATACCAAGGAGATAGAACAATGATAATCGAAAAGAACCGTACCGCAGCGCGGACATTCCAGACCGTACTGCTCATAGCGCTCACTGTCCTGTTCATCTTCCCGATCCTGCTGGTGTTCATGAACTCGTTCAAGTCGCGCCTCTATGTCTCAACGGATCCCTTTGCCCTTCCCCGGGGAGAAATGTTCGTCGGCCTTGAAAACTATATCCGCGGAATCACCTCCTCCGGCTTCTTTGCCTCCTTCATCCGCTCCGTGTGGATTACCGTTGCCGGCGTGCTCCTCATCATCGTCTGCACGTCCATGACCGCCTGGTACATCGTGCGCGTAAAGTCAAGGACAACGCGGATACTCTACTATGCCTTTACCTTCAGCATGATCGTTCCCTTCCAGATGGTCATGTATACGATGACCTTTGTCGTGAACAGGCTCAGCTTTGACAATGTGTTCGGCATCCTGTTCGTCTACCTCGGATTCGGTGCGGGCCTCACGGTGTTCATGTTCACCGGCTTCATCAAGGCAATTCCGCTCGAAGTCGAAGAAGCCGCGACGATCGACGGCTGCAGCCCCCTCCAGACCTATTTCCTCGTCGTCTTCCCCATGCTCAAGCCCACGGCCATTACGGTGGCAATCCTGCAGGCAATGTGGCTCTGGAACGACTACCTGCTGCCCTACCTGATCCTCGGTTCGGACCACAAGACCGTGCCCGTTGCAATCCAGCTTGCCATGCAGGGCGCCTACGGTTCAACCGATTACGGCGGATTCATGGCCATGCTCGTCGTTGCAATCGTACCGATTATTGCATTCTACATTTCGTCACAGAAATACATCATAAACGGCGTTACTGCCGGTGCGGTAAAGGGATGATGATTCTGCCATGACCATAAAGGACATTGCCCGCGAATGCGGCTGTGCCGTCGGAACGGTTTCCCGCGTCCTGAACAATCACCCGGACGTGAGCGAGAAGACGCGGGAAAAGGTGATGGCGGTCGTCAAGAAACACGATTTCATACTGAATGCGAACGCCAAGCTGCTCAAGGCACAGGACAGCAAGACGATCCAGATTCTTGTCAAGGGATCGTCGAGCATCCTGCTGAACAGCCTGCTTGAGCGCATTCAGAAGCGGATGGAACCGCTGCAGTACTCTGCGGGCGTCGTTGTCCTGGACGAATATGACAACGAGGCCAAGGCCGCCAACCGCGTCTATTACGAGCAGAAGCCGGTGGGCATTATTTTCCTGGGAGGCAGCCCCGATCTGTTTGAGGAAGATTTTGCCCGCCTGCAGCTGCCCTGCGTCGTGATTTCAAACGAAGCGAAGCCAATCGAAGGCACGCTGCTTTCCAGCGTCAGCACGGACAATTTTACCGCCGCCTGCCATTCTGCCGATTACCTGCTCCAGATGGGGCACACGAAGATCGGCGTCATCGGCGGTGATTTGTGTGGCTCCGGAATAACTCAGCGGCGCTATGACGGTTTTCTTGCAAGCCTTGCGAAGGCAGGCATTGCCTTTGACTTTGCAAAGGCGTATGCAACGGCAAAGTATTCGTTCGAAGACGGGGCAAAGGCGGCGGGAACGCTCATGGAACGCTATCCTGATCTGACCGCCATCTTTGCCATGTCGGACGTCATGGCAATCGGCGCCATCAGGCGCCTTGCCGACCTGGGCCGCAGGGTTCCCGATGATGTTTCCATCGTCGGATTCGACGGCATTCCCCTCAGCGAATACTATCAGCCCCGCCTTGCGACCATCCGGCAGCAGACGGACCTGCTGGCTGACGAGGGACTGAACATCCTGCTGGATACGATTGAACGGAACGCTTCTCCGCGGAATACATTCATTCCCTTTGAGTTTATTGCGGGCGAAAGCGTCAGGCGGCTGATATGAAACTCTTGGACAAACGGGCAGGCGGTGTGCTGATGCACATCTCTTCCCTGCCGGGCAATACCGGCATCGGTACATTGGGCAGGTATGCCTACGCATTCGTCGACAGCCTTGCAAAGCACGGACAGACCTACTGGCAGATGCTTCCCGTCTGCCCGACAAGCTACGGGGATTCCCCCTACCAGAGCTTTTCGACCTTTGCGGGCAATCCCTATTTCATTGACCTTGAACTGCTGGAACAGGACGGGATGCTTGACCGCGCCGACTGGCAGGACCTGGACTGGGGGAGCGACGTACACGGCATTGATTACGGCCTCCTCTATACCGAACGGCACAAGGTCTTTGCGAAGGTACAGGCGCGCTTCAGGCAGCATATCCCCGCTGACTTTGACGCATACTGTGCGGCCAATGCCTTCTGGCTTGACGACTATGCGCTCTTCATGGCGGTCAAGGATGCACACGGGGGAACGTCGTTCTCCGAATGGGAGCGTGACATCAGGCTCCGCCTGCCGGAGGCCGTCCGCTGCTGGACTGACCGCTGTGCAGACCGGATCCAGTATTATAAAATGCTGCAGTACCTGTTTTTTACGCAGTGGCATGCGCTGAAACGCTATGCCAATGAACGGGGCATACGGATCATCGGTGACATGCCCATCTATGTCGCACTCGACTCAAGCGATGTATGGACGAACCCGGAACTCTTTGCCCTGCACGATGACCTGACGCCGGTGGAAGTCGCCGGTTGTCCGCCCGACGCATTCAGCGCTGACGGGCAGCTGTGGGGAAACCCCGTCTACGACTGGAACTATCATGCAGGAACGGGATATGCATGGTGGAAGAAGCGGATCAGTGAATGCCTGAAAACCTTTGACGTCATCAGGATAGACCACTTCCGCGGCTTTGACGAATACTACTGCATTCCCTTCGGTTCGCCGAATGCGAAAGGCGGCGTATGGCGCAGGGGACCGGGCGCGGCGCTTTTTGCACGGATAAAAGACGAGTTCGGCGACGTGAACATCATCGCGGAAGATTTGGGCTACCTGACGGACAGCGTGAAGCAGATGCTCAAGGATGTCGGCTTTCCCGGCATGAAGATCCTGCAGTTTGCCTTTGACAGCCGGGAAGCAAGCAACTATATTCCCTACCTGTACGGACGCAACAGCGTGGTCTACACGGGCACGCACGACAACGATACGATTCTGGGCTGGACGCAGACGGCGCGCCCGGAAGACGTTGCCTTTGCAAAGGCCTATCTCCGTGCGGAAACGGACGAAGAGCTGCGGACGGAAATGCTTTTGTGTGCCCTCAGTTCCGTCGCAAATACCTGCATCCTCTGCATGCAGGATATCATCGGCCTTGGCAGTGCTGCCCGCATGAACACACCTTCGACGGTCGGCACTAACTGGAAGTGGCGGGCGGACGAGTCTCAGCTGACGGACCGGACCTTTGCGCTCCTTGACCGCTATACCGCCCTGTACGGCCGCGCCCGGACCGCTCCCTCACCCTGACGGAATTCCTGCTGACAGTTGCGGGGACGGCAGCCTGTCGAACTTCCTGCTGACAGTGTGTTGAACTCTCTTCAGACAGGCTGTTGAACTCATGACGACAGCCTGCCGAACTCATGACGACAGTGTGCCGGACTGATGCTGCCACCGTGCCATGCTTCTGCTGACAGTGTATCATGCTTCTGCCGGCACGCTTTCACACGGTCGCAGACAGCCTGCCGTGCTCAGTGCGACACTGTGCCGTGGTCAGTATGACAGTGTGTCGTGAGACTGCCGGCACACTGTTTTGTGCTCTGCTGACAGGCTGTTGAACGTCCTGCAGACAGCCTGCCGTGGAACCGGCAGCAGCCTTTCTGATTGTTGTTTCCTCCGATCTGTGCTATACTCGTGCTATGAGTATGGAAAAGCCCTTTTCCGAGCGCGACATCATCACAAAGTACATTCTCCCCGCAATCGGCCGGGCCGGCTGGGACCTGCAGAAGCAGGTTCGGGAGGAAGTAACCTTCACCGACGGACGCATTTTTGTGAAGGGGCGGCAGACCTCGCGCGGGGAAAAGAAGCGGGCCGACATCATCCTGTATTACAGGGCAAACATCCCGGTTGCAGTAATCGAGGCAAAGGATAAGGCCCATACCGTAGGGGCAGGCTTGCAGCAGGCCCTCGGTTACGCCGGGACGCTGGACATTCCGCTCGCAATCAGCTCAAACGGGGACGGCTTTGTCATCCAGTACCGGAAGCTCTGCGGGGGAGCCGGAGCGGATGGCAGTCCGCTGGTTACGCAGGAAATCGGACTGGAAGATTTTCCGTCTCCTGCTGAACTCTGGGAGTGCTACAAACGCTATAACGGGCTTGCGGACACGGCGGCGGAGCAGACTTCCCTCACTTCCTATTTTGCAGGATTTGACTGCCACACGCCGCGCTACTACCAGCGCATCGCAATCAACCGGACGGTGGAAGCGATTGCCCGCGGCCAGAACAGAATCCTGCTTGTGATGGCGACCGGGACGGGCAAGACCTACACCGCCTTTCAGATTATCTACCGCCTGTGGAAGAGCGGGACAAAGAAGCGGATCCTCTACCTTGCTGACCGCACCAACCTGATTACCCAGACAAAGAAGGGCGACTTCAAGCATTTCAAGGACAAGCTTACCATCGTAAAGAACAAGAAAATCGATAAGTCCTATGAAATCTATCTTGCCCTGTACCAGGGGCTTACCAACTATGACGATGCGACCGATGCATTCCGCGAGTTCAGTCCGGGCTTCTTTGACCTGATTGTCGTTGACGAGTGCCATCGGGGTTCCGTTGACGAGGACAAGGCATGGCACAAAATCCTGACCTATTTTTCCAGTGCGACGCAAATCGGCATGACGGCGACACCGAAGGAAACGAAGGCGCTTTCTAACATCGAATACTTCGGCGAGCCGGTATACACTTATTCGCTCAGGCAGGGAATTGACGACGGCTTCCTTGCCCCCTACAAGGTGCTGCGCGTCGGCATGAACGTGGATTTGGAAGGCTACCGGCCGGAGCGCAACAAGACCGACATAGACGGCGAGCTCATAGAAGACCGCCTGTACAATACGAGGGATTACGACCGCTCGCTTATCATAGACGAGCGGACAGATCTGGTTGCCCGCAAGATTATGGAATATCTCCGGAACTCAAATCCGTATGACAAGACTATCGTCTTCTGCGTGGACATTGAGCATGCAGAGCGGATGCGCCGTGCCCTGCTGAACTATGCACTGCCTGAAATCACGGCGAAGACGGACCGTTACGTCGTCCGCATTACGGGCGATGACCCGACAGCGAAAGGCAACCTTGAGGATTTCATCAACCCGGAAAAACAGTTCCCGGTGATTGCCACGACTTCAAAGCTGATGACGACGGGGACCGATGCCAAGACCTGCAAGCTGATTGCGCTGGACTCGAACATCGGCAGCATGACCGAGTTCAAGCAGATAATCGGCCGGGGGACGCGTGTTGAAGAAGACTTCGGCAAGCTCTATTTTACGATAATAGACTTCCGCAATGTGACGGACAAATTTGCCGACAAGGATTTTGACGGCGTACCGGTGCGCATAAAGGAAGCCTCGCAGGACGACGAAATTTCAGAGGATATGATAGATGACGGGGCCTGTGATGTTCAGCTGGACCCCGTTACCGGCGAAAGCCCTTCATTTCCCGAAAGCATGTACAAAGCAGACGAAGGTGCCGGCAGCTGTTTCGTAGATGCCCCGGATTCCCCGGAATACAGGACGCGCGGGAAAGTCCGCATTGCCGGGGTTGACGTGCATATCCTGAGCGAACGCCGGGAGTTCCTGGACGCGAACGGCAGGCTTGTCACGACAAGCCTCAGGGAATATACGAGGAACGGAATCCTTACCTCATACCGCTCGCTCGACAGCTTCCTGCAAGTCTGGAACGATGCCGCGAAGAAGCAGGCTGTCATAGCCGAACTTGAAAAGCAGGGAATCATCTTTGAGGAATTGAAAGAAGAAATAAAAAGCGACCTCGACATATTTGACCTCATCTGCCATGTTGCATGGGACGCCCCGGCCCTGACCCGGCGCGAGCGGGCTGAGAACGTGCGCAAGCGGAATTACTGGACGAAGTACGGGGAACAGGCCCGCGCTGTCCTTGCCGCCCTGCTCGAAAAATACGCCGAGACGGGCATAGAAGAAATAGAGGATATGAAAGTCCTCACCGTAGACCCGCTCAAAGGCTACGGCACCCCGGCAGAAATCGTGAAGCTGTTCGGCGGCAAGGCACAGTACCTCGCCGCCCTCCGTGAGCTGGAAGCAGAGATTTACCGTGCGGCATAGGAACAATTCATTTGCTGGGATTGATAAACTTTTTATTTTCTGTTACAATTTGTAACATTTCTGACGATTTATGTGGTATAATGTATGGAAGGAAGGATAAACTATGAATTTTAATTTACAGAAATTTTCAGCTGATGTCAAAGAGTTCCGCAAGGTAAATAATCTGACACAGTCAGAGTTTGCTGGTAAATTGGAATTAGACAACCACACTTTAGTTTCTCTTTTTGAGCAGGGCAAACGGGCTCCTTCAAAAGAAGTGTTTGCAAATTATTGCAGAATTACAGGCCGCCGTTCAGAAGAATATTGGGAAGCAACAAATGAAATGCCGTCAGCGTATCTAATGGGAAAAATTCAGCCGGCAGACAAAAAAGCGCTGGAATCTGTTCTTGAAAAAATTGGTATGCGCGAATATCTGTTTGCGCTTTATGACAGGGTGAATAAATGAGCTCGAAAAACGACATCGATTTTATAATTAATAATTTGTCTCAAAGCAATTATACCTTTGATGAAAAACTTCTTGTAAAAGATGAAATTGAACTTCTTAAAAACAGGGCAAGAGATTCTAGAGCCATATACGGATTAAATACACCGATAGGGACCAATATTTTTTCATTTCTTGAACAGAAGGGTGATATTGTTTTTCAACTTCAGGATTTCAAGAAATCAGATTTAGATGCAATGATTATAAAATATTCAGATAAATCATTAAAAAAATATATCGTTATAAATTCTGACAAACCTCTTATAAATCAAGTATTCGCAGCTGCACACGAGTTATATCATTATTCTTACAGCTTTATTGAAAGTTCTCTGGACTCATTTGTATGTTCATTCAGTAAAAATGAGAGAGAAGAAATAAAGGCAAATCGATTTGCAGCAGAATTTCTTTTACCAGAAGAAGCTTTGCGAAATGAGTTAAAATCATTTTTACAATTTGCAGAAGGAAATTTTCCTACAACTCCTCTTTATAAACAAATTGCATTCTGTTTTGTATTAGTAGCGAAATATTGCATTCCTTTGAAAGCAGTTTTATATAGACTAAAAGAAGAGGACATTTCAAATACAGATTATTTACTTAAACATTATGATGAAGTAAAAAAGATTCTTCTCGAATTTGCAGAAGAAAATATCCGTGTAAAGGAGTTGTATTCAAACAAGAATGTTTATATCAACGAACAGCTCTATGATTTAGTTCCTCTATTGTATAACAAAGGAAGGCTAGATGATTCTACCTTGAATGAAATCATAAAGAAATTTGGTTTGTCAGAATCTAAAATAAAAGAGGGTCTGGTAACCGATGATTAAGTTTTCCGAAATAAAGAAAGAGTCGCCTATCATTATTGATACATGTATCTTTATGGTGGGAATTGAAAAGCGTCAGACAAATCCAGAATATTCTCTTGATAACATGAAAAAGAACTGGATGAATGACGTGCTTTCTTATTTTGAAAGCATAAAGCTGCATGAAGTTGTGTATAAAGAACTTGATTCAGATACAAAAAAAATAATTGGCGAACACATCGGTAAAAATATCGAAATAGTTTCAGATAAGGATTTGTTCGATAACGACCCGGAATTCATGCGCATATTCAACGAGATTCACGACCATCCATTGATGTACGCGCCATTTTCAAAAACAAAGAATCAGGGAGAAGTACGCTCGTTGGCTTATGCCTGCTATTATGGCATTCCATATTTTTCATCAAAGGATTCAGATGCCTGTGATGTATGCAATGAAATAGAAGATTTAAGAGACATTATAGTAGTAGGTTTTGAAACAATCCTTGGAATAGCTTATAAAGCCGGCGGCAACAAAGAAAAACGAAAAGCTCTCAAAGCTTTATATAAAGAATTCTGCTCTCCAAAGATAAGACAGGGTGCTATTCCAAAAACACTTGCTGAATTTATGGATGAAAAGGAATAGAAGGATGAGCGAATGGAAGAAAGTAAAAATCGGGGATTTCCTCACGGAACGGGAAGGTCGATACAAACCCGATGATAAGAAGATTGCAAAATACAAACGCCTCGACAAAATCGATTTTTCTGGAACGATTCACATTTCTGATAAACCGACCAAGACGGACATGATTCTTGTGTATCCGGGCGACTTGGTGATTTCTGGAATCAATGTCGCGAAAGGTGCCGTTACTGTTTACCAAGGAAATGAGCCTGTTTGTGCTACAATTCATTACTCAACCTATATATTCGACAATACAAAAGTTGATTTGGACTATTTCAAATACTTTGTGAAAAGCCCAGCGTTTGTTTCTGCCCTGCAAAAGCAGGTAAAAGGCGGAATCAAGACGGAGATAAAACCGAAGCATCTGCTTCCCCTTGAAATCATAATTCCTGATTTGCCGACTCAGCAAAAGATAGTCGGAAGAATAGCATCACAGTTGCAAAAAACAGAGCAGCTTTCCTTAGAAATTGAGTCGCAGAAAAGATATGTAAAGCAACTCCGTCAGAACATTCTGCAGGCAGCCATAGAAGGAAAACTCACCGCCGACTGGCGCAAACAGAATCCAGTCCGAAAAGGTAATCCCGACTACGATGCAGAAGCATTGTTTGAGCAGATTCAGAAAGAACGAAACAAGGATAAAAGACAGAAAGTATTGCCACCAATTACAGCTGAAGAAAAAACATTTGAAATTCCTGAAGGGTGGAAATGGGTAAGGTTGGGAGAGGTAATAAAAGAACCGCCAAGAAATGGGTACTCGCCAAAAGCAGTTGATTTTGAAACTCCTATAAAAACATTAAAACTTGGTGCTGTAACTTATGGTGTTTTCGACCCAAATGAATACAAGTTCATAAATGAAGAAATTCCTCAAGATGCATATTGCTGGTTAAAGAATGGGGATTTTTTGATAGAGCGTAGCAATTCAATTGAGTATGTGGGAATTTGTGCTATTTACACTGGTAAAGATAATGAGTTTATGTACCCTGATTTGCTTATGCGATTTAGGACGCAAGATGTTTTATCAAAAAAATATATCCATACAGCTTTACTTTCGCCTTTCAATCGTTCATATTTTATGAGCAGTGCGAAAGGTGCACAAAAAACGATGCCAAAAATCAATCAAGAATGTGTTGCTAATACAATGATTCCTCTGCCTCCAATTATCGAACAAGAAGAAATAGTTGAACAAGTTGAAAAACACTTGAGAACGGTTTCTTATTTGGAAAATCAAATTGCAGAGCGTGAACAACTAACAAAATCACTGTTTCAGATTATACTGAAAGAAGCTTTTTATATGTGAGGGAATAATCATGGAAATTACGAATGCTATAATTCATAATGTTAAAAAAGAATTGAAGGGTGATGCGATTATTGAATATTCGAAACAGACATTAAACTTAAAAGATAAGAAGTGTCAGTCCTTGTTTGAGGAGCTTTATGCTTTTTTTTCTAAAAGTATAAAATATGGTGTTTTTTCTTCGAAAGAAGATACCGTATTTCATCAAAATTTTGATGAATATTTGAATTCGCAAAGGAAAGAATTTGTTGCATTTTCAAAAAATGTACTCCCAGATTTAAAAACAAGAATGGATTCCATCCCGCAATCAAAAGGTGGATATGTAATATTTGCGGAAATAAAAAATCAAAATGAGAGTTTCTTTGTTGTGTTTGTTGTTCGCGATAAAACAGGTAAACAGTTTTCTTACAAAAATAACACGATGCAAATAAATGAAGTCATACATATTGATACAAATAAACTGGCTATGGCTTGTAGAATAAATACCCAATCATATCGAGATGCAAAAGATAGATATCTGTCTTTCTTAAGTACTACCCAAGACGAGGCTTCTAAATATTTTCAAAAATGGATAGGAGCAGAAGCCCAAAGTAAAAGTCAAGAAGATACAAAGGCTCTTAGAAAAATTGTTAGTAATATTGATATTCCTGCTGATGACGAGGGGAATACCATGTCTAGAGAACAGTTTAGAGAAAAAATATTTGACTTGTGTTCTAAAACCTATTCTAAGAATATAAACCTTAGGTCTGTAAGCGAAGAAGTTTGGAAAAATCCTGATTATATTTCAAATTATGCTGCTAATAATGGAATTGCTATTAATGATGAATTTACTGCGGATGAAACAGAACTGAAGAAACTAAAAAAATACTCTATTTCGAGTGATAAAATAAAATTGGATTTTCCGCCTGAATATATTGGTAGTAAAGTTTATCCAGACTCAATAAATGAAGATATAGTAATTATTAAGTCAAAATCATTTGCTGATAAATTAAGGGCTGAGCAATGATAAGCGATACGTTTAAATATTTTGAAATCTTAAATGCGGCTGCTATGCAATCTGAATATATTGCTTCGGATGGCTCATTTGTATTCAAAGATAAGATAGTTGCAGATGTCATAAAAAACGATGCAAAAAAGAATAATATAAAATTTGATGAAGCAAGCTCTGAAACCGAGTTTAAGATTGAAAACAATGGTATAATTATTTATCCAAATTTTGAACGCGTTATTTCTTCGTTTAATATGAATGCTAATTTGAGTAAAAGCTATTGCTACTATTCAAAAGAAGAATGTAGATTAGTTATATTGGATTTTGATAAGAATGGTGCTCCAAAGTCTTTTTATTTTTCTAATGAAGAAGATATAGAGAGTAATAGAGAATATTCATTTTCTAATGTATTTTATTGGCACAAAATATATGAGCTGTTGTATGAAAATATATGTGAAGGACCTAATTCCGATAAATCCATTTTTATTTATACTTTCGATAAAGGAAAATGTAAATTTAGCTATTCAGCATATAATCCAGTTTTAAATGATAGGGATTTGAAGGATACCTATAATCATTTTAAAGACATTTTAGAATTAACAAATTTATATCCAATGCTCTTAAGGAATAGATGCGTAGAAAGACTTTCAAAAACAAACGAGTCTACTTTAGAAAATCTTATTTTAGAACTTGATGAAATTTGTAATAAAGTTGAAACAGATTTTGCAATTTTTGTTGAGAAAATCGATTTTGATTCTTATATTCAAAGATATAACGAAAAAATAGAGGGCTTCATTTCTCAAGCTCGATGTATCATAGAAAAAATGTTGTCAAATATATTTACGTTGCCTTTAACATATGCCGGAGCCATATTTGCATTCGATAAGCTAAGTGATGATACATTTTCATCATTTCTTTTCATTGCAATGGGGATATATACTGTGTTTTCTTGTGGATTCTTGATTTATGAAATTATTGATACGTTCGCTCTAAATGAAAATTTTGAAAAAGAATTAAGGACATACACAAATAATTCTCCGATACTTTTGAAAAAAATTGAATCTGATAAAAAATCAATAAAATGTCGCTTGCTTTGGATAAGAATAATTTGTTTTGTTCTTATTGTTATATTTTTGTCTTTGTTAATTTATTTTGGATTCAAAATCTTTACGAATATCAATATAAATACAACGGAACCTTCTTTATCAATAGATCCTCGTGATGAGTAACGTATTGCTTCGGGGCGTTGCGGGGTGTCCCCGCAGAAGGGGTAGCGGACAAGCAACAAAGCGGAGAGAATCGGCACTGCTTGCAGGGGCGATTCGTGGAGCGACTTG
>CAMJZA010000078.1 GCA_946410085.1 uncultured Treponema sp. | reverse complement strand
GCTGTAACAAAAAAACAAAATTGATAATATCTTGTATATAGATTGATAAATTAAGTGTTAAATCGTGTTATACTATGTGATATTGGTACTAATGACAACTTTGTACGCTGCCATCGGCATTGACTGGGGGACTGCATCGGATAGCGCGCATTTCAAAATTCCTGATATAAGGGAGTCTACGCTTGTCGGAGCTGGCCAGTCGGACAATGACTACAATGAGACCACGAATCCTTCCGGCATACATGTCCATGACGTGTATGCCCTTGGAGAGTTTAAGGATGACCAATTCCAAAGTCACACTCATAAATATACTATATACAGCCAGCGAAAGGATGTATCTTGGAGTAGTTCATCACATATATGGGTTGATACAGCAAATGCTAACACAGGTGAACCAACGGGAAGAATTGGTACAACCACCCACGGAAAACAGATGGGAACCAATTACATCATTAAATACTAATATTTGACGATGTAATTCGAACCAAGTTGCTTTCCGTGAGTTGTGGCTCCTGTTCTTGGAGTGCCATTAGTGCCATCTGAAACAGCAACAGTAGTAGACGATGTATGTGTACCAACACTACCTGTAGAGCCTTCATCAGAACCACCTGATTTAATCTGTGCCGTGAAATTATGTTTATGCCCTTGAAACTGGTCATCCTTAAATTCACCTACGGCATAGACATCATGGTGTTGTATGGTATATGTGGAGTTCTGACCCACACCTACAAGAACTGATTCTCTCAAATCCGGAATCCTGAAATGCGCGCTATCCGATGCAGTCCCCCAGTCGGAACCGATGGCAGCGTACAAAGCTGGGTACTGAGCTTTCAGCACCTCTCCTCCAATGCACAATAAATAACCTTTGGGTGCGATCGTCCCTGCGTATGGAATCATTATACCAGGGGCTATCCCTTCCCCCAATGCGGAAGGACGTACCCATGCGGAGCCGTTCCATACAAGCTCAAGCGTTTCTCCCGACTGCACGGTGTCGCCTGATACCGCGTGATATACCTGGCTTGAATTTATGAGCTTCACGCGCACTCCGACGTAGGCTCCGTTACCCAGACTGAGGGTGATTGTGCTTGTGGCATTAAGAGAGAGCAGAGCGTCATCCTCTACAACAGAGGTGCTTCCACTTTCGGTTACTGGTATCGGTCTATGCCGCATGAATGGCAACGACATGTTTTTATGGATTTCCAGCGTCGTGAGACCGCCTTTGTTCATCGGATCTAGCACAACCTTGCTTCCGAAGTCCGGCATGTAGCCGGGGATCGCTGGAACGAGTAAGGAATCAAGGGTAAGATTAGTTTCTGCCATGTTTAAGCTCCTGTAATATTGCGGATTAAATTTCCAAACTCTGCCGTTCCCATGAAGTCACGCAGAGCATTCCTGAAGGATTCGCTGTTGAATAGATTCGTCCATACGTCCGAGCCGTCCACATCAAGCACAAAGTGCTTCCTTGCCACGTCAAGTGAGCCGTAAGGACTCCGACCGTTGGTGTTTGCGGAGAATGCGCTTAAAGCTTCGTCAATCACCGGCGCGGTCATGGCGGACGGAGACACCAGAAGCTCGTCCAACATCACAAGGCTCTTGTCCTGATTAATGCTCACCTCTATGTCACCCTCGAAGGGTTGGAAAGACGGCATCGTGTGAGGCTGGGCTGCCGTCGCGGCTCCGACTGGCTCAATCGCAACCTTGACCTGTCTGCCGCCAGCAAAAATTCCGACGTGATACCAACTGCCCTCGGCGAATGTGGTCCCAAGGTTTATCCTTCCATTACCAGCGGGGCTTACCCACTCAAGTTCAGCCCTTTCGCTTGCCGCGTTGTTGTAGCAAAGAAGGTTCTCTCCGGCGACCTCGGCATTGTACGGAGGCATCTCGTCCCCGCTCTGCCAGTTGTTGTAGAACGGCTCAGCCGTCAGAACGCCCACTTTCACATGCTGTGCACGACTTCCGACTTTGAACAGATTCTGGTTTAATGAATATATGTACTTAATCCAGAACTCAACCTGCCAAACATCACCACGTGCGAATGTCCTATAAAGAGAATAATTGCCGTAAAGACTTCTTGCTTCTGTTGCATACGGGGCGACGGCAATCACCGCTGGCGCAAAGCTATCTATAACAGAATCAGCGGGAACGGCGGTGTACTCGTCAACCCTCACCGGTGCGACATCTCCCGGATCCGAGGAAGATGATATGGTTATAGATGAGATCTGGTGATGGTCGTTGTTGTCAGTGTCGAAATGATAGACACATGCCCCGGAAGGTATCGGAATGCCGATGTCCGACCCGTTTGCCCGCCTCTGCTGCATTGTGGCGTTAGTTATTACCAAAGAGCCGTTCGCGGTGGAAGGATCCGTCTGTATGGACGGTGTGACAATGCCTGACTTGGACTGCCATACAATATTTTCCCATTTCTGCAAGTAGGAATTGAAGGTCTGGAACCATATTCCCTGCGGATTGATGAGTGCGCGCTCAAGGGCTCCCTCATGGTCCTTGAGTTCTATAGTTCCGTTGATCTGTGTGGCGGTTGAGGTGAATACAATGTCCTTCAGGTGAAACTCAGCGTGGTATTTTCCGGTGGGTCTTCCGCCCTCCGTGAGTATCGGAATGAAAATAAGATACTCCTCCTCGTCACCTACACGGAAGGCTCCCTGGTACATCGTGTTGCCTGAATCCGGAGAAGCCCCTTCAAGTGTGGACAGCGTCCAGTAGTTCATAAGGGAGCTTCGGAAGCTGCCGTCCGTAATCTCTCCCATTTTTGCTGAAAGTACGCTCAAGGTTTTTACAACCAAATCTTTTATGTCGGCGTTTGCTTCCACAAAATCACGCAGGGCAAGCGGATCCGCAGTAAAAGAGACTTCTGTGGCATTACTGGTTCCGGCTTCATTGACAGCCACAACCTGAAAATCATATAAAGTATAATCGAGCCCTCCCGCAGGACTGTCAAGCAGAGGCAAAACCATGCTGTACGCATTGGACCGCATGAGATAAGCGGATGAGCCTGAGTCTTTATACGTGTCCGTGTCCAGATAAGGGTTGCCACTAATTCCAGGTGTGTACCATGTTGTACCGTCCGTTATCGGACGGCGAATCCTTATGCCGTATTTAACGGATCCATACTGAAGACGTGCGCCGACGGTCGGTGGCTGGGACATTATGAGCGTCACGGACCGGTTTCCGCCGCGAAGTTCCACGACCGGAGGCTGGAGTTGCCATGTTCCGTATCCGTCAACGTCAACGTCGCATGTTGTCCAGCTTGATGAATTCTTGCCGTAGACGTTTACGGCTCTGATCCTGAATTTCCAGCTGCTGAAAAAAGACGCCTCCGGGTATCCGACCGCATTGCGGTTCAAGGCATATATGTATGAGTTGTTCTTAGACGTGCCCGCATCAGCCCAGGTTGTGCCAGAGTCATTTGACAGCTGAATCTCATAATGCTGGACAGTGTTCCGGAGTCCCTGCCCGATTGAAGTCCAAGCCAGCCGGATGGTGTCGATTTCAGCCACCGCCGACACACCGGTTACGTTATCAGGATTGCCGATTTCGGTTCCGGAACCGTTGACAAGCGATGACACCATTGCCTGGGACTCAGCCGCTGTCGGGATGTCTTGTGTGATGCTCTTCGTTCTTTTTATTGAAACTGAGGCATCCCCGATGGATATTGCGGTATATGTGTAGATTCCTGTCTCGGGGTCATCTTCCTGTTCGGTTATGAGTGCGTAGGAGGAGAAGCAGGACATGCCGGAGTCCAGTGAAATGAAGGTTCCGGGGGCAAAGTTTGTCTCCGAGCGGAATGAGACCTCGTACTTGCCTTTGGTCATGTACTGGTAGAGGGTTTTTGCGAGGCGTTCGGCGGTAGTCTGGTCGAAGGTGTACTGGGTTTCAGTTTTGAAAGGCTGGGTTCCTTTGCCGGATGTCACGGTGCATTCGGTGTCGCGGTACCATGCCTCTGCGCGGATTGATATTGAGTATACAGAGGCATCATCCTGGGAGGTATTTAAAAGGCGTATTGAAGCACGTTTAAATCCGAATTCAGTGCGGTCCACGATGATGTTTCCGCCCTCCCAGTCAGGAACGAGGATGTGGTTCCTTGTGTATACGAGCTGGGTCTTGGAGCTTCTGCGATAGGCCGTCTCGCCGTTGTATTTCTTGTATGACTCGGCATAGCCTGACTCGAAGTTCTGGAAGACCTTCCCCTGGTCAGCCTCCACTACGGGGGATGACTCGAACGGATAATAGACACCGTTCTGCACGATGTCGGGGGCGACCGTGTAGTCGCTGTTGTACCCAGCTCCTGACCTGTAAACAAGCTCGTTGTCCCTTTTGGTCAGGTTGTTGTAGACTACGGTCACGCAGTCATTCCTGCTCTGGGTGCGCTTGAAATCCGGTTCGGAAAGGATTGTGCCGGAATCTACCTCCGTCATGGATTCGACGTCCGGGATGGAAGAAAACGAGAAGAGCTTGAGTTGTCCTGTCGGGGTGAAGGTGTAGCTGTAGCCGTACTCATATACAAGCTGGTCAATGACGCTCTTGTAGGACGCTCCTTCGTCAAGCACAACGGCAGGGATTATGTCGTCAGGCGAGCCGGACGGGTCAAGCTCAAGTCCACAGTCAGCGAGTAGCTCCGTGAGTACCGTTCCGATGGGGCGACCGGTGAAGCCTTTTTCGCAGTCGGCTTTCCTGTCAAGCCGGGAGGTGTAGTCCGATATGGTTACGTCAAGCGATTTTACGGGCTCCGGCCACCCAAGGTCAGTCCATGATATATCGCTTGATAATTCTCCGGTAAATACTGGAGTTCCGTCATCAGTCACTACAGCCTGGATCGTTTCATGCGAGTTGAGGAATTCAAAGACATCCCGGTCGTATGCAAGGGAGCAGTCAGCAGAGTCCTCCTGATGCTGGAGGCTTTGGTTGCATACAGATTTATGCAGGGTGCATGAGCCGGGATGAACTGTTATGGCCTGGTTGCCAGCTGTAAACGTTATTTTTCTTTCCATAAAAACTCCTACGCTGTCAGAGGCTGTTTCTGTCCGGTCCGGATTCCCTTGGAGATACCGTCATAAACCACATCAACAAGCTCTCTCTCCGATACAACGGAACCATGAACGTTCAACTCCAAGACAATGGTGTTTCCGCCGTTTGCACGGTTGTTTTTACCCCCAACCAGGGCCATGTCGCCCGACCGGATTCCCTCCGCAAAGGTCTTTGGAATGACAGCCTCGCCCTGATGTACGCGGGCTATGTGGTCGAACTCGATGTTGGTGCTCCCGTCGGCATGTCCGAAAAGCCCCTTAACCCATGAGCCTACGGAGGACGCCGCGTCCTTAACCCATGAGCCGACGGAGGATGCCGCGTCCTTAAGCCATGAGCCAGCCGTGGTGGCCGCGTCCTTGATTCCGGAGCCCATGTTCTTGAACACGCCGCTTATTGCCTCCCAGATGTCGCCGAGCCAGCCCGTGATGCCGTCGAAGCAGTCCTTGAAGAAATCCTTGATGCCTTCCCAGACTCCCCCCCACCAGTCTCCGAGGTCGTCCCATGTCCAGGATCCGTATTCGGACTGTGACTCAAGTTCCTTCTCCTTCCGCTCGATTTCGGATGTCTGCTCCTCTGCGGTTCTTCGGTATGCCGCGGCCATCTCGTCGTACTGCCCGCGGGTCATCAGACCGAGCTCGTACTGCGTCTGTATGGATTTTATCTGTCGCGAGAGGAGGTCGTTTATCGCCTCCTTCTGCTTCTTATAAGCCTCCACCAGCTCCTCGTTTGCGTCCGCAAGATCCCCGGCGGAGTCTATCAGAGAATCCAGCTTCTTTCCTGTGATTTTTTCGTAGAGCCAGCTCAGCCCCCTCGAAAGCCCGTCCAGCAGGCCGCCTATCACTTTGATGACCGTAATGATGATGTCGGTTATCGGGATCAGGTCGTTGATTATTGCGACAAGCTGGATGATGACCCTCAGAAGATTCCCTAGGACTCCACCGAAGGCATGGAAGAGCTCCACGGTGTCGTCCACCACATATTCTATCCATGGACCGATTTTATCCATGATTTCGCCGACGATGACAGAGATTCCGTTCATGAATTCCTTGCCGTTCTTTAGGCTCTGAACGGCCTCCGAGAGATCCTTGACGAATTCGCCTATTATCGCGGCGACCCCTCCGACCACGCCTCCCGTCGCGAATCCCCCCGCGACGCGCCCGGCCTCGGAGTTCTGCACACTCTGAATGGCTGCGGATGCGGCAGAAGCCTTCACGGCCCCCCACGTGTCGCCCCTGTCTATGGCCTCTGCCATTTCGAGCTCGAAACGACGGGATATATCCGAAAGCCCCTTCGTGTATTTTTGAAGCAGGGACTCGCGCCTCTGTTCTTCAGCCTCGGCGCGTTTTTTCGCATAGTATTCCTCAAGAGCCATCATCTGCTTATTATATTCATCTTGTTTCTGATAAGCAGCCAAGCCGTAGGCCTCTATCGCAATCTTCTCAAGCTCGGCCATATCCCGCACTTTCTGAGCCGCAAGCTGCGAGAAGGAGTCCTCCGTAAGCTCTCTCACTCTGTCGGTCCACCCGGCCTCGGCGACGCGCCTCTCCTTTTCCGCCCGCTCGTCGATTCTCCTCATCCTTATGGCCTCAAGCTCGCCGTCGTAATGAAGGTTCAGGGCCTGGAGCTCCGCGGCATACCGTTCCTCTTGTTCGTACTTTGCCCCCAGTGCCTTCAGTCCGAGATCCTTCAGTTTTTCGATGGAGCGGCTTCTTTCAAGCTCCACACGCTCCTCCTCGTCCAGCTGCCTGTCGCTCCATTCCGTGGTGAACTCCACCGGAACCGTCACCGCCGGAGTGGGGGCCTTACCGGCCTTTTTTCCCACCTGGGCCAGCTGTTCGTTGATGTATGTTACGGCTGCCTGGGCCCTCTTTTTCAAGCTTTCAGTTGTTTTTGGGTCTTCGATGATTTTTGTGAGCCTTGCCAAATCCTCTTTAAGTTTTTCTATCTTGCCGGAGTCGGTTGCCGAGTATATGCTTTCGACAAAGGCGGAGGAGTCAGCGGCTCTGCGTGCTTGGTTTGCCTTAAAGGATTCGCTCGCGGACTTATCCGCCGCGTTCAGCAGGTCCTGCAGCTCCCTGACTTTCCGCTTTGCCTCTTCCTCGTGTGCGAGAGCCCTGTCGTAGTCATCGGATGCCGCCGTATACCACTGGCCGTCAATTTGATAGCTCTCGCCCCGGAGATGATCTTTGCCCGCCGCCTTGAGGCTGCTGACGGCACTTTGGGCGGCCACCAGCTCCTTTTGCGCGGCGGCGGTTTGAGCTCTCAGGGTCTCCGCGATATGAGTTCTCTGGGCGGCGTCCATGGACTCCATTGAGGAGATGAGGTCATCGACAGCTTTTTTCTGCTCGTGCATGGCGAGGGTCTGTTCGTTCGTCCTCTGCGCGGCTCCCTGCTGGCTCGCGGCAAAGGCGACATAACCGGCGGTCAGTCCTGCGACGGCAATCGTCGCGGCGAGAATCACGGGGTTGGCCGCGCCCATCGCCGCGTTCACGCCCATCTGCGCGGCGTACTGCCTCCAGAGGTTTGCGATGAGGGCTACGACAGCGACTATCATCTTGCCGTTTATGAACACGACAAGAGCGGAGAGGGCCGCCATAAGCACTCCCTTGAGGATCGGGCTGTCGTTTATCGCGTCAACGACTTTGGTTATCCAGGACACAAGGGTCTTCATCACAGGCATGAGCATTTCGCCGATGGATGCGGCGAGGGAGTTGAGGGACTCGTGCAGCCCCGCCTGGACGCTTTCCCACGACTCGCTCGCCATGGCCATCGTGCCGAAGTATCCGCCCCCCTCGTCCGTCATGGTCTTTATGGCGTTGGTGAGGTCCTGGAAAGAGACCTGCCCCTTGCTGGCCATTTCGGTGATCGCCCCGGAGGTGGTCCCCATGTTTGCGGCGAGGGTGTCGAGGATGGGTATTCCCTGCTCAAGGTATATGTTGAGGACCTCCATGTCGGCCTTTCCTTTGGCGGCGGCCTTCTGGTAGGCCTTGGTGAAGGACTGGAATTTTCCCGCGTTGCCCTGGGCAAGGTCTCCGAAGCGGGTGAGGTATTCCTCCATGTCGGAGAGGCTGACCTTGGCGGTGTAGAGAACCTGGGTTGCCTGGCTCACCTGATCCAGGTTGAACGGGGTGTTGACGTTGAAGCTGTTGATTTTGTCGGCGAGGGCGGCTCCTGCCTGCATATCGCCCAGCATTATGCCGAAGTTGTTGCGTACGGTGTCGAGCGCGTCCGCCTGCTGCAGGGCGTAGCTTCCCATGTCAACGACGAACTGGTCGAGCTTTATGGCCGCGGCGGCTACTGCGAGGCTTCCTATCTCGCTCTTGAGGTCGTTGAACATCGAGAGGAGTCCGCCTTCCTTGCGCTCCATCTGGTCGGCCTGGTCTCCCAGCTCCCTGTACTGCTCGACGAGGTTCTGCACCTCCTCGGACTCGGGCTCAAGCCCCTGCTCGACAAGCTCAAGAGCGCTTTTTTTCAGCTGCTGCTGGAGGCTCCTCAGCTCGGAGGAATTCTCCCCGAAGAGCCGGAAGCTTGTGGCCGCCTGCTCCGCCGCCGCCTTGAGGTTCGTGAAGGTCGTTCCGTTCTCCCTTATGTTCCGGGAGACGGCCTGGGCTTCTCCTGCTATGCTTCGGAATTCGCCCGACAGCTGCCTGATCTGTGCGGAGGCCTGTTCAGCGATGAGCTTTATCTGTAGTTCTAGAGTTTTTTTGTCCGCCATGATTTTCATTATGGCACGGGACGGGGTGCGGCTCCCTTTTACGGGCAAAAAAAAAGGAGTCAATCGCTTGACTCCCCAGCATGTTTATTTTTCAATACCTTTTTATCAAAAAAATTTGTTTTTTTCGGATTATTCCGGAGTCCGGTGTCATTCCCCGAAGTCGAGCCACAGCTGGCCGCAGTCTAGAAGTCCCCGTTTCTGTCCAGGTACTCCAGCACGTCCGAACGGGAAAAGTTCCATTCCCCGTCCGCCTTCCATGCCGGTATCTTTTTTTCTTCTATAATTCTGTACACGGTCCTGCTTGATGCGGCCAAGCACTGCATCAAATCGTCGAAGTCCATTATCGCCGGGTATGTCCTGAGGATGTAGTCCTTCTCTGATTCGTCTATCATATTCCTCCTCCACCGAGGACGACCACAGCCTCCAGTCAGGCCTTATGCCGTCCCCGCGCCCGGTCTCAAGCCTTATCCCGTCTATCCGGCTCATTGTCGCAAGATAGAGGGCGCTCGCCTCGCTCACTTCCAGAAGCTCCGCAGCCTCTTTCATCGTCAGAAGCATAAGCTCCTCCTCCCGGGTCTTTCCCGGCTTTTATCGCCATGTCCCTCAGTGCAAGAATCACCTTGGTGGCGTCCGCTTTTTTCAGGAACCTCACGTGCCTAACGCCCGCAATTCTTTCCAGGAACGGAGCAAGGCTCTTCCTGTCCTTCCTCCTGCTGGCAAGTTCCCAAAGTCCAAGAATGTATCTTTCCTGCGCCTCCGTTATCCACTCCGGGTTCCTCGGCCCGTCAGTGTCGGCCTGCATCCTCCGTCTGGGCACGAAGCCAAGTTTCCGGAATGCGGCCATCACCGAACGGTACTGCTCCCATGTGGTGATCTCGGTGGAGGAGGAGACTCCGGCACCCGAAAGTATCGCCCTGTAGGCACCCTCGTCAATGCCGGTCTTCTGCCTGGCCGTGTGGATCATGCGGATCCACCGTTTCTGCAGGGCGGTCATGCCGCGCCCCTCTCGAACCCGAGCTTCTGGTAAAGGGAGTCGTTCCGGTCGACGCATCTCACCATGTCGCCGCACACGCGCCTCATCGTGTGGAGCACAGAGGCGACATAGGCATATTTTGCTATGGGGCAGAGCCTTGCGACTTCCTCCTTCAGCTCATTGCCGTAGAAGAATGTTCCGTCCGGCATTGACTCCACGATTTTCTTGACCGTCTCGGCCATAGAGGGGCCGTCTTCCTTAAGATTAAAGCCGTCCATGTTTTCCTCCTTTGCGGGCGGAGTCCGACATCCAGCTGGTCCCCGTCCGTCTTTTGTTCCTGCCGGAGACTAGGCTCCGTTCTTCAGAAGGTCGCGGTTGACCTCCTCCGTGTCAGCCTCGCAGAAGAAGTCGTCGCACACCTTGCGCACCGCGTCAACCTGCATGAGGGTCTCGTCGTCAAGCTCTGCCATCGCAATCTTGTCCGGCTCCTCCTTTACGCGGATGCACTTGATGAGCTTCATCTTGCGCAGGAGCTCAAGGGTGGTCTTCTTGACGCTTATCTTGGTCGTCTTCCGCCAGCCGAACTTGCCGAACGAGAGCTCGACGCTCTTGTTGTCCTTGAAGAGGTCGGCCTTGTTGTACTCGGCAAAGGCCGCAATCTTTGCGGACAAGTCCTGTATGCGGCTCCTGAGTGCCTCTCCCTTCTTTGCCGTGTCGGTCTTGATTTCGGCGATGCGCTTGTTCGCGTCGCTGTCGATTGACTCAAGCTCCTTCTCCGCAAGACCGATGTCCCGCAGCGCCATGTTCACGTCGTCAAGCGACTCCAGCTTTGCCATGTTGGGTTTGTACCTTGTTCCCATTTTCCTTTCCTTCCCGTCTTTCCGGGTGTCTTTATTTGTCATCAATCCTTGCTGATGATTCAAGTAGCTCGCTTATCTGGGCCGGGGTGTTTCCCTTCTTCAGCATCAGCATAATAAAAGCCGCCGACGCAAGGTGCAGTCCCGTGACTGTCATCGCGGACACCACCTTCTGCACGTCGACGATGTCCATGCGGGATTCTGTCATGCCGTACATGGGGAGCGGCCTGGTGTCGTCAAGCCACACTCCGTCCCGCGCCTTGTTTTCGTTGATTTTTTCCACGCACCGCCAGAACACCTTGCTCCAAAAAATCGCCATCGGGCTCGCCGGCTTCTCCCTGCAGAGGCATCCCGCAGCATACCGAAGGAGCTTCTTCGGGTCGTCCATGCCGTATTCACCCGGCTGTATCACATCACTCGTCATCTCCAGCCTCCAGATATGCCTGTGCGAACGCGTCGGCTATGCTCCGAATCAGCATTGCCGCATCCCTTGGCGGCCTGGGGTCAGCCCTCACCATCTTCCCGTCGTGGAAGACCGCAAAGCTGTCTATGTCCTTTCCGCTCTCGCCCCTTATGTTCGCCACGAGCTCCCATCCATTCCAATGGCTTGATATGAGCGCGTTCATGGAGCTGAACACCATTATTCTTCTGATGCTTCCGTCATCATCCCTTGCTTTTTTCATTTCACGGCTCCCGAGCTCCTGCTCTCCACAACGGAGTAGTACTTCTCCATTGCAATCTGTGTCTCCTCAAGAAGCTGCCTGTAGGCACTCTTCTCAATCTCATCCGCCGGAGGGTCAACCGTAAGTATTCCCGCCAGCACCGGAACGTTGAAACCCTTCTTTATCAGGTACATCTTTCCTGTGTTCTCGTCAGCATGAAGCCTGAACATTTCAAGATGAGTTCCCGAAAGCGGAGCTACGGCAAAGTCCGAATCGTCAAACTCAAGCTGACCTTCCGGAACCGTATATGCAAGCCGCTCCGGCTTCTCTCCCTCTCGCCTGTCGGCAATCAGCGCGGTCGCGTCCCTCATGGTGAGGTTCTCAATCAGCTCCGGGCAGTCCTTGAACATGCGGTAGATTTTGAATGCCTTGGTTATCGTTCTTGACGGAATCCCGGTCTCCCCGGCTATGAAGTCGGCAGGCGATTTTCCTCCGCGCTCCTTCTTTCCCAGGGGAATACGGTCCATGCACACGCTGATGATCTTTCCCATCTCGAAGTGCTTCTGGACCGCGCCCATCATAAGGCGGACGATCTTCTCTCCGTCTTCCCGGATTCCGCCGGACAGCTCCTCAAGCCTCCGCCTCTCTTCCGCAGTCACGACCTCGACTCCTCCGACAACCACGGGGAGGATTTTTCTGCGGACTTTGATTTCTTTCTCAGCCATTTCTCCTCCTCAGCACAAGCTGGCTCGCGACCTCGGCCACGTCAACGCTCGGCTCGGTGAGCTTGTTCACAGCCATTGTGTTCTGCATTCTTTCTATTATCTTGCAGAACTGCCTTGTGTCCTTTCCGGCAATGTCCTGGATGGCGTTCACAACCTCCTTCGGGCAGTCGGGCCATACGGCGCGCGCAATCATGGCCGCGTCTGCCTTTGAGAGGCCGTCAACGTCAACGCTGATTCCGATGCGGCTCTCAAGCTGCCGGTGGTCGCTCCTCAGGTTCTGTATCATTCCCCTCAGGCGCGGAAGCCCTATGAGGACAAGCCCGCTCTCCCCCAGGTCGTACACTATGCGCCGCACGAACTCAAGCGCGTCCGCCTTCAGGTAGTCCGCCTCGTCAAGAATCACAAGGCTGTCGCGTCCCGCAAGGGCGTCCGCCGTCGCCTGCACGAGCGTGTTGAACTGGACCCTCGCGGTCTCGATTCCGCACTTCTTTGCAAGCTCGGTGACAAGCATCCGCCTGTTCATGCCGGAGATTACCGGTATGTAGATTACGGTGCTCTCGTTCTGGTCGGCGTACCACCTCGCGCCGGTGGTCTTTCCGCTTCCCGCGTCCGCAATTATGAGCGCGATGTCGTGCTCGGTGTGGGCAAGCTCTATCGCCCGCGTGATTGTCTTGAGCGTCTGTGTCTCCACAATCGGCACCCGCTTCCTTGAGTGCGCCTGGTCCTGCCTTGCGCACCACCTCAGGATCGCCTCCTCCAGCTTGGGGATGTCTCCCTGGTAGTTGCCGGTGGTGTAGGCTGAGAGGACCGCGTTGCTCTTTCCCATCTCGCGGCTTGCCTTCGCCTTGCTTATCCCGTATTTTTCAAGCGTCTTCTCAAGACGTTCCTTTATCTCTGTGTTCATGCCTCTTCCTCCATGTATTCCTCGCTGTCCGCGTCAAGCGGCGACCTCAGCGCGCTTCTTCCCGGCTTTCCCGGTGTCCTGCCCTCGGCTCCGGCGGCCATCTTCCCGGCCTCCCCGCTGTAGTCCAGGAACCTGTCAACCTGCACGACCTCAAGCGGGGTTCCCTTCGCCCGGTATGCGGCAAGCGCAACGTCCGTCATCGTCTCGAATTCCGGCGCAACCTCCACCTGGGAGCTTCCCTGCTCGGCCCACTGGGTGAGCGTCTTCCGGGCGTGTCCCAGCCTCTCCATGTCGCTGTCAAGCTCGCCGGTCTCCTTCCAGTAGTTGGCCGCCGCAGTGCAGATGTAGCGTCCGTCAAGCGTGTGGCAGACAAGCCTGTCGTCATGCGTCAGGTCCTCGTATGAGCGCACCTGGGTGCCGAAGTACGGCGCAAGGGCCTCGCTCCAGTACCATGTGCCGTTCACCTTGATGCCGTTCCGCGACACCTTGCGGACCTGTCCCTTGAGCAGCGCCTTCTGGAGCACCTCCTTGTCCGCCTTCCGGATTTGCTCCGGCGGCGGAAGGTTCTCCTCGAACACCTCGCTCCTGGTCTTTCCTTCCATATACTTGGACTCGCACGGAAGGTTGTCGTTGAGCCACTCGACCATCGCTCCGGCACGTGAGACGAAGTCCTCCCATTCGGGGATGTCGTCCCGCTTCTCCCTGCCGTCTATGGCCCTCCACATGAGCTGCGCGTCGTCCGGCCTCGTGCGGCTGTCGCTTCCCACGTAGCTTCCCATGTCCTTCGCAAGGTACTCGCCGATTATGCGGAAGTAGCGCTCCTGCCTTGCCTTGGACTTTCCGTTGTAGGTGCGGGTGAACCTCACGTCGCTTCCCACGATCTGGAACAGTCCCTGGAACTCCACCTCCTTTTCCTCGCCGAATCCCTCCGGGGTCAGGACCCTCACGTTCTCCGTGTGCCCCGTAAGCCACTTGGAGTGGTAGTCCTTTCCGTTGTCGAAGAGCACGCCCGCCGGTATGCCGTACCTTATGCAGCACATGTAGTAGGCTATCACTATGCTCACCGAAGACGGCTTCACGGTGGGGCACCATCCCACCACCTTTCCGCTGCGCAGGTCCTGGAACGTCGTCATCCAGGGACGCACGAGCTGGCCCCTGTAGCGCACCACGCAGTCAAGGCAGTGGTGGTCGGAAACCACGACCTCAAGGCTCCTGTACCGCCCGATGTCCTGCTCCATGTGAGGCAGGAACAGGTTCTCGAACCTTCCGGCCCCGCGCCTCCAGTAGCCCGCTATCATCTGCGGAATGCTCTCAAGGTAGCGAAGCGCGGTCTGGTACGAGCACCGGCTGTACGGTATGTTCGCCTTCATCAGGAGCCATGCGTGGCGTGCCGAAGGCTGGGTGTTCACGAGCCAGAACCTCTTGAGAAGGTTCTTCTCCTCCTCGGTAAGGCTTTCCCCGGCTCCCCCACGGTTCCGTCCCTGCCGGGGGACAAGTCCGTCCGCTCCCATCTCCTTGAAGCCCTTGAGCCACCTGTAGAAGGTGGGTACGCTCACGTCCCCCAGGGCGGAGAGAAGCGTCCGGCTGATTTCCCCGCCGTTGTAGCAGGTGATGAAGTCGGCGACGTTCATCCCGCTCTTCTTGTACTCGTAGATGAGCGATGCCCGGTACTGTGCCTTCTCCTGCTGACCGCTTCCCGCGTTCAGGAATGCGTTTCCCTGTGTTCCGCCCCCTGTCTCCTGCATCGGTGCCGGAGCGCCCTTTCCGCTCCTGAGAAGGGCCACCGCGAACCTCACGTCAGAAGGAAGCCTGTTCTCCACCCAGCACATCGCGTTTCCGCGCGTCACGTATGCCCAGCCCTGGCTCCGCGCCTTCTCAAGCACGCTCTTCTTCGTGAGCCCGAGTGCCGCCGCAAGCTCTGATGTCCTCACGGTCTCCCTCATGCCGCACCCTCCGAGGCGAGCTCCCTTGCCTTCATGCGCTCGGCCTTGAGCCTTGCGGCCCTTGCCTTCTCAAGACGCTCCGCCTCCCGCATCGCCGCTATCTGTCCTGCCGTCCGGGGCGGGAACAGCGCGTCCTCGCTCACTCCCAGGAAGGTGGCTATGCGCCTCTCCGTCGTGGGTGAGGGCTGGCGCCCGCTTATGACGTTGGATACAAGTGGCTTGCTGATTCCCAGGTGCATCGCCAGCTCGGTGATTGTCATCCCGCAGCTGTTAAGCACCGTCCTGCACCGCTCCTGCCGGTCATGGTCAACGGGGAATGGCCGGCAGCCGGCTATTTCTCTTGCAATGTTCATGTAGTCCCCCTTGACGGAAAACTCCGCCCGTGTTATCTTTGAAATAGGGATTGCTCTAGTTCCCTATGTTCGAGGTCGCCGTTTCGGTGGCCTTTTTTGTTTCCCCTCAGGTCATCCTTTACCTCCTGTTTTCGTTCAACCGCATTGTCCGATTTGTCGATATATCATTAACGAGTTAATCAATTTTTGGCACATATCTGCAATTTATGATTAACTTGTTAATCAATTATGGTTTAATAATAAGCAAATAGCTGCTTATTGTCAATAGTTTTTAGCAATTTTTGGAGAATAAATGAGCGAAATTTCGTTAAGAATTAAAGAGATTGTAAATTTTAGTGGATTGTCTGATAGAGCATTTGCACAAAGTATCAATTTGGCACAAACAACATTTACTAATATTCTATTGAAAGGAACCGAACCGAAATCTGATGTGCTAAGAGCGATTATTGAAGTTTATAAGGTTGATGCAAAATGGCTCCTAACCGGAGAAGGCGACATGTTTGAGACAGGGGAAAAGAAGCTTTCCGAGTCCCCCGCAAAGATACCGCTTCTTAGGCAGACGGTAAGCTGCGGCCCCGGGGATGAGTGGCAGGACTCGGACACGGTGGAGCAGTACGTCGAGCCGCTTTCCGCGCTTCCGTCGCTTCGTGGCAGGAAGGTCTACGCATTCCGCGCAAGGGGAACAAGCATGGTGGGCGCGGGCATAATGGACGGCGACATAGTCCTCTTCGACGGCGACCGCTCCCAGGACCCGCTGGACGACATCTACGTGTTCGCCCTTGAGCAGAGGGTCTACTGCAAGCTCGTAAAATACGACCAGCTCTCCGGCAGGGTGCGCATCTACTCCATGCACTCAGGAGACATCAAGGAGGCGGAGCTCGTAAGGGAGATAGACCTGAACGACCCCGCCCAGCTGGAGGCCTTCCACCCCTTCGGACGCGTCCTCGCCTGGATGCACGAGAACAGAATCATGTACAGATAAAAAGCCCCGTAAAACGTCCTTTTTGCCTTTTACCGCAAAGTTGTCCGCCTTTATCCAAAAAGCCCCCAAAAACCGTTTAAAAAACGCTTAGACGGGGTGTTTTCGGGGTTGCCGGGG
>CAMJZA010000077.1 GCA_946410085.1 uncultured Treponema sp. | reverse complement strand
TAATCGAGGCCTATCCCCGCTACGAGGCGCGCTTTACGTCGATTTACCGGATGATTGCGGCGACGCTCAAGCTGCCCTTTGACGAGGACCTCTCGCTCATTTCGAACCTGCTCAACTCCCTGAACCTCCGGAGCGTCCTGCAGAACCTGGCGATTACGCTGAGCACCTCGCTCGTTTCCTTTTCCAAGGTACTCCTGATGATCATGCTGCTCGTGACCTTCCTCCTCATGGAATTCAACACGATGCGGCACAAGTTCGACGTCGCCTTTACGTCGGCGGAAACCCACGAGAAAATCCTGCGGATTGTCCGCAATACGATAGCGGAAGTAACCCACTACATTTCGATTAAGTTCCTCATTTCGCTTTCAACGGGCGTGCTCGTTACCTTGGGAACGGCAGTCGTGAAGATGGACTTTCCCATCATCTGGGGCTTCCTCGCCTTTATCCTGAACTTTATTCCAAACTTCGGTTCCATCCTTTCCTGCCTCATCACCGGCCTCTTCGCCCTGCTCCAGTTTTACCCTTCGGTCGGGACGGTCATCTACGTGGCGGTCATGGTCATCTCGGTCAACATGACGCTGGGCAACTTCGTGGAACCGCGCTGGGAGGGCAGCGACCTGGGCCTGTCCCCCTTCATCATCCTCGTCTCCCTCTCCCTCTGGGGCTACATCTGGGGTTTCGTGGGCATGATCCTTGCCGTTCCCATGACGGTGATCATCAAGATTATCTGCGAAAACGTTGACTCGCTCCGCCCCGTCGCCATCATGATCGGCGGTAACCCGAACAAGGCCAGCCGCTCTGCGGAAGCCGAAGCGGAAAACCCGCAGGAGGCGGCGGCAGTGCCGGCAGGGCATGCCGACCCGCAGACACCTCCCCTGCAGGCTGCGGAAAAGCAGCCGTAAGTTCAGCCTGCAAACTTTTCGCCGGAAAATTTCTCATAGATGAAGCGGGTGTCTTCGGTCTTCATGCCGCTGAAGGCGCAGACAAAACAGCGCTGGCCGTCCTTGCCCGCATAGATGTCGCTGACCGTTACCCCGCTCCTGATCGTCCGCTTGAAAAACTCCGTCGCGAAGATGCCGAATTCCAGTTTTACCGTATAGCTTGCGGACACCTTCAGGGGAGAGGTTTCCCCGCTCTTTGTACCGAAGATGATGCGGCTGTGGTCTATGTAGATGATGTCATAGGGGTTCGCCCGCCCTTCCACTGCCTCTGTTTCCTGCGGTCTGCTGATGTAGCGGCAGACTGAGATGAGGAAGGAAAGGTCTTCCTGCCCGGTTGCCCCCAGGTCATAGGCAAAGCGTTCGTAATACTGCTGGACCGCCGACTGCAGGTAGGGTTCCACGGACTTCCAGCTCGGTTTGGAAAAAAGGTCAAATTCCCGGTCCGGCAGGCAGGGCAGGTCCACGGACTTCTGCCCCTTGACGGCATAGGAAATCACGGCCGAAAAATCGTCCCGGGAGTAGCTGCGGACTTCCCCGATCCGCATGAGCTTGAGGGGGACGATGACCGCGTAGCCCTGCTGGGTCCGCTGCAGGCGGCTTACGAAATGGAGGCCGATGTGGTTGTAGTAGAACTGAACCCGGACCGTTCTGTCGACAAAGGCTTCCAGTGCCCGGATGGCATAGTCAAACACGAACACGCCGTTTGGGTAGACGGAAAGCTGTTCGTCGGGAATTCCGACGGGAAAGACGCTCCCGCCCGTTTCCTGTTCCTGCTGAAAGTCCGCCCGCTCCAGTGCAACGGTCATCTGGGCGTCCTGCGTCTTCACGTACTGGAGGACCATGTTCCGTTCCATTGCGTTCAGCTCATCACCTGCGTTCATGTTCATCCGTTTCCTCTTGTTTCATAAAATCAATCTGATGAACCTTCCAGTCCGGCCCGGACTTTACGAGGTACAGATATATGTCACAGACGCCTCCTCCGGCAAGGGTAAGGCGGACGGGGCACTGGAGGCTGCCGCTGTTTCCCTGCGGGGTGAGGGGCTTCCCGAGTATGTGGGACAGAATTTTCACGGAACTGCTTCCCTTTCCGTCCGGGGAAAGTGCGTATTTAAAGAGGGCAAGGCTGTACAGGAAGTCCTTGTCCATGAACGAGTCTTCTCCCTTCCCGGCCTCCAGTGCCCGGCAGAAACCTTCGGCGGTAGCAAGGGACGCATCGCTGTAGGCGCTCGTGTCCAGGCTGGCAAAGCCTTCCAGCGTGGGATAGGATTTCGGCAGGCTGTCAAAACGGGTAGCTGCAATGTGGACAAGCGGGTACTGCTGCAGGTCGGGCGAAACGGTCAGTTTTTCGGGCAGGGGCTGGTCTGCTGCGGAAACGTCGTCAGACCAGGTGATCTGGCTTTCAAGAATCTTTGCCCGGTCTTTCAGGAATGCCTTTTTCCTGCCGGGCGCCTGCTTTCTGCTGCAGGAAGCGAGGGTGAGGAAAAAGACTATGACTGCAGCGGAACGCAGGATCCTTTTCATACGGCTTGCTGATTACTCACCGTGCAGTCTGCCCCGGCACTCCCCGTCCTGGGGAACGAAAGGCCGGGTTGCAAAGCGCGATCCGAGGGTGTCCCGCAGCGAATAGCGGAAAATCTTCCGCTCGTCAAAGGCCTGCTGTATGAGCTCATCGATTTCGAGCCGCCGGTAGATGTCCTGTGCGTCTGCAATCTTCGCCTTCAGGACCGGGTGCCGGGGGGTAAAGAGCACGCAGCAGTCCTCGTAGGGCAGGATTGACGTTTCAAACGTGCCGATTGCACGGGCGGTCTCGGTAATTTCTTCCTTGTCCAGCCCGATGAGGGGCCGGTAGAGGGGGCGTTCGGCAAAGCTTTCGGTAACGGCCAGGTTTGCCGCAGTCTGGCTTGCGACCTGCCCCAGGCTTTCCCCGGTGATGATGCAGTCGGCGCTGATGCGGTCGGCGAGCATGTTGGCGACCTTCATCATGCAGACGCGGAGCATCAGGGTCGTATATTCCTTGGGTGAGGCAGCCTTTATCCGCATCTGCACGTCCGTAAAGGGAATGACGTTCAGATGGGTATCTACCCCGTAGTCTGCGATGGTTTTCGCCAGCGTGTGGACCTTGTCCTCTGCTTCTTTGGAGGTATAGGGATAGGAATGAAAGTAGGCGCATTCAACCTTCATGCCCCGCCGCATCATGCGGTAGCCTGCAACGGGACTGTCTATGCCGCCTGAAAGCAGGAGCAGGCCCTTGCCGCTCACGCCGACCGGCAGGCCCCGGTTGCCGCTGACGCCGTAACGGCCCTCGTTCCGCCGGGATTCCGCATAGACGTAGCACTCATCGCGGACTTCAACGCGGATGACGACATCGGGATTGTGGACGTCAACGGCAAGAATGCCGGCATCAAAGACGGGACCGGCAGACTGGGAAGCAATCTCGTAGGAGTTCAGGGGGAAGGACTTGTCCTCCCGCTTGGCTTCAACCTTGAAGCTTTTTGCCCCCTTGCCGGCCTCCTGCCGGGCAACGGCGGTCACTGCCTCAGCAATGGAAGCAATATCCTTTTGTGCGGCCGAAACCTGTGCCCAGCCGGTTATTCCCAGAATGTGTGACAGGGCATACTCTACTCCCGGACAGGAGTCCGGCGTGCAGTATACGTAGAGCCTGCCTGAGCGGGTGTAGAGCCTGGCTTCCACTCCTTCCAGTGCAAGCCGCATGTTGGTCATGAGCTGCCACTCAAAAAAATGCTCGTTGCTGCCCTTGAGGGTCAGCTCACCCAGCTTTCCTATATAGATCCGGCTGTATACCGATTTGTCAATCGCTTCTTTCATAGAATGCGGGAATTATACTATATACTTGAATTTGTTTCCAGTATTATGAGCCGGTTGCAAAAGCCGGCTGCTTTTGCAACTGACGCTTAAAGCTTTTCTTGAAAAAGAAAAGCCTTTGTGTTATGATTGCATGTATATGAAAGGCATCATCCTCGCCGGTGGTTCAGGCACCAGACTTTATCCGATTACCAGGGCTGTTTCCAAGCAGATTCTTCCGCTCTACGACAAACCGATGGTTTACTACCCCTTGAGCGTCCTCATGCTTTCGGGCATACGGGAAGTCCTTGTCATTTCGACCCCCCGCGACATCGGGCTTTTCAAGGAGCTCTTCGGTGACGGCTCCTTTCTGGGCATGCAGATATGCTATGCCGTGCAGGACAAGCCCCGCGGCCTTGCAGATGCCTTCATCGTCGGCGAGCAGTTCATCGGCAGCGATTCCGTCGCCCTCATCCTCGGGGACAACGTATTCTACGGCCAGTCCTTCACGAGTACGCTCAGGCGGGCAACGGCGAAAATCGCCGCGGACGGCGGCGCCGTTATCTTCGGCTATTACGTCAAGGATCCGACCGCCTACGGGGTCGTTGAATTTGCACAGGACGGCAGGGTGCTCGGCATTGAAGAAAAGCCGGCAAAACCCAAATCAAACTATGCTGTTCCCGGCCTCTACTTTTATGACAACAGCGTCGTTGCAAAGGCAAAGGGGATCAAGCCTTCTGCCCGCGGCGAAATAGAAATAACCGACCTGAACAACAGCTATCTGGCAGACGGCAGGCTCAGCGTGGAACTGCTGGGACGCGGCATGGCATGGCTTGACACCGGTACCTACGACGGACTCCTGGAAGCGTCGAACTTCATCGCCACGATACAGAAACGCCAGGGCATGTACGTCTCCTGCATCGAAGAGATTGCCTTTGCGAACGGCTGGATTACAAAAGATGCCATGCTCCGGCTGGCAGCCTCGTACAAGACGAGCTACGGCGACTACCTGCGCTACATTGCGGACATGAGGGGGTCGGACAATGGCCTTTGAGTTTAAGAAGACGGACATAGCCGGCCTGTATGAAGTGCTGCCGAAAGTATTCGGCGACCGGCGGGGCTTCTTTCTGGAAAGCTACAGCAGGCGAGACTTCGAGGCTGCCGGGATACGGGCAGAATTCGTGCAGGACAACATGTCCTCCAGCAGCAGGGGGGTGCTGCGCGGCCTGCACTTTCAGAAGCAGCACCCGCAGGGGAAGTTGGTCAGCGTCGTCGCCGGACAGGTCTACGATGTTGCCGTTGACCTGCGGGCCGGTTCTGCGACTTTCGGGCACTACTACGGGGTCGTCCTTGACGCAGAAAAACACAACGCCTTTTACATACCGGCGGGATTCGCACACGGCTTCTGCGTCATGTCGGATACGGCGGTTTTTACCTACAAGTGTACGGATTTTTATCACCCGGAAGATGAAGGCGGTCTGCCCTGGAATGACAGCGGCATCGGCATTGACTGGGACCGCTGTCTTGCCGGAGCGGCGCCCCTGCTTTCGGAAAAAGACGGGAAGCATCCCGCCTTTCAGCCGGACGGGCGCTATTTTGACGGGAACGGAAACTGGATCGGCGGTTAGCGCCGGTTATAACGTCTATACGTCGGTTGCGTGTCAACGATGATTGGGTGACAGGGGGGAATACAGATGATTTGGCTCATCGGTGCAAAGGGAATGCTGGGGCAGGAACTTGCCCGGCTTTTTACGCAGAACAAGATGCAGTGGGTCGGAACGGACGCGGACATTGACATAACGTCATCGGAGGCGCTTGAAAGCTTTGCCGCAGCCCATGACAGCAGTGCGGGACGGACGGGAAATTCAGCGAGCCGGGGAACCGTTCCCGCAAAAATAACCTGGGTGGTCAACTGTGCCGCCTATACCGCCGTAGACCGGGCGGAAGACGATCAGGAGCTTGCGCACAGGGTGAATGCCCAGGGACCGCTCAATATAGCGCGGACTGCCCGCCACATCGGGGCAAAGCTGATCCACATTTCGACCGACTACGTGTTCGGCGGCGGGCCTGCCCAGAACGTTCCCTACGATGATGATGCCAGAAAGAACCCGCAGAGTGTCTACGGGCAGACGAAGGCAGAGGGAGAAGACGCAATCCAGAAGGAGATGACCCAGTACTATATCCTGCGCACGGCATGGCTCTACGGTTTCGGCGGGGCAAACTTCGTGTACAGGATGACGTCGCTCATGAACGGGCGGCCGTCGCTTTCGGTCGTCAATGACCAGCGGGGGACTCCGACCTGCGTGCTGACGCTTGCGGACGTGATACTCAGGATCATCAGGTCTTCCGAGAATGCCCACAGCCTCTTCGGCAAGAATGCGGCCATTCCCTACGGCGTGTACAACTGTACCGATGAGGGAGAGGCGAGCTGGTTTGACTTTGCCCGGAAAATCTATGAATACGGGAAAAAATACGGACGCATCACGAATGACTGCGACATTTCGGCATGTACGAGCAGCGAGTTCCCCCAGAAGGCAAAACGGCCGTCCTATTCGGTCCTGAATAAGGCAAAACTGCAGGAGGCCCTGCATTTCCACCTTCCCTCATGGGAAAGTTCGCTGGAAAAATTCATCAAGTCCGACAGGTTTTTGGAAAACGGGCTGCAGAAACAGGAGTAGGCAGATGGCAGGCAGGAAATTACAGAACATACTGGTGACGGGCGGCTGCGGTTTTATCGGCAGTAACTTCATCCGCTATCTTTTCGGCATGAGTGCGTCCGCTTCGGAGGCCTTCGGAGATGCAGGCTTTTCCGGCAGGGTCGTCAATGTGGACAGCCTGACCTATGCAGGCAATACGGAAAACCTGGCGGAAGTCGAAGCAAAATACGGGGGCAGCCGCTATTTCTTTGAGCGGGCAGACATCAGCGACCGCCCGGCAGTTGAGCGGATTTTCAGGCAGTACGACATTGACACGGTCATTCATTTCGCAGCCGAAAGCCACGTGGACCGGTCTGTCCTGGGCCCCGGCACCTTTATCCAGACGAACGTCGTCGGTACGTATACCCTGCTGGATGCGGCGAGGAACTACTGGGGCTGCTCGCTGGACAGGCAGCGGGATGACGTGCTCTTCCATCACATTTCAACGGATGAGGTGTACGGTTCGCTCGGGGAAACGGGCTATTTTACGGAAGAAACCGCCTATGATCCCCGTTCGCCCTACTCTGCCAGCAAGGCTTCCAGCGACCATATTGCGCTGGCCTACTTCCATACCTTCGGGCTCCCCGTTACCCTTTCCAACTGTACGAACAACTACGGCCCCTACCAGTTCCCCGAAAAGCTCATTCCCCTGATGATAGCGAATATCCGCGACGGCAAGGCCCTGCCCGTATACGGCGAGGGAAAGAACATCCGCGACTGGATTTACGTGGAAGACCACAACCGTGCCGTCTGGCAGATAGTCAGGCAGGGGCGGACGGGCGAAAAGTACAACATCGGCGGCGAGAACGAGTGGCAGAACATCAGGCTGCTCCACAAGCTCATCGAGCTGACGGCGGCTGAACTGGGCAGGGAGCCTGCTGCCGTCGAAAAAACGATAACCCACGTCAAGGACCGGCCCGGTCATGATGCCCGCTATGCAATCGACTGCTCCAAAATAAAGGCAGAACTGGGCTGGCAGCGGAAGATGACCTTTGAAGAGGGTCTGCTCCTGACGGTCCGCTGGTACCTGTCCCACAAGGACTGGATGGACCGCATCCTCTCCGGTGAATACCGGAACTGGATAGCAGAAAACTATGCGGGACGCTAGCCTATGACGGCGGAAAAAAACACGAAGTTTGCCCGAAACGCCTGTACTGTCCTCTTTTCGGTCCTGATCTGTCTGGGCAGCTTCATGTTCATTGCGCTCCCTGACGGAATCCCGATAACGGTGCAGAATATGTTTGCAGCCCTTACCGGTCTGGTATTGGGTGGCCTGCAGGGGGCGGGGGCAGTCGGCATCTTCCTGCTGCTCGGGGCGGCGGGCCTGCCCGTCTTTTCGGGCTGCAGGGGCGGCCTTGCCGTCCTGCAGGGGGCAACCGGCGGTTTTTTGATCGGCTATTTTCCTGCGGCCCTTGCAGGCGGCCTCATCATCGGCTCTCCGCTCATACGGGAGCGGAAGACTGCTGCCTTCATCATCAGGCTGTTTGCTGCGGCATGCGTCGCCTTCGGACTGCCCTACCTCTTCGGCATTCCCTGGTTCATGGCGGTCAGGGAGGCGGAAGGAAATGCGCAGACGCTTTCCCAGGCCTTTTCCGCCGCCCTGCTGCCGTTCATTCCCGGAGACTGCATCAAGATCATGCTGTCCTGTCTCCTTGCCTGCGTCTTCCGACCCCTTGTGGCCCGGCTTCTGTATCCCGATGATATAAGGGAGGCAGAGGAACTCCTGCACAGAATTGAAAGCCGCAGTCCGCACCGCAAGGCATGAGGCTTTCACGGGCACCGGTCGGAAAGCTCTCTTTTCCGAACGGACCGGCGGACCCTTTACAAAACAAGGATGGCCGTGCTAGAATGGAAAAATTGGTAAGGAGGGGAAACGAATGACCCGAGAAGAAAGCGGAACAGAAGACGAGTCCAGCATCAAGGCAAAAATCATCATCATCGATGATGATCCCCTTGTCCTCAAGACGATACGTGAATACCTGAAGGATGAGTTTGAGGTTCACGTTGCCCGCGGCGGGGAAGGTGCCTGTTCCTATCTGGAAAAGAACCGCGTTGACCTCATACTGCTTGACTATGAGATGCCGGGTGAAAAGGGTGATTCCGTCCTCCTGAATATCCGCCGGATTCCTCTGTCGTCGCGCACGCCTGCGGTGTTCCTGACGGGTGCGGCAGATCCGCACACGGTTGCCGAAATCCTGCGCCTGCGGCCCCAAGGCTATCTGCTCAAGCCCGTTGCCCGGGAAAAACTGATCGAAAAAATCCATGAGGTACTGGGAAAAAACTGAGTTCCCGTCTCTCATGCCCTGCCAACCGGTCGCTGCTGAGCCTCGCCGGTTAGTTGCCGGTGGCCGCCGGTGAAAAATCTTTCTTGCAGTCTGGAAAAAACATGCTACAATAGGGAGTTATGGATGATACTCCCTATATCACGGACTTGATCGGCGTTGATGTCCTCCAGAAGATTCAGGATGCCTTCTCAAACATGGTCGGTATGGCTGCGGTCATCACCGACGAGAACGGACAGCCCGTCACCAAACCGACAAACTACAGCGAGTACTGCTGGAAGTACACGAGGCAGACCAAGCGGGGAAAGGCGCGCTGCGAGCAGTGCGACAAGTACGGGGCCCTGATGACCCATGATACGGGAAAGCCGACCTTCTATACCTGTCATTCCGGCCTGATCGACTTTGCCGCTCCCATCGTGGCAAACGGGAAGGTCATCGGTTCCTTTACGGGCGGTCAGGTCCTGACCCTGCCGCCGAACAGGGAAACCGTCAAGAAGGTTGCGGACGTCATTCACGTCGACTTTGACGAATACTGGGAGGCAGCCCAGAAAATCAAGATCGTATCCCAGAAGCGGATCAACAGCGCAACCCAGTTCCTGTACACGATTTCGTCCGTTGTGTCTGATATGGCGCTCGGCAAGTACAATGCGATTAAGGCGGGAGAAGCTATCGAAAAGGCGTCCAAGGAGGTGGAACGGGCGGCGCAGATGAAGACGGATTTTCTCGCGAACATGAGCCATGAGATCCGTACGCCGATGAACGCCGTCATCGGCATGGCGGAGATGGCCCTGCGGGAAGATATTTCCGACACGGCCCGCTCCTACATCAGGCAGATAAAGTCGAGCGGCAGGGCGCTGCTTGCAATCATCAATGACATACTGGACTTTTCAAAGATAGACTCCGGCAAGATGGACATCATTCCCATCGAATATGATTCCATGTCCCTGTTCAACGATGTATCCAACATCATCATGACCCGCCTTGTGGACAAGTCGGTGTCGTTTGACCTGAACATCAACCCTGCCCTGCCCGTCATGCTTTTCGGCGACAACATCCGCATCCGGCAGGTCCTGATAAACCTCGCGAACAATGCCGTCAAGTTTACCAATCAGGGGTTTGTCCGCATTACTGTTGATTTTGAGCCGATCGACGGTCAGCGCATCATGCTCAAGATTTCCGTTACCGACTCCGGCATCGGCATCAAGGAAGAAGACCTCTCAAAGATTTTCGAATCCTTCCAGCAGGTAGACAGCAAGCGCAACCGCAACGTGGAAGGAACGGGCCTGGGACTGGCGATTTCCCAGCGGCTCGTGTACCTGATGAACGGTACGATAACGGTGGAAAGCGAATACGGCAAGGGCAGCACCTTCGCCTTCGCCATTCCGCAGACGGTGGCAAATCCCGAACCTGCCATGCAGGTCCGCTTCCCCGATCATAAAGTTGCGCTCGGCCTGTTCACGAACAAGAGCCACAGCGAGCCGTTTTTGCGGGACAGCAGGCGCCTGGGCATAGAGGCAATGAACTCCCCCAAGCAGATGAATCTGGAAAACGCCCTGAATGCCGTCAAGATCAAGTACGGCGAGAATGCGGAGTTCTTCGTGTTCTTCGGCGAAAAGCTCATACAGGACGACAAGGCAAAGGCCTTCATTGCCGCCCATCCGGAGGTAACGTCGGTTTACATTGCGGATTTCGTTTCGGAGGTCAAGCTGGACATACCGAACCTGCGGATCGTCAAGAAGCCCCTTTCCTGCATGAATCTTTCCATGATTTACAATAAGGAAAAGATTTCGTTTACCGGGACGATCGACCATGACGGCGACACTGACTTTACGGCGCCGGATGCCTGGGTGCTGATCGTCGACGACAATACGGTGAACATAACCGTCGCAGAAGGCCTGCTGGAACCGCTCAAGCTCAATACGGCAGCGGCAACGAGCGGCAGGGAAGCCCTGCGCAAGGTGAAGGAGCGGAAATTCGACATCATCCTGATGGACCACATGATGCCGGAGATGGACGGCATAGAGACGACGCAGAAAATCCGCGAGGACTATCCCGAGTACAAGGACATTCCCATTATTGCACTGACGGCGAATGCGGTCGGGAACGCAAAGGATCTTTTCCTGCAGGCGGGAATGAATGATTTTATCCCGAAGCCGATTGAGGTCCGCATCCTCATCTCGAAGATAAAGGAGTGGCTGCCGAAGGACAAAATCAGGAAGCTTTCCGGCGCCGAAAAGGAAGCTGTCCTGCAGCAGGAGAAGGACAACCCTCCCCTGCTCGACAAGAACCTCGTTGACCTTGATACGGCAGCTGCCATCAAGCTGATCGGCAGCGAGAAGCTTTTCCTCAAGATACTGAAGGAGTACTACCGCCTCATTCCTTCCAAGTCGGCATCGGTTCAGGCCCACTTCGATGCGGAAGCCTGGGAGCCCTACACGGTGGAAGTCCACGCGCTCAAGAGTTCGTCCCGGCAGATCGGTGCAATGAAGCTGTCCGACATGGCGGCGGAGCTTGAGAAGGCGGGCAAGGCGGGTGACATTGCATATATCAGGGCGCATCACGCTGCGGCACTGGAAAAGTACCGGGCCTACGAGCAGATCCTTGCCCCCTACTGCAAGGAAGAGGCTGCAGATGAAAGCCTGAAAGCGGAATGCGAGCCGAGACTGCTGCGGGAGGAATTTGAAAAGGTCCGGCGGGCGGCGCTTGACCTTGACATGGACCTGCTGGAAGAAGCATGCAAGACGATTTCCGGCTACCGCTACCCGCCCGAACAGCAGGAGCTGCTGGCAAAACTCCTGTCTGCCTGCGACGAAATCGATATGGACGGCTGTGCCAATATCGTTGACGAATGGGATAAGCTGGTCTTGTGAGGCGCTGCCTGCCGGCAGCCTGCACTCCTGTCAGTGGACGGACAGTTCTTCGAGGCTGTCGCCCTTGGCGGGCTGATTGACCGACACGCCGTAGAGGATGAATGACTCGCCGACCTGGGAAATGCAGCCCAGAATCCTGACGGGCTTTTCGGTGTCGAGCTTCATCATGTAGACCATCGTACCGTCTATTGACTGCCGGGTCCGCTCTTCCGCTATGTAGACCTTGACGATTCCTTCGAGGACAATCTTGGTATCGTAGCCTTCCAGCAGATCAAAGCTGATGCTGCCGTCTTCTGCCTGCACCGGGTTTGCAATCCGTCCCTTCCATTCCACGTAGCAGCCGTCATAGAGGCCGGGATCCTGTACGACCTGGGCATAGCTGAAGTTGTCCTTCAGGTTGCCGAACGCAGGCTGAACCTTGTACAGGCTGGACAGGAGGTCGCTTGCCTTTGCCTTTATTGACGCTGCGGCATTGCTCCGCAGGATCCGGTTGAGTTCCACATGGGCGGCATTGTCCCGCTCCTTGATGACCAGGTCAAGGGCTTTGTCATAGCTGCTCCGTATATCCTGATCGCTCAGCTCGTAGACGGCAGCCCCTTCTCTGTCGGGCATTCCTGCGGATTCTGTACCTGCAGGGGCTGCAGTGCCGGACTCTTTCCCGGCGGCTGCCCCGCTTCCGGCTCCGCTCAGGGGGCGGTAGAATCCCTGCGAGGGGGAAAGCTTTTCGTTTTCGGTCAGCTGCATGTCCTGCAGGAACTGGGTTTTTGCGTCAACCGGCTTGACCGGCCTGGGGTGGGCGCGGAAGTATCCGATGACAAAGCCGAGGGAAATGCACAGGCCCAGGGCAAGTCCTCCCAGAATGCAGTTCCGTATCAGGTCGGGGTTCATTCCCAGCGGGGGATAGAAGCGTTCTATTTTGCCGGAATCAAAATAGGCCCTGATTGTATCGTAATTGTTGTTTGATTTGCGGATGAATTCGAGGGCTTCTGCTGCGACGGTATTGTTCGGATTCAGGCTCTGGATGTCAAGGTAATACTGGACGGCGCGTTCCGTTTTGCCCTGCCCCAGCAGGATGACAGCCTGGCCCAGATAGAGCTCGGTTCCCTGTACCCGGATTTTCCGGGCCTCTTCGTAGTAATTCCAGGCATTGCCGTAATCGCCCACATAGAGGCAGGATGTTCCGAGGGCAAGATAGTATTCATAGGAGCCGCTGTATCTCCCCCGGTTCGCTTCCAGCAGGTTGATGACCTGGGAGAATTTTCTGCGCCTCATGAGTTTTCGTGCGAATTGAAGAACTGACGAGGTCATCGCTTAGTTTCCCATACTCCTTATTTTTTCAAAAATTGCGTCAAGTTCCTCGTTCAGGCTCGTGTACTCGTCCCGGTTTATCGCATCTTCCCCTTCCAGGGACTCGATGTAGTCTATCAGGTTCTGGATATATTCAAAATCCAGCTGTGCTTCCGTGACAGCCTGTGCCGCCGGTGAGAGCGGCGGGTCTTCTGCTGCCGGAAGCGGGGCCGCTTCTGCTACTGGAGCCGCATCTTCCTTTGCTTCCGCTGCCGGAAGCGGGACGGCGGCTTCTTCCTGCTGCCGGTCCTGCACGGCTTCCGCTTTTGCAGCGAAGGGAACCCCGCCTGATTCCAGCGCATCCAGCAGCCTGCGGTCATGTGTAGCCGCAATGGCGAAGCGCTTCGTGTCAACCTGTCCGGGAAGCAGGTAGGCTGTCTTCCAGTTGACGGCAACACCGGAATTGTTATAGGAAAGGACTGTCGAAAAGCCCTTTCCGTCGTTGACGGTCGGTTCCCAGGACTCGGAAAGACTTGCAATGGGACCAAGCGTAACGCTGCCCGGTTCAGAGATACCGGCACCGGAGAGCACAAGGGCAAGCGAAGCGGTCTTGTTTGCCGAGCAGATCCAGCGGTCATTCTTCATCGTCTGGAATTTCCGCTGGGTATTCAGCTCGGGACTCTCGTACGTCGAAAAATGCTGCGAAGAACTTTCGCCGAGAATTGTATCAAAAATAGCCTTGTTTGTAAATGTCTGCGGGTTTTCGCCCCGGTTCACCGTATACAGGGTAACCTGTACGGCACTTTCCGCCGTTCTGCCGGCTTCCACGGCGGGAAAGACAAAATCAAGGAGGAAAAAGGCTTTTCCCGGAATCGTATAGGCAAGCTGGAGCCCTGCTTCCGTCCGGCGCGCCTCGCTTTTTATGCCGCCCGCATAGTTCAGGAGGTATTCTTTCCTGCCGATGCGGAGCATGAATGCCGTGGAACTGAAAAAATCGTAGGAGCTCAGGAGGGGGACTGCCTTTCCGTCATCGCGGATTTCATAGATGCCGAACGATCCCTGCGTGCCGTTGACGCTGACCTGCAGGCGTCCGCTCCGGTAGGTCGCCTTTTCGAAGACGGAATACTTCCAGCCGGAATAGGGATCCTGATCCGTCGGGAAAAAATCAATGGACGCAGGTGCGGCAGGATCCGCCGCTTCTGAGGCATCTGCGGCCGGTATTCCTGCCGGGACTGCCGGCGTTCCGCCTGCGGTGCTGCCGGCGGTATTGCCGGCAGAGCTTGCCGGGGCCTGCTGCCGGGCCGGGGCTGTCCGGCCTTCCGGTGCAGGCTGTGCTTCCGGTGCGGGAGCAGCCTGCGAGCCGCCGGAGCCGGCGGCAGCAGGACTGCCGGAGCGTTTGGGGAAAATGGAATCCCGTGCGGTCGTGACGCCGGCAGCCTGCGGTTCTTCTGCCGGAACTGCTGCCGTACACATGAGGAATGCTGCCAGAAGGGAAGCCGTATACCTGAAGAGCCTTGTCATTCGTTTCCCCCTACTCAGCCTTGTTCTCCCGGGACGCACTGGATTTTTCATCCAGCAGGCGCTGGAGCTGGGATGCGCGCAGTTTCAGCTGCAGCAGCTCCTGTTCCGTAATGCCCCGTGCCGGGGAAACTGGGGCAGCCGCCGTTGTGCCGGGTTCCTGTACGGGAGGCGGCAGCGGCACTGCCTTTGCGGCAGCGGCTTCTGCCTTGTATGAGGCTGCTTCTGCTTGAGCCGCCTGTACGGCGGTCCGCTCGTCTGCCAGGAGCTTTTCAAGCTCCCGTATCCGTGCATTTGCCTCTGCAAGTTCCTTTTTCAGGGTTGAAACGTCTGCCCCTTCATAATTCTTGAGCTGCCGCTCGTAGCTGGCCTTCTGCTCCAGAAACTTTTCATTGTTTGCCTTCAGGATGTCGAGCAGTTTCTGCTCCCGTTCCCGCTGTGCAATGGCATCGATTTTATACTTTGCATCGACAGCCTTCTTGTCATCCGGGTATACGTCGATGATCCGCTGGAACAGGCCTTCTGCAGTCTGAAAGTTATAGTCTTCGTAAAAACATTCTGCAATCCAATAGAGGGCAGACGGATAGACGGGGCTCTGGGGATTTTCATGGCAGAAGTCGCTCAGGACCATCACCGCCTGGTCATTGTCGCCTTTATAGTGGAGGGCCTTGCCCTTCTGGTAATTCACGTTGGAAATGAGCGGACTGTCGGGATAGGAGGCTGCAAAGCTGTCGCAGTCACTGATGACGGACGCGTAATCTTCACCGAACATCTCGCTCATGATCAGCATGAAGTGGACGTCGGGATTACCGCTGCCGCCCGCAACCGCTTCCCGCAGGAGGATCGTTGCATTTGCGTAGTCCTTATGGTTGTAGGCAGACAGGCCTTCTGCAAGTATCTGTGCCTTTTCTCCCTCTTCATAGAAGACGCTTTCAACGGGAATTGCAGTTCCTGCGGCAGCGGCGGCATGAGAAGGGGCTGAAAAAAAAGATACGGCACATGTACATGCGATGACAGTCCCTGTCCTCAATGCACCCACGCTAACTCTCCCTTAAAGAATGAGGAGCCGGACACCACGATGTCCACCCCGGCGTCGAGCAGCGGTCCCAGTGTTTCTGCATTTACCCCGCCGTCAACGGAAATACGGTATGAATAGCCCGTTTCCTTCTGAATATCGGCAAGTTTCCGCACTTTTTCTACCGTATAAGGAATAAGTTTCTGCCCGCCCCAACCGGGATTGACGGTCATGACGAGGACGATGTCAATGAACGGCAGCAGCAGGTCAATGCTTTCGACCGGTGTTGCCGGGCAGAGCGCAATGCCGGCCTTTTTTCCCGCCTGATGGATCAGCTGTACGCAGCGGTCGGCATGGCAGGTTGCTTCCTGGTGAAAGGTGATGAAGTCTGCACCGCAGGCAATGTACGACGGAATGGAAGATTCCGGCTTTTCTACCATCAGGTGTACGTCAAAAGGCAGCTTCGTTTCCTTTCTGATGGACTGTATGACGGGTTCCCCGAAGGTAACCTGCGGTACGAAGTGACCGTCCATCACATCAATATGGACGAATGAGCCCCCCTTCTCTTCAATCATGTGCAGGGATGAAGCCAGACGGGCAAAATCTGCGGAAAGCAGTGACGGCGACAGGAAACGCTTCTCTTTCATAGCAGGGATATTCTAGTGAAAGGCGGGAAAAATGTAAAGGAAGGCCGTGCACACCGGGTGTTCAATACGATGCACACCGGGTGTTCAATACGATGCACACCGGGTGTTCAATACAGTGCATACCGGGTGTTCAATACAGTGCATACCGGGTGTTCAATACGGTGCATACCGGGTGTTCAATACGGTGCATACCGGGTGCCTGACGGTTCGGAAATTTTTTTTTTGAAAAAAAGCAAAAAAAAGCGTCAATGCTTATTGACAAAAAAGTGCGGTTTGGTGTATAGTCGTAAACGTCAATTAGATGGTGCCTGTAGTTCAGCGGTAGAGCGCCAGATTGTGGATCTGGTTGTCGTGGGTTCGATCCCCACTAGGCACCCT
>CAMJZA010000076.1 GCA_946410085.1 uncultured Treponema sp. | reverse complement strand
AGGACAATGCACTCGTGGAGGGCAAAGTCGTTCAGGTAACGGATGACACGGTTTTTGTCGATGTCAACTGCAAGTCAGAGGGACGCATTCCCTTGAGCGAGTTCGGGGATGACAAGCCGAAGGTCGGTGATACGACAACCGTTTACCTCATTAACCAGTTCGGCAAGTATGGACCTGAGGTTTCCAAGCTTAAGGCAGATGAGAAGCGCCTGTGGGAGAACTTCAAAACAGCTTTCAATGATAAGCAGGCCGTCGAAGGTAAGATTGCCAGCGAGACAAAGGGCGGCTTCATGGTCGATCTGGGCGGCGGAATCAATGCCTTCCTGCCGATCAGTCAGGCAGACAGCCAGAAGGTTGAAAAGGCCGACAAGCTCATCGGAGTGAAGGCACTCTTTTATATCGAGCGCCTCTATAGCGAGGGCAAGCGCAACGTTGTCGTTAACCGCCGCAAGTATCTCGAAGAGAAGACCGAGGAGAACCGCGAGAAGTTCTTCAATGAAGTAAAGATCGGCGATACGGTGAAGGGTTCCGTAAAGACCTTCACGAGCTTCGGCGCATTCATTGATCTGGGCGGCTTTGACGGTCTGCTCCACATCAACGACATGAGCTGGGGCCACGTAACCCGTCCGAAGGATTTCGTCAAGAAGGGACAGGAGATTGAGCTCAAGGTCATCCGTCTGGATCCCGAGAAGAAGCGCATCAACCTCTCGCTCAAGCATTTCAGCGAAGATCCTTGGCTGCACTTTGAGGACCGCTATCACGTCAATGACGTCGTGAAGGGCAAGGTGACCAAGCTTACCGAGTTCGGTGCGTTCATCGAGCTTGAAGAGGGCATTGAGGGACTTGCCCACATTTCCGAGTTCAGCTGGACCAAGAAGGTCAACAAGCCCTCCGACATGCTCAAGGAAGGCGATGAAGTCGAGTGCATGATCCTCGGCTACGATATCCAGGCTGGACGTGTTTCCCTTGGACTCAAGCAGGTAACGGCGAATCCCTGGGATACGATCGGCGACAAGTTCCCCGTCGGCACGAAGGTGCACGGAACGGTCGTGAAGATTACGAATAACGGGGCTTTCGTTCAGATTGACGAGGGCATTGATGCATTCCTTTCCGGTGAGGATCTTTCCTGGACCAAGAAAGTCAAGCATCCGGGAAGCGAGATAAAGGCCGGACAGGAGCTTGATGCCGTCATTACCGAGTGCGACCAGCAGAACCGCAGGATCCGCATCGGCGTGAAGCAGCTTTCTGACAACCCTTGGGTTGCGTTTGCGGCTGCCCACAAGCCCGGCACTACGCTTGAAGGCGAGGTTACTTCAATCACCGACTTCGGTATCTTCGTGAAGGCTGAGGGCGGCATTGAGGGCCTGGTCAACAAGTCCAATATTTCCGATGACCGCGAGACGCCCTTTGAGGAGGCCGTCAAGAAGTTCAATCCGGGCGACAAGGTGAACGTCTATGTCGTTTCCGTTGACGTTGACAAAGAGAAGGTTGCCTTCTCCATCAAGGAATACAAGCGGGCACAGGAGCGCGCTCAGCTTTCACAGTATATGTCTTCAAGCAGTGATGACGACGGAGGCTATACGATTGCTGACAGCATGAAAGACCGCGGAAACAAGTAACGGTCGTCGTAAACGTTTGCTTCGTTTTCAAAGCTGACTGAAGGGCACATTGCTCCCGCAGGGAGTGGTGTGCCTTTTTTTGTTGTCGGGAGGGGACACAGGCACCATGCAGGAATTTACGAGTACAGGCAAACGGATGACACGGCTGCTCGCCGCCCTCGATGCGGTTGCAGCCTCTCCGTCTCCCGTGCTGATACGGGGTGAGCGGGGGAGCGGCAAGGAATACCTCGCCCGAAAGATTCATGAGAAGCGGCCCGTACACGGCCCGTTTGTGCAGCTCAAATGCCGGGATTTGGATGCCGGAAGCCTTTCCGGCCTGGAAGCAGTTGCGGACGGTGCAACGCTCTTTTTGGACGGCATTCACTGCCTCCCCCCTGCCTGCCAGCTCCCCCTGCATGCCTTTCTGACGGAACGGATCCGTGCGGGCAAAGGGAAGCGGGACGGCCTGAAGGTCATTGCGTCCGCAACGGGGGAGCTTGAAGCCCTGTCCGCCGGGGGAACATTCCGCCTTGAGCTGCTTGTCCTGCTGGACATGATAAGCGTAAGCTGCCCGCCCCTGCGGGAGCGGCAGGAAGACATCCTTCCGCTTGCGACCCTGTTTCTGGGGGAGCTGGCAGCGGAGCAGAACCGGCTGGTACAGGGCTTTTCTCCGGCGGCGCTCAAAAAGCTTGAAGCCTACCACTGGCCGGGAAATATCCGCGAGCTGCACAATGTCATTGAGCGGGCCGTTCTCATGGGGCGGGGGACCCGGCTGGAAGCCGATGACCTTGACTTTGCGGAGGGGGTGCCCCTGTCCGGCGGACAGGGCGGCATGGCAGTCCGGCAGAGGGCTTCGGGCTCGCCCGCAGTTCCTGCGGGTGCGGCCGCCTGTCTGGAACTGAAAGAGGCCGTGAATGCCTTTAAGAAATCCTATATTGCAGACGTCATTGCGGCGAGTGCAGGCAACAAGGCTGAAGCTGCCCGCCGTCTGGGCATAGAGCGGACCTACCTTTTTGCCCTGATAAAGGACTTGGGGATGGAAGGCCTTTGAGCTGCTGCCGCCGTCATGGGAACCGGCAGGGTCGCCGCTTCCCGCCTAGTCCCCGAGCATCCGGGCCTTCCGTATCTTGATTTCCGGGTGCCGGTCCTGCATGGCGTATATGGCTTCTTCAATCCGTGCCTTTTTTTCGTCGCCGAAGTCAAAGAGGCTTTTCTGTTCCGGGGTCTGCCGGTCATAGACCTTTTCACAGGCGACGCCGAGGAGGCGGATGCCCCTGCCGTGCTCGTATTTCCGGTCAAAGAGCCGCTTGCAGCGCTCAAACATATCATCGGCATGGGCAATGGAAAAATCGCCCGTCTCCTGCACGCTGACCGTCGAGAAGTCCTCGTAGCGGATTTTGAGGGCGAGCGTCCGTGACTTGACCTGCTCCTTGTGCATCCGGTACAGGACGTTCATCGACAGTTCCATCAGGGCGGTTTCAATTGCATAGCGGTCGGTCAGGTCAAAGTCATAGGTCTGTTCGGAGCTGATGGAATGGTTTTTCGCCTCTTCGCCGAAGCTCATGCCCTCGTTGCCCCGGACTGCTTCATAGAGGAAGGTCCCCGTGTTCTCCCCGAAAATCGTCTGCAGGAGTTTTTTTGACTTGCTGTACACGTCTTCGGTCGAAAAGAAACCGGCGTCCCTGAGCCGCTTCTGCGTCTTGCCCCCGATGCCCCAGACTTTTTCCAGCGGCAGGCGGCGCATGAAGTCGCTTTCGTTCCCCGCCGCAACGACGGTGAGGCCGTTCGGCTTGTGCAGGCCGGAGGCTATCTTTGCAATGTACATCGTCGCTGCAACGCCGATGCTGACGGAAAGGCCTGTCTGCACCTTCACGTCCTCCTGGAGCCGCCGGGCAGTGTCCTCAGCCTTGCCGAACAGCCGTTCCGTCCCCGTCATGTCCAGAAAGGCTTCATCTATGGACATCTGCGTCACGTCGGGCGAGTAATTGGCAAAAATCGCCATGATCCGGTCAGACAGCTCCTGATAGCGGCGGTAGCGGCCCCTGACAAAGACGGCGTTCGGGCACAGCTGAACCGCCCGGGAAAGGGGCATTGCCGAATGGATCCCGTATTTCCGCGCCTCGTAGGACGCCGTCGACACGACTGCCCGGCGGTCTCCCGGCAGCCCGCCGACGATGACGGGCTTTCCCTTCCAGGCGGGATTGTCGAGCTGTTCGACAGAGGCAAAGAAGGCGTCGAGGTCAACGTGAAAGAACACGTTCATGGCGCGCTGCCTCCGGTGCTCTCAGTACTGCCTCCGGTGCTGACAGAACTGCCTGCCGGTCCGCCGGACTCCCCGCCTTTTCCGCCCGAAACCATGTTCAGGGAATCCCGTTCAATGAACAGCTTCCCGTCCGCATTCTGCAGGTAGCTTGTAATGAAGGCGACGGGGATTACGTCCCGTTCGCAGGTAAATACAATGTCGAGTGCCGAAGAAGGGTTGTCCGGGATTTCGATGTAGGCCTTGTGCCTGCCGCTCAGGCTGTAGCCGTAGTTGCAGTCGTTGAGCGGAATGCCGCTTTCCGTTTCCAGGCAAATGTCATAGCGCAGGACGCTGACGCCTTCCGCCGGGGCGACGATGACGTTCGTGAACTTGTATTCCATGAAGTCATCCGTACTGTAGCTGGCCCGGATATAGTCCTCGTCTCCTTCCTCCGAGAAACTGGGCCGCAGCATCTCCGGCCGCAGCATCGGCTGCTGTTCGTCCCTGGCGGGGAGGTTTGCGAAGAGCATGGTCCTGACGACGAAGAAATAGGAGCAGGCAAAGAGGCAGACACAGGCTCCGATGAACAGCAGCATGCTCAGCAGGCGGACGAGGACAAAGCTTCTTTTCCGCCGGACAAAGAATTCCATCTGCATCATGAGGCGGAGGAACTGGAGCTGGAAAGGAAAGATGATCAGGGCGGTAATCAGGTTGCCCGTCAGGCCGGGATTGGACAGGCGGGCAAGTGCCCAGGGATTTGCGGACATCAGGATGTTGACCGCATGGGGAATGAAGGGGAGGAACATGAGGATCAGGCTCACGATGATCGGAAGTTTCCGTTTTGCCCGCCGGGCAATCAGGCAGGTGACATACTCTGAGAGGAAGAGGAAGAGGAAGGATATGTCCTGCGCACAGAAAATGAAGATGTTGCATGCCGCCATGAAGAGCATGATCCGGGAAACGCTTTCGCTGCTGATGATTATCTTCAGTTTGGAAAGGACCGTAAAGAACAGGAGGCTTGCCGCTATGACGATGGCGATCCGCTCTCCCAGCGTTGCCGCAATGAAGGGTGAGTTGAGGCCGGGAATCTTCTGTGACAGCTGGAGGATGCCGAGCGTAAAGGCGAGCAGGACGATGATGAGGTACCAGGACTGGGAGAGGTCCTTGATGATTGCCTTGTTCCGCTCGGTCTGCCGGACCGTCGAAAAGCAGAGCCGGAGCAGGACGGCGAATGCCGTTGCGATGTAGCAGAGGAGGAAGAAGGTTTCGTCGAGCCAGAATTCCAGCGAGAGGATGGAAACAAAGGAATAGTGGCTGTCCCAGCTGTCCGTGTTTGTCCTGGCGAGCTTCTGCAGGGCGGTCAGCAGGGACGTACCGAAGTCCTCGCCCGCTTTCAGGGAGAGGCCCGCTGCCGGGATGGAGTCGCTCAGGAAGGGGGCAAGGCTCTCGTCTTCGCTGATGAGGCCGAGGCGGTAGAGGAAGGAGGCAGAGTTGGGGAGACGGACGGAAATGCCGTTTTCCGCACAGGATTCCTTGAGGGCCCTGACGAGCCAGATGGGTGAAACTTCACCTCCGCTGCCTGCTGAAATCCTGTTCCGCAGTGCTTTTTTACAGATGATGGCACAGCTGTTTTCGCCGTTTTCAAGGTTTCCGGCAAATACCCGGATGCCTTTCGGATGTTCAAAGGCTTCATCCGTGACGGGAATCCGCATGGCTTCCTCGTTTGCCGCAAGGAGGAGCGTGATGCTGAAAGGCAGGCTGAGTTCCGTAAGCTCTTCCGTGAACTCCAGGAAGCGTTCCCGGGACTCTGCGACGTCCCGCTGCTGAAAGATGAGGATGATGTTTTCCAGCCGCTTTCCCGGCCCTGCGGCCTGCGGGGACTCGCTGTTCTGGCCGGAAGCAGGGGAACTGCCGGTGTTCCCCGCCGGCGTCCCGGTCTGGTCCGGGGCAGCCTGAGACGCAGGGAGGCTGATGAGTATATTCCGCGGGTATATATCGCTCTGGCTGGGGGAAAGTCCCTGATAATCAGTTTTGTATCCCCTTCCGATAAAGAAGCTGTAGAGTTCAACGCTCGTTCCTGCGGTCTGGGAAAAGGCCGGCAGGGCCGGGAGCAGGGTACAGAGCGTCAGAAAACGAAAAAAAATCCTTTGCATTTTTCCGTGCATGGAATTATAATAATTTATTGCTGTTTACATTGCAAGCTTCTTGATATATAATGAAGCCTGTTGTTTCAGACTGTAGGAGTAATGTTTTAGATGAGCGCCGGCGAAAAGAAATTCATGCTTGACCTTCCCCTGAAGATTGTTTTGACAGACGAGGGGGCCTCCCATTTTATAAGCAGAAAGCAGAAACTGCTTCGTTTCAAGCTGGCAGAAGGGGTTGAAGAGTACGGCATCAGCCTTTCTCATTTTTCACCCGCCTCAATCCAGAACATGATTCTGGTCGACTATATTTCCAAGATTGAGATTTCAATGCCGGAATTCGTCTCCCACCGGCAGGATGTCATGGACCTGTCCAAGATTATCGTCTATTCAATCCTCTATCAGCAGTTTGACCGCGAAATCTATGACGCCCTCATCAAATGTGACTGTGTCCGCGTCCACAACCGGCAGAATCCGCGGCAGCTCATCGATGAACAGACGAAAATCCCCGACGTACAGCTGCGCAAGCATCTGGCAATAAAGGACAACGTCATCCAGCAGTGCCGGCAGATGATCCTTGACCCCGTCTGGAAGGGCATCATGGCGAACACGGAGTATTCACCGGAAGAAAAGAACGTCTACCTCCTGATGACCGAGAAGTTCCTGAACCGCCTGAGCCTGATGAACTGGTACATCATCACCCTTTTCTACAAGAAGAACGGCTTTGACGCCATGCTTTCCATCCTGCGCCTCGCACTGAAGGAATACATGGACAAGTCCAAGATTCCCGAGTACATCTCCCTGATGATCATGGAACTTGCCCTGAACTGTGAGAATACGAACATGCGCAAGGAGGCAAACATCCTGTACAAGGGCATCGACAACTCCGAAACCCTCGTCTACGATCAGGAAATCCGCTCCAAGATAATCGACCAGCTCATACAGAAACGGGAACTCGTCTTTCTCGCCTGGAAGATCGGAGGTTCCTCCTCGGCCATCGGAAAGCGGGGAACGCTGAACATAACGCTCTACAATAAGGCAGACGAATTCCAGGAAGTCAAGGACGACATCGAAAGCAAGATGGCGGCGAACACGAGCAAGACTTCCATCGTCGACTTCTACAAGCAGATGGAGGACGACGGAGACACCGGTCTGGGCCTCTACTATATGTCCTATCTTGATGATGCCTGTAAGAAGGTCGGGGTCAAGTTCGAGTCAATCGTCAACCAGTTCTCGACAAGCGACCTTACGGTTATCAACATGAAGTTCAACTTTTCATGAGGAAAAAAGCCCGCCTTTTTTTCTGTTTTGCCGCTGCTTTCCTTGCCGCCTGCTGCGGCGCCTGCAAGGGCGGGCGTCTGGCACTTGCGGGTGTTGAACCGCATATCGTCTATGATTTTTCTGCCGGGGAGCCGGGGGAGCAGTACCTGGTCGTGTTCGTGCAGACCGAAAACTGCGGGGGCGTGAAATCCCTTTCGCTCCGGAATGCCGGGGCCTCCCTCCGCTGGCAGAGCCTTGCCGTCACGAAAGCTTCCGGGGACTGCTATTTTTCCGTTTTTTCACCGGCTCCGGGAACCGTCATGCCGCCTGATGACTATGAGCTGACCCTGACGGATATCTACGGTGCCAGCGTCCGCCAGACTTTTTCGCTCCGCTACGATGCGCTCATGGCTGCCCGTTCCGGGGCACAGCTCATGGCGTCCGGGGACTACCTGCGGCGCTATGCCTATTTTGACAGGAGCGGACGCCTTGCAATTTTCGGCGAAATAGATAAAGATAGTAGTACGCAGAAAGCGAACAAGCATATAAACGGGAAACGGTTCTGCTGTATCTCCCCGGAGGGGGATACGGTGTGCCTTTTTCCCTTCGAAGAAATACCGTGATTTGAGAGGGGTGAAAGTGTCTGACGAAAGTGACAATGCCAGCAGTCTTGATTCAGGGGATTCCGCATCCTCTGATGATTCCGTTCCTATACACCGTCGCGAAGACGATGCAGCCGGAGATTTCGCCGGACAGGGCGGGGATGCCGGACCTGATGAAGGCGGCGGGCAGGATGATGCTGCCGGAGCGGACGATGGGGGCGGGGGCTTCTTTAACCGGCCTGTCCGCACCTATGTGATCAGGGCAGGGCGGATGACCGAGAGCGAACGGCGCAACTATGAGGAACTGCATCAGGTCTGGTGCATTCCCTTTGAGCACCGGACGCTCAATTTTGCGGAGATTTTCGGCAATACGAACCCCGTTACCATTGAAGTCGGCTTCGGCATGGGGCAGGCGACTGCGCAGATTGCGGCAGAGCACCCCGACATGAACTATCTGGGCATTGAAGTCCACGTTCCCGGAGTCGGAAGGCTTTTGGGCGAGATAAAGAAACGCCAGCTCAAGAACCTCTTTATCATCGAACACGATGCCCTTGAGATTCTGGAGTCAATGATTCCCGACGGCTCGATAGAGGCATTCCACATCTTCTTTCCTGATCCATGGCCAAAGAAAAAGCACCATAAGCGGCGGCTCATGCAGCGGCCCCGTACCGAACTCCTTGCCTCAAAGTTGATTGCGGGGGGCTACCTGTATTTCGTGACCGACTGGGAAGAATATGCCCGGTCCGCCCTGGAGGAACTTGAGGCAACCGGGGGGCTTTCGAACAAATATGCGGACTTTGCCCCGCACCAGGAGTGGCGGCCGCGGACAAAGTTTGAGCAGAAGGGCCTGGATGCGGACCGCATGATCCGGGAACTCTTTTTCGTAAAGGATGAGGACTGATGGCGCAGGAGACAGACCGGCAGGACAGGAGCCGGATTGCGGAACTGGAATCTCTGATTTCCCGCTATCAGGAGTCGTATTACAACGGTGAGGGCGAGGTCAGCGATGCGGAATTTGACCGGCTCTGGGACGAGCTCAAGCAAAAGGATCCTTCCAACCCCATCCTGCAGCGGGTCGGGGCGGACAGCGGCAACTTCGCGAAGGCGGGCCACATCATGCCGATGGGCAGTCAGGAAAAGGCGGCAACCCCGGAGGAATTCCTTGCCTGGGCGGCCCGGCACCGTTACGATGAATATCTGGTCGAATACAAGCTCGACGGTGCAAGCCTTGAACTGCAGTACGGGGCAGGACGCCTGATCCGGGCGGTTACGCGGGGCGACGGCAACGTGGGCGATGACATCACGGCAAACGCCGTCAGGATGCAGGGGGTCAGGCTGGAGCTGCGTTCAGCGGACGGCAGCCTTGTTCCCTTTACCGGCGGCATCCGCGGTGAGGTCATCATGACCCATGCCGTACACAAACAGCACTTTTCGGACAAGGCGAACTGCCGCAACGCTGCCAACGGCCTCATGAAGCGCAAGGACGGGAGCGGGAGCGGCTACCTGACCCTCATCACCTATGACGTCTGGGCTTCTGAGGGCGGGCAGCCCTATGCGGATGAAGTCGGAAAGCTTGACTGGCTTGCGGCCCTCGGCTTTACGACGTCTCCCCTGCGGATCTGCCGGACGCCGGAAGAGGTCATAGACTACCGGGCTTCCGTTATGGAAGGCCGCGGGCAGCTGGACTATGACATAGACGGGCTGGTCATCAAGGAGCGGGCCGTCAACCATGAGGATGCGATGCGCGCCCGGCCTGACCGGCAGATTGCCTTTAAGTTCAGCCTTGAAGAAGCGGTTACCGTCGTCCGGCAGGTGGAGTGGGGCGAGTCCGGTGCGACCTATACGCCGGTCGCCGTCTTTGACCCCGTGGAACTGAACGGGACGACTGTCCAGCGGGCGAGCGTCGTTAATCCGAATACGATACGGAATCTGGGGCTCAGGATCGGCAGTCACGTCGTCGTCGTCAAGCGGGGAGAAATCATTCCCAAGATAGAAAGCGTCATTCCGTCCGGTGCCGGCAGGAACGCTGGTGCGACCGGCGCTGGCAGTCCTGACGGCAGCGGCGCGGACAGGAGCGGCGGTCAGTTGGCCCTGTTTCCGGGAGCGGCGGACGAGCAGGACATCGTGTTCCCGACGGTCTGCTCAAGCTGCGGCAGTACGCTCGTGGACGAAGGAACGAGGCTTTTCTGCCCGAACAGGGCCTGTCCCAAGCGCCTTTTGCACCAGATCATGAAATGGGTGAACGTCGTGGACATCCGCGACCTGGGAGAAAAGCTCATCCGGGCACTCTTTCAGGACGGCGTGCTCCGCTCTGTCAGCGATATCTATACGCTTACCGAAGAAAAGCTGTCCCCCTATTTTCTGGGCGAGGAAAGCCTTTCCAGGGAAAAGCAGTCCCTGGGGGCAAAGAAAGTCGTCCAGTCCATACAGGCCCACCGCCGGGTTTCCCTGGAGCGCTTCATTGCGGGCTTTGACATTGAAGGAATCGGCGAGACGGTCGTGGAAAAGCTGACGGAGGCAGGCTACGGCAGCCTTGAAAAAATCCTTGCCCTGACGCCGGAACAGGCTGCCTCGGTCTACGGTTTTGCCGACATCATGGCGAAAACCCTTGTCGAAGGGCTTGCCGAAAACCGCGATGAGATGCAGGCCCTTGTCGGCAGCGGGACCATTTCGCTGCTCGAAAAGGATGCGACGCTGACCCTGACGGGCATGTCATTCTGCTTTACCGGGGAACTGAGGACGATGAAGCGGACCGATGCCCAGAACCTCGTGAAGGAACAGGGCGGGAGCGTCAAGAGCTCCGTCGTCAAGGGGCTGAGCTATCTCGTTACGAACGATACGGCGTCAGGTTCTGCCAAGAACGAGAAGGCGGCAAAGCTCGGCATCCCGGTCATCGACGAGGATGCCTTCCTTGCCCTCGTCAGTTCGCAGACGCAAACGTGAAGTTTTCCGTGAAGAAATCGGGGTTTACGGCTGCCATATTGAGCCGCATCTCCCAGTGGAGGTGGGGGCCCGTTGCCAGACCCGTTGCCCCGGAAAGGCCGATCAGCTGTCCTTCCTTAACCGTGTCGCCTTCCTTTACCTTCAGCTCGCTCATGTGATAGTAAAGGCTGTAGAGCCCGGGCAGGTGCTCGATGACGACGCTCCAGCCCGTCGTGACCCGGTCTTCGGCAAGGACGACCTTGCCCGCAGCGCAGGATGTCACGTCGCTTCCCGTCGGAACACCGTAGTCAATGCCGTAGTGCAGGCTCGTCGAAGACTTGCCGTTGCTGTAGGCGTAAATGCGCCTGTCTGCAAAGTATGAAGTCCGCCGTGTCGCCGTTGTCGGTGCGGAATAGCTTTTTGTCTGGTAGATGTGGTCCTTGTTGACGGTTGCAAGGATGCTGTTGAGCTTTTCTATCTGGCCCATGCGCTTGGGGCTGGTGTCGGTCCTGATTTCCGTATTCTTCGTGTCGAGCGGGATGGTCTCTTCGACAAACTTCTTGTAGCTCAGCGCAAAGGGGAGGGTAAAGTCGTAGAACCTGCCCGTCGTGAGCCTGTAGGTAACCTTGAGGCTGTAGTTGTTGTCGCTGTTCCACCATGACGAGAGGGGAATGCCGGTCAGCATGGTGACGGAGGAACGGGAGGAATCTCCTTCCAGAATGTAGAAGTCGGACTTGTCGAGCAGCTTTTCGTCCTGATAGAGCTCCAGCGTCGCTTCCGTTTTTTCGAGGTTCAGCTTGATTTTTTTGTTCTGCCTGCTGTTCTGCGAGATGACCATCCGGGCAAACACTGCGTCCCCCGGACAGGGCTTCTCGTTGTAGCGGACCGAGAGGCTGTAGTCCTCGCCTTCAAAGAGGGCGTCCTTTGCCGATGCCCTGCCGACAGCCGCCGCTCCAAGCATGAGCAGGCAGCAGATAAAGCTTCCGATTCGTTTCATTTCAATCTCCTGATTTACTCCTGTATATTACTGCGATTTCCGCATGTCAACGATCATCACCTGGGGAATTTCTGCCCCGTTAAAGTAGTTCCGCTCAACATGATACAGCAGGTCAAGCCTGTCGCCGACTTCAAAGTCCCGGTGCAGGCGGTCTCCTGCTCCCCAGAATACCGCAGGCCACTTGTATTTCCCGCAGTCGAGTTCAAGCTTCAGGTGCAGCCGCTCACCTTTCCCCATCGTACTGGCCCGGGAAACCGGCACGCCCTTTGTCTGGAACAGCAGGGGCGGGTTTTCCTCGCCGAATGGTTCCATCATGTCTGCTATCTTTAACAACGCAGGCGTCAGATAGTTAGGCGGAATATTTGCATCTATATCATAGCTATCGGCTTTTGCTTCCTTTAATTCCAGCGTTTCCGCAAGCCGGTTGACGGCTTCTTCAAACTCGGCAAGCCGTTCCCGCTTAAAGCTGAAGCCGCCCGCACCGATGTGGCCGCCGTGGCTCAGGAAGATGCCTTCCATCCTGTTGAGGAAGTCGGAAACATTGACGCCCCGTGCCGACCGCATGGAGCCGGTTGCAACGTCATCAACGAAGGTAACGACGAGCGCCGGCAGGTCATAGCGTTCCGCAATCTTTGCCGCAACGCTGCCCGTGATGCCCTTGTTGATCCGCTCGTCTATGACGAGGCAGAGCTTGCCCTTGTGCTGTTCCACGGAAGCCTTTGCTGCGAGCGCCGTATAGCCTTCTGCATCGAGCGAGAGCTGCTTGCGCTGGTTGTTGCAGTCCCGTATCTGTTCCGCAAGGCGTTCCCGCGTGCGGACGTCTGTTTCCGTGAACAGGCCCGCCGCAATGGCTGACTGTCCGAGCCTGCCGGGTGCGTTCAGGCAGGGGGTCAGCGTCCAGCCGAGGTCCTTGGACAGAATCCGTTTGCCCAGCATGTCCAGGCTTGCCATGAGTTCCAGGAGGCCCGGGCGGATGTGCCGTTCGTTCAGGGAGCGGAGGGCATCCCTGACGAAGATGCGGTTTTCGTTCCTGAGCGGCATGATGTCCGCAACTGCCGCAAGCGCAACGAGCTGCAGGTCTTTTTCTTCCTGTCCCTTGAGCGCAGGGAACTGCTTTTTCAGTTCCATCTGGGCGTAGGTAACGAATATGTTGTAGAGGCCCCCGATTTGGGTCGGGGGGTGATTTCCGTATTTTGCAAGCCGGGACATGCTCTTGACCTGCGAGAGGGGGAGGGCTGCGAATGCCGGAACCAAGGCTGAAATCAGTTCCCGCACGTCATGCAGTTCAAAATCCGCGGAGGCGAAAAAGCTCTGCCTGAGCAGCGATGCGACTGCCGCCTTGTCCCAGACGGCGATGATTTCTCCCCGCAGGAAGTCGGGCAGGGCGCTGGCACCAGCGGGAGTTGCAGCGTCCAGCCGTTCCGTCAGGATGCTGCTCGTCGGGAAGAGGTTCCGCGTCTTGAGGGCGCTGACGCACAGGCTGCCGCCTTCCGCCTGGACGTCCAGCAGGGTAACGGGCTGCTTGTACCAGCTGCTCTTTGAGAAGCGGAGGGCGCTGACGAGCTTGTAGGCAACGGCGCAGCCCGAGATGTCCCGGAAGAAATTCCGGTGCACCAGACTGACGCACTTGGGGTCCAGGATGATTGCCGGGGCGGGCAGCTGTTCCTGCGGTTCATGGTGGTCGGTAACGATGACGTCCATGCCGAGTTCTGCCGCATGCGCGATTTCCGCATTGTTCGAAATCCCGCAGTCCACCGTTATGATCAGCGACCCGTAGGCGGCGGCAAAATCGTCGACGGCCTCCATGGAAAGCCCGTAGCCTTCGGTTCCCTGCGGCAGCCGGTACTGCACGTCGGCACCGGCAGAAACGAGGTAGTCATAGAGGACGGTTGTCGCCGTTACGCCGTCAACGTCCTTGTCCCCGAAAATGAGTATCTTTTCCTTTTCTTCGATTGCATCGTTGATGCGGTCAACGGCATCTTCCATGCCCGTAAAGGAAAAAGGGCTCTGCTGAAAACGGAGGTCGTCTTCCAGAAAATAGAGGACCTCCTTTCCTGCGGTAATGCCCCGCCGGGCAAATATGCTTGCGGTGATTGCGTCCAGCCCGTAGCGCTGTTCCAACGCGGCAACGGTTTCTTTTGAGATCTCTTTTATATGCCAAACGGACACTGCCTTCCCATCCCCTGTAAGTTTTCCTTACTGTAGCGTAAAAGGCGAAATCATTCCAGAGCCTTCCCTGCGGTTTGCCGCAGTTCCTTTTGCGCTGTGGCGGAGGCGGGCTTACAGCATTGAAAAGCCGCAGGCTATCGTGTTGAGCTGCCTGCCTGCTGCCTCTTCGATGAGGCTGAACGTCAGGTTCTTGAGCTGAAAGACGGATTGGGCATCGAGCAGCAGCTTTCTGACCTCACCCGGACTTCTGCTGTTGAGCGCCTCCAGGTAGGCTGCCGCTTCCCCGTTCAGCTGAAAGCGGCCCCTGCAGTCTTCGACGGGGGGCTGCACGCCGAGCAGGCCCAGATAGCGCCAGAGAAAGCGGATGGTCCCCAGCCGCGTGCCGTTTTCGTCCGTTGCATCGGTTCCGTCCAGAAAGGCGGACAGGAGGGTGAACGCCGCTTCCGCATCGCCTGCCGCCTGAGTTTTCAGCACGATTTCCGCAGCAAGGGATGCCGCCCAGATTTTGGGCAGGCTCGCCTTGAGCCGCTCGTGTATGGCGCTGACGGCATAGTCCGTTATCTTGGCCGACTGCCGGGCCTTGTCCTCATAGAGCCAGACGGTTCCGCTGTTGAACTGCTGGACGAGCGAGCGCAGCCTGCTTTTGGGGCCGCCGTAGAGCATGCCCGTGCACAGCCCCTCCCGGTCCGTGAGCATCGTCACGAGGCTGTTGCTTTCCCCGGTCTTCCTGACGCTGAGTATGATTGCCTGCATGCGTGTATTCCGTTCGCCCACGCCGCCATTGTAGCGGAAACGGCAGCCGGGGGCAAGCTTTCTGCCGGACAGGCAGGCAAATCCCGGCAAATATCGGCAAATCGCATTTTTCTGCATAGACAAGGGTTCTGAAAAACTGTATACTCTATGGCAATTGTCAATATTAAGCTATATTGAGGTACTGTAATGATTTTTCCATTGGAACGTTTGGTAAAGTTCAAGGGCAGCATCTACGAGATAACCGCTGCTGCCAGCCGCCGTGCCTACCAGCTGGCGATGCTGAAGGATCCGGAAGTCGAAGAGCATGACGGCAAGGTCGTGAGCCTGGCTGCAAAGCAGCTGTTTTCAAATGAAGTCCATTACCGCATAGAGCAGCAGTCCTGACCTGCGCAGCTCCGTACGATAAAATCTTGGTAAATAGGGAAGTGTAACATGACTCTTTTTGGAGGAATACTTTCAGTCAAGGCGATAACCTTTCTGCTGTTTTTCGTCTTTACGATTGCTGCCGTCGGTTACCTGCTGGGTAGGATTACGATAAAGGGCGTTTCGCTCGGAACGGCGGGTGTCTTCATCATCGCCCTGCTGGCGGGTGCTTTCTTCTACGGCGCGCTTGATGCCCAGCTTGCCATCAAGGTAGGCGATGCGTCCAGGTCCTATACGGGCAATGCCCTCAAGGTCATCGAAAACCTGGGGCTGATCCTGTTCGTGACCTCCGTCGGTTTCATTGCGGGGCCGAACTTCATCGGAAACTTCAAGAAAAACTTCAAGTCATACGTCCTGATTGCGGTGGTCGTCATCCTGTTCGGCGGCCTGTCCTGCGCGGGATGCATCGTGTTTGACAACAAGGTCTTCGGCCGTGACCTGGAGGAAGCGGGTGCAATGCTCGTCGGACTCCTTTCCGGTTCCTTGACCAGTACGCCGGCCTTCAGTGCCGCAAAGGCAACCGTCAACGCAGAATACGAGGACATCGTTGCGGTCGGCCACGGCATTGCCTACCTGTACGGAGTCGTCGGCGTCGTCCTCTTCGTACAGATCATCCCGAAAATCCTCGGTGCCGACATGGCCGAAGAGCGCAAGAAGATTGTCGTTGCCAGTACGGGTACGGCAAAGAAGTTCAGCGGCAAGCTGATCGAAGTGGATACCTTCGGCTTCATGCCCTTCTCCCTTGCGGCAGTGCTGGGCATCCTCGTCGGGTCCGTCAAGTTCGGCAACTTCTCGCTGACGACGACGGGCGGCTGCCTCCTGATTTCCCTCCTGCTCGGTCACTTCGGCCACTTCGGAAAGCTTTCCATGACGCCGAACAACGAGACCCTCAAGGTCTTCCGCGAGCTGGGACTCATGCTTTTCCTGATCGGTGCCGGTATCCCCGGCGGTGCCAACTTCGTCAAGTACTTCAAGGGCGTCTACTTCATCTATGGCATCATCATGACGACCCTGCCGATGGTTGCAGGCTACCTCTTTGCCCGCTACGTGCTGCGCCTGAGCCTGCTGAACAACCTGGGGGCCATCACCGGCGGCATGACCTCAACGCCTGCCCTCGGAACCCTGATCAACACGGCGGGAACCGAAGACGTTGCTTCCGCGTATGCATCAACTTATCCGGTTGCCCTGATTGCGGTCGTCATCGTGTCCCAGGTGCTGATTCTGATTTTCAGATAGTAAGAGTCAGATAGTAAGAGAAAGAATGTCGGGCGGACACTGAACGCCTGCAGAAAGAGAGAAAGCCCCGGGGCAGCCTGCTTCCGGGGCTTTTTTTTTGTATTTTTTTCACTGAGAACCCTGTTACCCCCTTGACATACAGGGATAAAGCGTATATGATACAGAACATCACGGTGGCGTAGTCCAGTCGGTAGAACAACGGACTCATATTCCGTATGTCAGTGGTT
>CAMJZA010000075.1 GCA_946410085.1 uncultured Treponema sp. | reverse complement strand
ATCACGAATTACAGACTTTAAACTGTACCTAATTCATTTTGGACAGTAATGGTTTGGCATGTAAGCGTCTATATACCCCTCAAGGGGAATGATGATGCCCTGGTCTGCATACTTGAGCAGGCTGGAGTCGTTGAAGTTCGCCGTGAAGACGAAGTCCGTCAGCGTCTTGGGGTTGGCCATCGCGAGCGTAATCTTGTCGTTCCACTGGTCGCTCTGCATGGCGGTCCACTTTATCTCAACGTTCGTCTTTTCCTGCAGGCGGCGGAAAATCGTCCGCTTGTTGGGGTCGGACTCCGTGTTCGCCGGGAAGCTCGTCATGCCCGTCAGCACGACCTTCTCCTTGAGCGGGAAGGCGAGAGTGGCGGGATCCACCTGCTCTACCTCGCCCTTGTTAAGCGCGACCTGCTGCCTGCCGCCGCAGCCGCAGAGCACCGAGCCTGCCAGCGCAAGGGCGGCAAGGCATGTCATTCTCATCATCTTTTTCATATATATCCTCCAAAAAATGAATTCTTCTGAATATCCTTTTTCCTATTCTTCTATCTATCCCTTTATTGAACCGGCCATAATCCCGCTGTCAAAGTACTTCTGGAAGAAGGGGTACATGACAAGCAGGGGAAGGCTGGACACTATGATCGTCGCGTACTTGAGCAGCTCCGCAAGCTGGGCACGGGCGGCAGTGCTCTGCATGTCGGCGATCATGCCCGGCTGCGGCTGGTTCTGGATCAGTATGGAGCGGAGCACCAGCTGGAGCGGCTGCTTGGCCGCGTCGTTCAGGTAAATCATCGCGTCAAAGTAGCTGTTCCACATGCCGACGAACTGCCAGAGGGCGAGCACCGTGATAAGCGGCGTGCAGACCGGGAGCAGGATGCGGAAGAAATAGGTCAGCTCGCTCGCCCCGTCCACGAAGGCCGCCTCCTGCAGTTCCTTCGGCACGCCCCGGTAGAAGGTCCGGGCGATTATCATGTTCCACACGCTGAAAGCCCCAGGCAGTATGAGAGCCCAGACGCTGTTCAGCAGGCCCATGTCGCTTATCAGCAGGTAGGTGGGAATGAGCCCGCCGCCGAAGAACATCGTGATGACGAAGATGACGTTGAAGAAGGCCCTGCCCCTGAAGTCAGGCCGGGACATGGGGTATGCCGCCAGCATGGTCACGACAACGGACACAACCGTGAAGAGGACCGAATAGACAATGGCGTTCCTGAAGCCCGTCCAGATGGCCTTGTTGGAAAGCACCCTCTCGTATGCCGTCAGCGTCCATTTGCTGAAGTCCATCGTCACCCCCTTGTTCTGCAGGGTGACGGGGTCTATGAACGACGCGACCACGATGTAGACCATGGGGACTATGATTGCCAGGACGAATGCCCCCAGAAGTATGTATCCTATCCCGATTATGAGCTTGTCCTGCCAGGAAGCCCTGATGAGCGGGCCCCGCGTCATTTTTGCTGCCTGTTCCATTCCCATACCCCCTTACAGTCCCTGGACGTCGTTCATCTTTGAGGTCACCTTGTTCACGATAAGGAGCATGATGACGTTTATCACGGTATTGAAGAGTCCCACCGCCGTGGAGAAGCTGTAGTCCCCGTCAAGGAGTCCCTTCTTGTACACGTAGGTCGCGATAATCTCCGAGCTGGCAAGGTTCAGGTCCGTCTGGAGGGCAAAGGCCTTCTCAAATCCGATGCTCATGATGTTGCCCGCCTGAAGGATGAACTGGATTATCACCATGTCCTTTATGGCAGGCCACTCCACCACGCGCACCTCCTGCAGCACGTTCGCGCCGTCCAGTATGGCCGCCTCCCTCAGCTCCTGGCTGACGCCCGAGAGGGCCGCCGTGTACATGATGGAGCCCCATCCCGCCCCCTGCCAGATGCCGCTCGCTATGTAGATGCTGCGGAAGGCTCCCGGCATGGTCATGAAGTTGATCTGGGTCTCCAGGAACTGGTTCAGCGGCCCGGTAACGGACAGCATGATCCTGACGATTCCGCAGACGACGATGACCGAAACGAAGTTGGGCATGTAAAGCACCAGCTGGATGTTGCGCTTGACCCCGCTGCTCCGGATGCGGTTGAGCAGGAGGGCAAGGATGATCGGTACCGGGAAGCCCCACAGGAGCCCGTAGACGCTCAGCTTGAGCGTGTTGGCCAGGTATGAGAGGAAATCCGGCGAGGACAGGAAGCGGGAAAAGTGCTTTAAGCCCACCCAGCGGCTTGCGAGCAGCCCGCGTATGGGGTTGTAGTCCTGGAAAGCAATGAGAATTCCGCCCATCGGTATGTAGCGGAAGATGATGGTAAGCACGAGAGCCGGCAAGAGGAAGATGACGTACAGCTGCCAGTGCTGCCGCATATAGCCTAGTGTCTTAGACCTCATAAAGTCCTCCGTAAAAAAATGTCACAATGCACTTTTGCATTTTCAAGAAAATTGTAAAAGCACTTACGCATTTTGTCAAGAAAAAATTGTGCAAAATCGGCTTTTTTTTTACACTTGATGCATAATAGCGTTTCTTTTCCATATAATGCCTGTAAAATCAATTTTTACAAAAAAAATATTTATTGTGCATTTGACACAATCACTGTTATGTATTACAGTAAAAGTATGGCAGGAAAAGTGACAATACAGGACATCGCCAACGAACTGGGCCTTTCCAGGAACACCGTCTCCAAGGCCATCAACAGCACGGGGATCATCGCCGACCAGACGCGCGAGACTATCCTCAAGAAAGCGGCCGAGATGGGCTACAAGCTTTTCGCCCAGCCGGAATCAGGCGGCCCCGATAGGGAGCGGAAGGAGCTGGTGCTGCTGACCGCATCCGCGCTGGGGGCCTCCCATTTCTCCGCGAAGATGATGGACGAGATGCAGGAAGAAGCATCCCAGATGGGATACGGCTTCACCATCTACCGGGTCATGCCCCAGGAGCTTGAGGACCTGACCCTGCCCGCGAATTTCGACCTGCAGCGGTCGGCGGGGATTTTCTGCGTCGAGATGTTCCACGGCGCATACAGCGCCATGCTCTGCACGCTGGGGCTTCCCGTTGTCTTCATAGACACCGCCGTCACCTTCGAGGACAAAGCGCTCCCTGCGGATGTCCTTTTAATGGAAAACAGGAGCGGCATCTACGCGTTCGTGAAGGAGATGGCCGCCCGCGGCAAGAGCGGGATAGCCTTCGTCGGGGAAGCCCTGCACTGCATGTCATTCTACGAGCGTTACGATGCCTACATGGGCGCGCTCAGACTCTTCTCCCTGCCTTACCGCCCCGAATACTGCATCACCGGCACGTCCCGGGGCCTGGACTACCCTCCGCACGAGAGCTACCTTGCCTACCTGGAGGAGTCCTTCCGTAAATGGGACAAGCTTCCCTCCGTCACCATCTGCGCCAATGACTTCGTCGCCATGGACGTGCTGCACGTATTCAGGAAGCTTGGCATAAGCGTACCTGACGACATGTACCTCTGCGGCTTCGACGACTCCCCTGAGTCCCGCCTGGTCAGCCCCGCGCTGACGACCATCCGCATACACGGCAAGGCGATGGGCAGGGAGGCCATACGGCTCCTCTTCTCGCGCATCAAGGAGCCGGGCCTGGAATTCCGCACCGTCTACAGCGGGACAAGCCTGATTTACAGAGGGTCCACGGAAGACTGAAGGCCCCCGGGCTTTCAATATACAACTTGCTCATGGAGGAAGCATTATGCCTGATATGGAAAAGAAGAAATACGACGTGACCGCGCTCGGTGAAGTCCTCATCGACTTCACCTATTCGGGGACGAACGATGACGGAAAGAAACTGTACGAGGAGAACCCAGGCGGTGCGCCCGCCAACTGCGTCTGCGCCGTCGCCAAGCTCGGAGGCAGGGGAGCCTTCATCGGGATGACGGGGCGGGACTCCTTCGGCCAGGACATCCGCACCGTGCTGGGAAATCTCGGCGTGGACACGAGCGGAATCCGCTACAGCGACAGGCAGCATACGACGCTTGCGTTCGTCAGCCTCGCGGAGAACGGGGAGCGGACATTCAGCTTCTGCCGGAATCCCGGGGCGGACACGCAGATAGCCCCCTCCGATCTGGACATGGACATGCTCGCCCGGACACGGATTCTGCACATCGGCTCGCTTTCCCTTACGGACGAGCCCGCAAAGAGCACGACGCTCAAGGCTGTCTCGCTCGTCAAAGCAGCGGGGGGCCTTGTCTCCTACGATCCCAACTACCGCGCAAGCCTCTGGCATGGCAGGGACGACGCGATCCCCCTGATGAAAAGCATCTTCCCCCTCGCGGACATAGTGAAAATCTCGGAGGAGGAGATGGAGCTGCTGTTCGGAAAGGGCCTGTCCTACGAGGACGGCGCACGGCAGGTCCTCGGGCTCGGCCCCTCGCTCGTGACGATCACCCTCGGGTCAAAAGGCGTGTACTATGCGGCAAAACAAGGCTTCTCCGGCCAGCTCTCCGTCCGGAAGGTCAAGGTCGCGGACACGACCGGGGCGGGCGACAGCTTTGGCGGGGGCCTGCTCTACCGGCTCAGCAGGAGGGAGAATCCCTTAACATTCACGAAGGAGGAGCTGGAGCAGGATGTCAGCTTTGCCAATGCGGTCGCATCCCTCTGCGTCATGAAGCGGGGGGCCATACCCGCCCTTCCCGACCTCGCACAGGTGCAGGACTTCCTGCAGGACCAGCAGGCAAATCCCTCCTGACCTGCAGCCGGTCTCACACGCGTCCGGGTGAGGCACCGCACACGTCCGGGTGAAGTGCCGCACGCGTCCGGGTGAGACGTCGCACGCGTCCGGGTGAGGCATCGCACGCGTCCGGGTGAGGCATCGCACGCGTCCGGGTGAGGCATCGCACACGTCCGGGTGAGCTGTCGCACGCGCCCGGGTGAGCCGTTGCACGCGTCCGGGTGAGCCGTCTCATGCGTCCGGGTGCGGGTATTACACATGGACATGTGCGGGTGTCACAGGTCGCGGGCGGAATTCCCCGGGCCAGTTGTTTTATGTGAGATTCTGATATTGGTGAGCGCGCACTGGTCGCCTGAAAGGGCCACGTAGACTTCAGCAGCCTTCGTCTTTATCGTCGTGATGTTCCTGATGGAGATACCGGCGTTCTTGGTTTGGGAGATGATTGTATCTCCTTCCCGGCTGAATGAAACGGAACAGTCATAGCCGTCCTTGTTGTAGCGCTTCCATGCATCCCAGCCGTTGAACTCATGCCGGTCAACCAGCAGCTCATTCTCCGCGGCATTTCCTGACTCCCAGTTCTCCCCGTCGAGCCGCACGAGCGAAAACTCCCGGTAATTCCCGCCGCCCACGGTTCCGTCGTCGGAGGTGAAAATGACATAGGACGGGCAGTGCCAGACGAGCCGAGCCGTAGGCAGGCTCCTGCTGTGAAAGGAAATCGTGATGCCGTCCCGCACCGGGATTCCCTTAGTCGATTCAGTGCGGTAACCGTCAACCTGTACGTTCGGGACATCCCCGGCGGGAACATCGATGTAGCTTATTTTGGGAGCTATGCGCGGGATATCGTCTTCCCCGGTCACTGCCGAGAGCTTGTCCACCTTCACGTCGCTTATGCGGCAGTGCTCACCGGTCAGGCCCAGGTACACATAGCGGGAGCTGTCCGGCAGGGCAAGGATGTATTCCCGGGGGCTGTCCGCACCATACATCCTGACAAGGGCATGATCCTTTACCCTGACCGCTTCCAGGCAGTACTCACCGGCTGCCAGACCGGGAAGCGTTTCACTGCATATCCGGGACTCGATCTTCCGTACCCCCGCATTGACATACTGACCGTCAAACAGAATCTCGCCGTATTCATAATAGACTAATTCCCTTCGTCCCTTCGCATCATTATGGAAAAGGCCGTCAAGCGAGTCAAACAGGATGACAGATGCCCTGGAGGCATGGCCCGAAGCCTTATCGGCGGACACCTTCAGGGATATGCGGGTCATGCAGGAAGTAAGCAGAATACCTTCGGAAACTTCAGACCGGTGCTCTTCCACGAACAGCTCGTTTTTGCCGGAAAGCTCCTGTATGTCCTTCCGCTCCTTCATCAGGTAGCCCGTATCCAGATCGATAAGGTGCAGCATGATGTTGGCAAACTTCGGGTCAAACTGCGTTCCTGAACCTTCGATCAGCTGCTCGCGGACTTTGTCCTGCGGAATGGGATCCCGGTAACTCCGCTTGGAAGTCATGGCATCATACGAGTCTGCAACGGATATTATCCGGGCAACTTCCGGGATGTCGCTGCCCTTGAGCCGTTCAGGATAGCCCCTGCCGTCATAGCGCTCATGGTGGTAGTGCGCCCCGACGCTCAGACAGGGATATTCCGTAATGCTCTTCAGAATCTGAGCCCCAACGGCCGGGTGCTGCTTGATGAGTTCAAACTCTTCGCGCGACAGGCGGCCCTCCTTGTTGATTATCTTTTCCGGGACGCCTATCTTTCCCACGTCGTGCAGGAGGGCAACATAGTAAATCTCATCGCATTCCTCCGGGCTTTTTCCGGCAAGCTCCGCAATTTTCCGGGAGTATTCTGCAACCCGCGACGAATGGCCGTGCGTGTACTTGTCCTTTGCATCAATCGCGTTCGCAAGGGCAGTCGCCGTCTGGGAGAAAAGCCGCTGTACGTTCTTGCGCTCTTCCTCCTTGCGGAAGAGGCTGTTCTGGAAGGAGATGATCGTATAGATGATGCCGCTGACGATAATCAGGGCCGCAATGCTGTCAAAATAGTTGCCCCATCTGGAATAGCCGGTTATGAGTTCGGGAAAGGTATAGCCGATAATCCAGCATGCAGATATGGCAGAGACCTCGCACACCAGCATGACAATCTTGAGCCTGCCTTCAAGAATCAGTGCAATGTAGATGGTTCCGAGCAGGAGCCAGATGGGGGTTCCGCCTTCAACGCCGCCGTTCGTGAAGAACATGGCCGGAAGAAACACGAACGAGAGGATGAGGGATATGACGATTTTTGCCCGCTCAATCCGCTTCAGCTTAAAGCAGATGATGACGTAGGCGGTGAAGAACAGGGCGCCGATGAGGGTGGACAGCGTCGCAGAAAACGGCTCGTGCATTGCCAGCCCGCAGGGGACCGCCACGAACAGGGCAACAAGGACCGTAATCGAGAAAACGATGAAGGTCCGCTCCTTTATATTGATAGAAGCGTCAAATATATAGCGAATGATACGCTCATACAATCTTCTGGCAGCCCCCATATTACAGCCACCCTCCGTACTTTATTACTTTATAACTTCCGCCTGCAAGGCCTGCGGAATTCGTTCACGAGCCCTGCGGAATCCTTTCATGCGCCATGCGGCGGTCCTGCACAAGCATTCCCGACAAATGCCGTCAGGCCTGCGCAGCTCCTGCCGGAACCGACCCGCCCGACGGACCGTCCCTGTCCAGCGAATACACCGCCTTCAGGATAACCGGGGTCAGGACGGAACTGACGATTATCAGCAGGATGACCGCCGTAAAGAAGGAATGCTCCAGCAGGCCGGCCGCAAGCCCCCGCTGGGCAACGATAAGGGCGACCTCGCCGCGGGTCATCATGCCGCAGCCGATTTTCAGGCTGTCAAGGGCGTTGAAACCCAGAATGCGGGAGATGCCCCCGCAGCCGACAACCTTGGCAAGCATGCCGACGGCAACAAAGGCAAGCGAAAAGAGGATGACGGACGAGTCCACGGTCCTGATGTTCGTCTGCAGGCCGATCGAGGCAAAGAAAATCGGCCCGAACAGCATGTAGGAGTTTATGTCCATCTTGCGGGCGATGTAGCTGGAATCCTTCGTTGAACAGAGGATGACGCCCGCAATATAGGCTCCGGTAATGTCGGCGACGCTGAAAAAGCGCTGGGCTATGTATGACAGGCTGAACGCAAGGGCAAGTCCCACGATGGGAATCCGCCGCGTATGGACGTAGCGCCGTTCGAAGAGCTTGAATACCTTGTGGAATGCGACACCGAACACGAGGGCAAAGGCAAAGAAGAGCAGGGTCTGCAGGATTACCTTCATGACACCGGCAGAAGGATTCTTGAAGCCGATGACGAGCGTAACGACGATGATGCCGATGACGTCGTCGATGATTGCCGCGCTCATCACCGTCGTGCCGATGAAGTTCTGGAGCTTGCCCAGTTCCTTGAGCGTCTGCACGGTTATGCTGACAGAGGTTGCGGTCAGTATGGTACCGATGTAGAGGGCCCGGTAGAACTCCTCCGTACCGGGCCGGTCAAAACCATAGAACAGCATGAAGAGGAAGGTTCCCGCCACAAAGGGAACGGCGACACCGGCACAGGCGATGAGCGTCGCCTTGACACCGGACTTCTTGAGGTCCTTGATGTTGGTCCCAAGGCCGGCATTGAACATGAGCATGATGACGCCGATTTCCGACATGCCGGACAGGAAGGAAGAACTCTGTACCCAACCAAGCAGGCTGGGGCCGATGGCAAGTCCCGCAATGATTTCCCCCGCAACCTGGGGGGCATGCAGCTTCCGGGCAATGAGGCCGAAAAGCTTTGCACATATAATGATTATGGCAAGCTGCCGCAAGATATCTAACGTTTCCATAGGCGATTATTATATAGACTTTTACCGGTGAATTCAATTATAATAGTCTGTAACTCACGGGCAGGGAGAAAAGCAGCAATGGCTGACATGCAGGAATTCGACACGAATACGGATACACATACGACGGAACAGAAGAAAGACCTTTTTGACAAACTGATGGGACTTCCGCTCCTGCGCATCTTCGAGCCCTTTTTCACCAGGCACCGTGAAGGCCTGCTCTACCTCTTCTTCGGAGGGCTTGCCTTTTTCCTGAACATGATCCTGTTCTTCCTCTTCCATACGAAGCTCGGCATGCAGGAAGGGCTGGCAACCGCGATCTGCTGGGTTCTCTGCGTCCTTTTCCAGTATTTTACGAACAAAGTCTGGGTCTTCCGCTCAACGACACGCTCGACTGCCGGGCTTCTGAAGGAAATTACCTCGTTCTTCGGCGGCAGGATTTTTACCCTGCTCGTTGAAGAGGCAATCATATTCGTCTTCATTACCTGGCTCGGAAACAGCATTGCCCCGGCGCTTTCCCTGAGCAGGAACGTCTGGGACATGATCGTGAAGCTCTTCGCCCAGTTCGTCATCATCGTACTGAACTATGTCATCAGCAAGCTGTTCGTCTTTACGGATAAAAAAAAGGGTACGGCCGCATGAAATTCTTCCCGTTTGAGCATGAAGAGTATGATATTTCCCCGCAAAGCCCGGAAGAAGTCATCCGCAAGCTCAAGAAAATCGCAGACGGAAAGCTGCATACGGGGATATTCTTTTCCAGCATGTTCACGCTCAAACCCGTCAGCACGATCGGGATGCTCGTGACCGGTTACTTTTCGGTCGACGGAAAGCGGATGATACTGGACTTCCTGCTGACCAAGGCGGGAAAGATTGCCTGGCTGCTCGAAATGTTCCTGATTCCCCTTGTCATGCTGCTTATCTACCTGAAGCTGACCGGCGGATTCATGCCCGGTGACAGCGTGTTTTTCCTTCCCATGTGCTTTTTCTTCTATATTCTCTGGATGCTGCTCATCCTCTGCGTTAAGCATATCCTCTTCCGCCTGATAAAGAAGTCGACCCACAAGAGCATCCTGCTCCACGCACGCTACTGAATGCTACGCTGTTACGGTATCCCTGCGAATTAACAAATTTGATTGAAAAACACGCAAAGTATGCTATACTATGTGTATGATTTTAAAAAGTAATCTACCGGATGTGAAAAACCGGTTCATCAAGCTTGTACTTGCCGTGTCGGCCGTCATGCTGCTGATCCTGGCATTCTCTTTTATTCCCCGGACCGCCAAGGCAAAGGAGTCCAGTTTCCCTGATCCCGCCAGACCCATTGAACTGGTCGTGCCGTTTGCTCCGGATGGGAAACTGGACATCATGTTCCGGCAGCTGGCAGACAATATGCAGCAGAACGGTGTCAACATTGAAGTGGTGAACATTGCGGGCAACGGAGGCATAACGGGCATTGAATATGTCCTGGGCAAGGAAGCAGACGGCTACACGCTGCTTGCCTCTTCTGCGGCAACCATCATTGCAACCCTTTCCGGCAAGACGGAAGGCTTTAGGAAGCTTACTACCGTTGCAGGACTCAACGAAGACCCCTTCCTGCTCGTCACGAAAAAAGGGAGGTTCAGGGACTTTCAGGAACTGCTGGACTGTGCAGAGGTAAAGGAGCTTTCCATTGTCACGGCAGGCGAAGGGACGCTCGGACACAAGGTTGCGACTAACCTGACCGAAAAGCTCGGCCCCTCGTTCAAGTACCGCCTCATGGAAACTGACGGCGGTAGCGGCGAGATGGATGCCGTCTATTCGGGACTTGCCGACATCGGCATTCTCACCCAGTTCGAAGTTCTTTCGAATCCCTACATGCAGCCCCTCGTCATCCTGACCGGCGGGCACAGCCAGGATGCCATGCTCCGATCCATTCCCACGATCAATGAGGAAGGCATTACGCTCGACATTCCCGGTTCATCATTCTGTTCGGTCATGGTACGGAACGACATTCCCCAGAATGTCATCACCATACTGGCGGGACTTGTTGAAGAAGCGTATTACTCCGATGACTTCCAGAACTTCCAGAAAAGCTATTCCCTGCTGAGCCTCTACCTGCCCCTGAATCAGGGCGACAGTTTCTTTCAGGAGTTAGTCAAAAAGTATGATTGACGACGGGACGTTGCCACCCTGCCTCACCGTTGAAAACCACCCCCGCGAGGTGCAAAGTCCCGGAAAGGGGCTGGTAAAAACACGTGAGCCGGCATGCTCGGAACGTGCATGCCGGCTCATTGACAGAAGCCTAGCTGTTAAGAACCACCCCGCGAGGAACAAAGTCCCTGAAAAGGGGCCGGTAAAAACACGTGAGCCAGCATGCTCGGAACGTGCATGCCGGCTCATTGACTGAAGCCTAGCCTCCGGCTAGGCTTCAGTCGGAGCATCATGTTCCAGATACTGCTCGAAGGCGTTGTAAATTTCCTGCGTAAAGTGAACGCCGATGTTCGTTGCAAGAATCTGGAGGGCCTGCTTTCGCTCAAGGGCCTTGCGGTAGGAGCGGTCAGACGTCAGCGCATCGTAGATGTCGGCACAGCTGATGACCATCGCTTCTTCCGGTATCTCTTCACCCTTGATGTGATGGTAGCCTTTTCCATCCAGCGTCTCATGGTGGTACAGGACAAAGTCCTTCACCTTGTCAAAATACGGATTCGCCGCAAGGATGTTGTAGCCAAGGTCCGTATGATTCTTGATAGTCTTGAACTCTTCATCAGAAAGCTTGTCGGGCTTGTTTATGATGTCGTCGGAAATGCCGATCTTGCCAATGTCGTGCAGCTGCGCACCATAGTTCAGCAGCTTCAGCCTCGTCGCATCGTAGCCCATCCGCTTGCCGATTGCAACGCTGTATTTTGCAACCCGGTCGGAATGTCCCTGAGTATACTTATCCTTTTCTTCCAGCGTATGCGTCAGGCCCTTTACAAAGCGCATTTCGTTGTTCTCAAGCTTCTGGTAAAGCTTGCGGTTAATCGTTTCGACGGCAAAGAAAGACGCGGCAATCTCCATCATGTACTGATGCTCCAGACTGAACGTCTCCTTATTGTTCCTGCGGCGGGAAATGGTAATGACCCCCAGCCGCTCCTGATTCGTACCGAAGGGAACACTGATGATGGAATCATCAAGAAAAGGTTCCTCTTTCATGATTGAATAGGCAGGATGCCCCTTCCGGTCGGGTACGAATATCGACTTCCAGCTCTGAAAAACCTGTCCGGATATCCCCTCCCCCACACGGAGGTTCGGCACTTTATCCTCGTCAATCTTATAATAGGCAAAGGGAGAAAGGCTGTGGGCAGCCTCAATGTAGCGGTACGCTACACCCTTGTTAAACGATATTTCTTTCTTGAGGTCGTTGAACAGGCTCGTATTGACCGCATTCAGATCCTCATGCTTCTGCAGCACAAAGGGATACTCTGCAATCCGCAGCAGATCCTTCTGTCCCCGTGTTGCAACCGAGGCTGCGTACAGGTTTATCTGAATCTTGGCGGACAGACGGTTGAGCATGTCCTTGTTCGCATCGGTCAGGATCTCTTCCTGCGTGGGATCAGAAGCGCTGATAAGCAGAAAGGCGAGCATGTCAAACCCGTGCACGATCGGAACAAGATAGCGGCCGTTATAGAGGGTCCGCATGACCTCGCTTATCATCGGGTCGTCAATCTGGAACTCAGTGAACATCTTGTCCAGCGGAATGACTTCCGTGACCATCGACAGGCAGCCGATGAAAATCGAATCATCAGAGAATGACGTTATGCCTTCCCGATCAATCTCCCGGTATTCATGGAATTCCGCAGAATGAAAAAAGAGATGGGCAGAACATGACGGTATCTCCTTTTCAACGAATTTCAATATGGACTGTACCAGACCAACCGTCGTGGTCCAGTTGTCAAGCTCATCCATCGTAAAGGACTCATTGACCGATGATAAATTGAGCACGTCATCAACTCCTACACTTTCTATATTATTTGTTTTTGTTTCCTGATTCTTTTTTTTGGGCATAGATGAACAACCTTTTTCGTACCTCTATTTTCGGCAGGTATCGGAAAATCAAACAGTGCTTTCAGGGGTGCCGTGGGAGCGGGGACAGGAGCATGGGGAACCGGGAAGGTGAGAAGCCACCCTCCCCTAACACTTCTGGACGACAACAAGATTCCGTTCGTGGTCTTCCAGAAACGGAACCGTCAGGGGAATTTTCTGATAGGAAGGAATCATATCGCGGACAGCATCCATCTCCGCGGCAATTTTTTCGGACCGGGCCTTATAGGCGGCAAGGAAACCTCCTTTTTTCAGCAGGGACAGGAGGGTTTTCGTTGTTTTCCGGTCAAAGGGATGGAAGGCCCGGAAAAGGGCCAGGTCAAAACTGCCGGGAACGACTTTTTCCGCCTGTAGCGTCTGGATACGAACATTCTGCAGGGCCAGCTCACGGACAACGGCTGACAGGAACGCAGACCGCTTTTCCATCCGTTCCACCAGCGTAAATGAATATGATTCCATGAGGATTGCAAGCGGAATGCCGGGACAGCCCCCTCCACTCCCTATGTCGGCAAGCGCAGGCTGTTCCGAAGAAAGACGGCCTGCAAGATCCTGAATGTGCCGCAGCGCAGAAAGGCTGTCGAGGATATGATTGACATACATCTCATCCTCACCGTCCGCCTTCATCAGGTTATAGCCTTTGTTGAACTCCAGGACCATGCGGGCATAGTTCCGCAGTTTGGAAAGCTGTGCTTCCGAAACGCAAAGGCCAAGCCGATCAATACCGGACGACAACCTGTCTTCCACGGGCACTGCTACTCTCCAAGGTCGATCAGCAGTTCCAGCCTCCAGTCGGGATCCTCCGTCCGCATGGAAACAAGGTTTCCCGTCCGGGATGCCATCATGTTCCTGCGCCTGGAAAGCTGATACACAAAGGAATTGGGATTATAACTGTCCTGCGTCACCGCAGTGGCAGCATCATATTCACCCGGCAGCGTCGTATCCTGCCGCGTCTTAAAGAGGATATGAAAGGTTTCGCTCCGCGTCTGCCCGTCACTCATATAGCGCCGGTCACCCGTCACCAGGAAGGTCCCGTCATCCTGAATATCAGAGATGTAGACCGTCCGGCAGGTCCGGAGGACATTGTAGCCGTTGACCGCAAAGCGAAGAAGCCGGGAGCGGTTTTTGACGGGAGCATCAGGACTGCCGGCCGCAGCAGAGCTGGAAGTGGAGACCGGGGCCTCGTCGGCCACAAGCAGTGCTGGTGCCGTCGAGCGGGAAGCCTCCCCCTGCTCCTTCAGTTCCTCCATCTTCTCAAGGACACGGGTCAGCAGGCGGTTCGTCTCTTCCGTCCGGTCCACCGCAGCAGTGCGGGAATAGAGGTTCGGGCTGTAGCCTTCGGAAAGAAGGCCGGAAAGCCCCCCGAGCAGACCAAGGGAGTCCATCGTCTCCATATCACGGGCAGAAATACTGTTACGAAGCGTTCTGGACAGGGCCGTTGGAGATGCCGAAGTATCAGCCGGCAGCGCAGCAGACGGGGAAGACGCCGCAGCAGAAGCGGAAGCCTGACCGGACGCCGGGCTGACAGCCGGACCAGAGACCGAGCTTCCAGATCTTCCCGACATAAAGGGGCTGGAAACAGCAGACGGAGTATAGAACCCCGTCCCCAGGGAAGGGGATTCGATAGTCGGCATGGACATATTCCAGAGCGGATCTTCTGCCACAGCGCCCGAAACAAGAACCAGTGATACAACACACGCAGCTACCGCATTATAAACTCGCAAGACTTTCCTCCACGTATTCAAGCCGGGCTGTCAGCTCGCTGATTGTCTTTGTCAGACGCGCCCGCTCCTTCTCAAGCTTTTCCTTCGGATCAATTTCCCGGGATTTCCGCTTCATCATCGCGATAACAGAATCAGGACTTTTCCCCGCCTTTATCGCGGCCGTCACCTTCGCCCGCTCATCTGCCTTGCGGGTTCCGGCGACAATCTTCATGTTGTCAAAGCCCATATCCGCATCCGCATCCGTCAGCGTGCTCACTTTCTGCATTGAACTGGCTGTATTGCGGGGAAGCTGCAGGACACGGTCGATGTAATCCTCATAGCGTATATTCGCCTGCTCGCACAAAGCCTGCGCCTTTACGAGCGCCTTCCCGAATGCAATCATCAGATGCCCGTTCTGGGCAATGTATTTCTCCCGGATTTCCTTCGTCAGTGCTTCCAGTTCGGGAGAATCAGAAATCTGGATGCTGTAATAGCCCTTCTGCTCCGCTATTTCGAGGAGCGCTTCAAACCTCGCCCAAAAAGCACGGGTGTGGCACCGCGCCTCATGGGGAGGTTCCCGCCCTCCGTTTGCTGCAATCCGCTCCTCGTTAATCAAATGATGCGTATACTCATGAACAGCGGTATAAATCAGCTGGTTATCGGTTTTGAAATTCTTATTGTGCAGGATTATTTCCCGAGTGTCGGGCTTGTACAGACCATTGACCCGCTTACTTTCCTTGCCGGACTGTACGACAGAGAATTCAAGCTTCGTCTCCTGGATATCCAGCAGAATATCCTTTATTTTTTCGTTGTCCACTGTTACACGATTATAACGAAAGGGCGGTCACAAGGCAAGCCTCGCCACCGCCCTTTTTCGAGAAAAACAAACGGCACAGCCGTCCTAGAAGCAGATCCTCGCACTGAATGCGACAGAAGGAACCCGGGAATTGATGTCAAAGCATCCGCTTGCCGTCAAATTGACGTGGAACAGCTCCAGTCCGACACCGCCGTACAGCTGGGGCCGGATGCTGTCGGTAAAGCCGCTGCTGGAACTGCCGGAAAACTTCTTCGGCAGGACACCCCATTTCTGGGCCAGCCCCACAAGGCCGGCTTCAGCGGTATAAATCCGGTCCCAGTCGACATCAATTTTCCAGTCAGCACTTGCCTGTGTAAACGACACCCTCGCTCCCACAAAAGGAACCACAGCGGCAAGATCAAGGGAGTACTGGGCATTGATCTTGAAGGTCGAGGCCTTGTAATTCATGGCAACAGCTGCATTCTTACCGGATACAGATATATCCCCCTTTGAATAATAGAAACCGCCTCCGAGTGACAGGACGGAATTCAAAGGACCGTGCCGGATCAGCGGATAGCGGAAATCAAAACCCATGTTATAGAAGCCTAACCCAAAGTTATCAAGCGCATGGGACAGGCCGGAAAGCTTGTCCGTATCAAGGACAGAAAAGGTAAGCCCGACATCAAGGGGCATAAAGGGAAAACTTGCACGGATATCAGCAGTCAACGTCGGAAAAGGAAGAGAACTGGGTACATTGCTCGTATCGACCCCCAGTGCTTCTGCGGCATCGATCAGACTGCCAATACTTATAAACGAAAGGCCTGCGTTCAGACCACCGCCGATATGCAGCGCCTCTCCGAGCCATGCCTTTGCCCAGACATTCTGCTGCATCTGAGAATCCGGAACTACCCTGACAAGATTTTCGCTCAGATCATTCAAGCCGTCTTCAGCGTCCGTAACAGGCTGAGTCGTCTTGATGCCGTACTGGCCGAGCCTGGTATAGGCTTCATTTATCTTGCCGGCAACAGCCTGAATCAATGCCGCTGATGCACCGTCAGCAAGAATCCTCGACTGTATTTCAAACTGATTATCCTTGACAATCGCGGCGACTTCAGACGGTAAATCAACGGTAACACCCGCACCGGTATTATCATAAAAAGTTACCGTCTCTGCGAAAACACAAACCGGCAGCAGGGCTGTCAAAAGCAACGCAGCAAACATCCGTCGTTTCATACCGGCATCCTCCTTCCTTACAAAAAGAGGGGCATCACAGCCCCTCCTGTACAGTCTAAAGCAGTGCGTTAGTTACAGTTGCAACCGCCGTAAGATGTTGAACCGGACATATGCGAACCGCCGGTTGATCCACCATAGGAAGTTGAACCGGACATATATGAACTGCCGGATGACCCGCTATAGGAAGTTGAACCGGACATATATGAACCGGTGGTCGATCCGCCATAAGAGGTCGTGCCAGACATATGATTACCGGCAGTAGATCCGCCATAGGAAGTTGTTCCTGACAAGTGACCACCGGTCGTAGATCCGCCATAGGAAGTTGTTCCGGCCAGATGGGAAGCAGCCGTAGACCCGCCATAGGAGGTTGCTCCAGACAGATGGGCAGCAGCAGTAGTTCCACCATAGGAAGTTGTTCCGGACAGATGGTCACCAGCAGTAGATCCGCCATAGGAAGTTGTTCCAGACAAGTGACCGCCGGTAGTAGATCCGCCATAGGAGGTTGTTCCGGACAGATGACCGCCGGTAGTAGATCCGCCATAGGA
>CAMJZA010000074.1 GCA_946410085.1 uncultured Treponema sp. | reverse complement strand
ACTCCTTACGGGGGAAAGTAGGTGGCTGCCGGCTTTTTTTTGTTTAAAATCTGCAAATAACGTATTTTTAGCTAACTTCTTGCCCCTCCCCGTTGTTATACTACATATATGAACCAAGAACTGGTATTGAAAAACGTTGCAAACGATAACAAGAACCTTCTGGCAAATCCGAATGAGATCCTGCACACGGCGATGGAATTTCAGCAGCTTCTGATGTTCTATCAGAGCGGCATCAAGCAGATTACGACAAAGTTTGAAATTATCGAGGATGAGTTTGAAAGCACCCATGCCCGTAATCCCATCAGTACGATTACGAGCCGCGTGAAGGATCCCATGAGCATTGCGGAGAAACTGCAGCGCAAGGGCCTGCGGGTGACGATGGACAATATGGTGAATAAGCTGTACGACATCGCCGGTATCAGGATAACCTGTCCGTTCATAAGTGACGTGTACCGGGTCATGCAGATGCTTTTGCAGCAGGATGACATAATCCTGATAGAGATGAAGGATTACATCAAGCATCCGAAAAAGAACGGCTACCGCAGCCTGCATGTCATCGTGAAAGTCGCCGTGTATTTCAGTGACCAGAAGCGGGAGATTCCGGTGGAAATCCAGATCCGGACGATTGCGATGGACTTCTGGGCAAGCCTGGATCATCAGCTGCATTACAAGAAGGATTTCGTCATGCAGGAGGACATAGACGCGGAACTGAAATCCATTGCAGATGTCATAGCTTCGACCGATCAGCGGATGCAGAAACTGGCACGGAACATTCCGGGCTTTGTCGATTACAGCCGCGACGGCCAGCTGCAGACCTGCTGCTGATATGGAAAGTGCTTTCTCCCGTCTGGAACTGCTTGTCGGTTCCTCCGCCGTACGCCGCCTCTCGGCCGCCCGGGTCATGGTATTCGGTGTCGGCGGTGTCGGCGGATATGTCTGCGAGGCCCTGGCCCGGAGCGGGGTGGGGCATTTTGTCCTTGTTGATAACGATGTCGTGAGTCTTTCGAACATCAACCGGCAGATTATCGCGACACGGCGGACTGTCGGCCGATATAAAGTCGATGTCATGGCGGAACGGATAGCCGATATCAATCCTGATGCTGCTGTTGAAGTGAAGAAACAGTTTTTCTGTGAGGAAACGCAGGAGCAGTTTGACTGGGAATCCTCTGATTATGTCGTTGATGCAATAGACAGCGTTTCGTCGAAGCTTGCCCTGATACTCCGGGCTCAGAAGGCCGGTGTCCCCGTCATCAGTTCGATGGGGGCGGGGAATAAACTGGAGGCGAACCGCTTTAAGGTTGCCGACATCTACGAGACTTCCGTCTGCCCGCTTGCCCGCGTAATGCGGCAGCAGCTCAGGAAGCGGGGGGTGCAGTCCCTCAAGGTTGTGTATTCTGATGAAGAGCCCCGCAAGATTCCGCTGCCTGCTGACGGCGGCAAAGCCGTTCCCGGCAGTACCGCCTTTGTGCCGCCTGCGGCCGGGCTGCTGATTGCCGGAGAAGTCGTTAAGGATTTGATCCGCGAGCCTTCAGCGTAAAATCAGCGTAAGGAACGGCCTGCCTGCTTGTGGCATGAGTGTGCGCGGGGCAGGTCAGGGCCCGTTTAGTGTCGGCCGTGACGGTCAGTGCATGCACTCGTTTACCCATGCAATGAAGTTTTCGCGCGGGCTTCCCGTGCGTTCGGCTTCGGTATGGCCCTGTCCCCAGACTGTTTCAAAGTCAACGGACTTCACGCCCGGGCCGTAGGCCTTGAGCGCGAGGGCAAGGGTTGTTTCGGTACTGAGGGCCGTGTCGCCCTGGAAGATGCCTGAGCGGATCCGCCAGTATTTCGCCGGTGTACTCTTCCGGTACCCCTTGTAATACCTGCACAGGAAATACATGGGGTTGTACATGTCTGCCCGGGTGGAGACGGATTTTCCCAGTACGTCTGTCTTCGCGAGGTCTTCGGTAAATGCCGCCTCGTAGTCCGTTCCCTTCAGCAGTTCTGCTTCGATGGGGTCAAAATGAGCTCCCTTTCCGTCGCCGGAGCCGAAGAGGATGTTTTCGCCCTGTGAGCGGTTCAGGCCGTCGAAAGCACCGACGGGTTTCCCTGCATTCTTGACGGCCCGCATGAATGCTTCGATGCTGCTGATTCTTACGGTGTTCGCAGCGGGATCGTATGCTACCCATTTCCCCTTTGCATTGAGGGCGGCGATGTAGTCTTCTGCCGTCGCATAGCTGGCGTTCAGGGTGACTTTATAGGAGTTGCTGCCTGCCGCGCTGCCCTGAGCCCCGGGCGGATTTCCTGCCGGGGGATTGCCCGGATTTCCGTTCGGGTTTGGAGTGCCGGCTGGATTTCCGGCGTCCATCCGCTCTGGCCGGGAGGCAGGAGTGTAGGGAAAGCGGGTGTCGGCAAGGAAGCTGTTCAGGGAGTCTTCGATGGTTGCCTTCAGGTAGTCATAGTAACTGCCCGCATGGTAGAGGCTGTCAGCGGACTGAGTCAGCGTGAGCGGTGCCCCCTGTTCGTCCGTAAGGCCGAGTTCGTTGATGTATGCGGCGAATGCGGCGCCGAGCCTGTTTGAAAGGCTCCGCATGTCGGCGGTGAGTCCCGTTCTGGTGACGCTCATCTCCCACTCGTATGCTTCGTCCGCGATGCAGAGGTTCGTAATCGGACACCAGCTCTGGCTGCCCATGACGGCATCGCTTTCATGCATGACAGCTCCGATTGCTTCAAGATAGGGGGTATAGAGGGCACTGTCGCCCGTTGCGCCGAGCAGGACACTCTGAGCGCCGCCGCCGGACATGCCGTAGCTGAAGAATGCTGCTGTATTTCCCGGCAGCCTGTCTTTATTGAATCGGACATAGCGGATTGCCGCCTTGTAATCCGTAACGCCGCCGGGAGCCCCGTGTTCGCGGCCCCGTGCGCCGCTCCAGATGTAGATGAATCCGGCGTCGGTATAGGGTTTGACTTGGGCGCTGTAGCCTGCCGGCGGGTTTGCGGCGGCGTAGCCGGGCGTCTCTATGGGCATGATGAACGGTGCCGTCTGGGCCGTGTAGCCGGAGATGCTGCCTTTCTTGTTGACCGACAGCGTATAGCTTCCGTCTTCATTTTCCGTTCCGCTCACGTATGCGCCGGGGATAAAGATACCCATCGTTTCGTAGCGTTCGTCGGCAGGTGTTGCGGCATAACGGAGTCCTGTCTGATAGTATACGTCGTCGGCTGCATTGTAGTGCCAGGCGGTCATGTCAATCTTGTCGGGGGTATTTGCCGCTGTGTGTCCGAATCCTGTACTCGCGCAGGAGGCAAGGCTGAATACCAGTAGCAGTGTAAAAAGGCCGGCCGCTGCTGCAGAAGATACAAAAGCTTTCTTGCTATCATTCATATATATAGTATAGCACGAAACAGGGGAAAAGATAAGTAGTATTCGGGATAAAATCGGCTTCGGGCCGGACTTGTTTCAGGCGAAAGCCGTTTAGGATACAGGCTGCCCGGGATACAGGCTATTCGGGATAAAAGCGCGCCCTGCTCGTGTCCGTTTCAAAAACGTCGACGGCATAGAGGAATGCGGCCCCATCGGCCCTTCCGTTCTTGTGCAGGGCGGGCATCCGGCTGCTGATTTCCCCGGCAATGTACATTGCTATCCGCTCTGCACTGGGGTTCTGCCGGAAACAGTCAAAGTCGTTCAGATTGCGGTGGTCAAGTTCGTCACAGACGGCGCGGAGTAGCTTCTTGAGTTCGGAAAAATCCAGCAGCATGCCGCCTTTGTCCAGCCTGCTTCCCCGTACGTGGGCATAGACCTTGTAGTTGTGGCCGTGCAGCCGTTCGCACTTGCCGTGATAGTCCTGCAGAAAATGAGCTGCACTGAACGATGCTTCGACTCTGACTTCAAACATGAGGGGCATTATAGCGGCAAACGGCAGCCTGTGCAAGCTGCAGCGCATGCCGGACAGCGTATGCCGGTTTCAGGAGGGAGTCCTCTGCAAAAGTGACCGGTGCTTGAAGCAGGCTCAGGGCCGTTGCAGACGAGCGATTCAGGAAGCCGTCTCAGAAGGCCGTCTGGACTTTTGAAGCAGCCTGTGCTATTATTCCCCCTATGATTGCATTGAACAGCAAACAGCGGAAGCTGCTGGAAGGAGCAGCACATTCCCTTTCGCCCCTCGTCATCGTGGGGCAGGAAGGCGTGACGGACGGCGTTATCGCCATGCTTTCCTCGCAGCTGAACAGCCACGAACTGGTGAAGCTGAAGTTTAACGAATACAAGGAAGAAAAGCGGGAGCTGGCAGCAGCCCTCGCCCAGTCCACCGGCGCAACGCTGGTGCGGATAATCGGCAACATTGCCATCTTTTACCGGGAAAGCCCGGAAGAAGAAAAACGGATGTTCAAAAAGCAGCTGGCAAAGCTTGCGAAAACTGCGGAACCCAAAGACTAGCGGGGCAGTTTCAAAAGTGACTGACTTTTGAAACTGGCACCGGTATCACAAAAAAAACGCATCAAGGAGTCGTATATGGCAGAAAGGAAGATCGGTATCATCGGTGCAATGGAAGTAGAGGTGCAGGCCCTCCGTGCCCTGCTTGCCGGTACACGGGAGCATGCTGCAGGAGGACTGACGTTCACGGAAGGTCAGCTCGACGGAGTGCAGGTCGTCATTGTCCGCTCCGGCGTGGGCAAGGTAAATGCAGCCCTCTGCGCCCAAAGGCTCATCCTCCAGTTCGGAGTAACCCACATCATCAATACGGGCATTGCCGGTGCGCTTGCTTCCGGCCTGAAGGTCCTTGACTTCGTTGCCTCTACGGATGCCCTCTACCACGACATGAATGCGGTCGGCTTCGGCTACAAGATGACCGAGATTCCCCAGATGGACTGCTCCGATTTCCCGGCAGATACGGCAATGCTGGAAGCGGCGGAAAAGGCCTTTGTTTCCCTGCCCGAAGCGGAAGGCCACAAGCTGGTCAAGGGCCGCATTGCAACCGGCGACCAGTTCATCAGCGACAAGGCGCTCAAGCAGCAGATAAAGGCAGACTGCAATCCCGCCTGCGTTGAAATGGAAGGAACGGCCATCGCCCACGCCTGCTACCTGAACAAGGTTCCCTTCGTCATCATCCGCTGCATGAGCGACATGGCAGACGACATCGGCGAGAACACCTACAGCTTTAACGAGCAGGCGGCGGCAAACCTGAGCGCGGCACTCGTCCGCAAGATGCTCGGCAGCTTTTAAAGAGAAGCTTCCCGGGAAAGGCTGTCCGGCAAAAGGCAGCTCCGTATGCCGTCCCACACGGCGGCACCGAATGACTGCAGCAGGTCATTCCTGAATGCCTCGTATGCCTTTGCATTGTCACCGGCGTACATGAGCATGAAGGCTTTCTGCAGGACAGCCGTGCCTTCCCTATCCCTGCCGAGCTTGAGCAGGGTATAGCCCTTGTTGTAGAGCAGGTCAGCCAGCAGGGCATACTTACCGTACTTGATGCTGCACTGAATGCCTTTTTCTGCAACGGCAAGGGACTTTTCATACGCAGCTTCCACCCCGAGCCACATGGACAGGTGATAGGCTATCAGGGGGAGGCGCTTCGCATATTCCTCCCGGTCCAGATCCTGCCCGTCAAGGACTTCATACAGCTGTTCCATAAGGGCAACCGCCTTTTTCCGCTGGTCAAGGAACCACAGGCAGATGGCTATGTTGTTCAGTATCGTGAATTCCACAGACGTCAGCATGGCGGTACTGATGTCGGCACCGACCCGGTAGCGGGGAATGGTCAGCTGGATGGCGCGCTCAAATTCCGCCAGTACGAAAGCCCAGTTATCCGGAATGGCCGTTGCGTGGACTGCCTGCGTAAAACGGTAGAACTGCTGTTCATGCTTGTTCATGGAAGATGCACAGTTCCTATAGCGTTCCGCAAGTTCCAGAAGCTCATAGTCATGATTGGAAACCCGGCTTATCACTTCCCGTTCTATCTGGGCCCGCTCAAAGTCAGAAGGCGAGAGGGGAACCTGCAGCTCTGCACATTCATGCAGGCGGACCAGCAGGGCGTCGAGCAGTTTTTTGTTCGGATACTGCCTGCCCTTTTCAATCTTGCTCATTGTCGGCGGTTCGCACAGCCCCTCGCACAGCTGCTCCTGCGACAAGCCCTTCCGCTTCCGCAGTTCCCGTATCATCTGACCTGTCTGTAGGTATTCCATGCGCATCCCTCCTGTGTCCGCTGGCTCCGATTCTAGCATAAAATCAGTTTTTATGAAGGGGAAAAAGCATGAAATTTCCTCAAACATTATGTTCCATGCTGCGGCGGAACGCTATACTTCGAAGACCCGGTAAACGGGAACCGTATAGAAAATAGAAAAAGTTGGATTGAATGAAACAGGAACCCGAACACTGCCCCCATCCCCGCCGGTCAGGCGGCGGAGCGGAACATGCCCGCCGCTCCAGACTGCTGTACCCCGTCAGAAGCCGGTCTTTTCCTCCTCGGAAACGCTTTCTCTGGCCCTGCCGGAAGAAACGGTCCGCACAGGGACAGTAGCAGGAAGCTGATGAACCGAATCCTGGCGGCGGGCAGCAGGGGACGCAACCTGGCTGCGGATACAGTCCGACTGCGATACAGCCCTGCTGCAGGAGCCGGAACAGACGTCCTGTCCTGGAACGGCAGCCCTACCGGAGAACCATTTTCAGGAAGCGGAGCCCTTTTTCCGTATAGGGAGCGTAGCGGATCTTCATGTCCATCTTGGGGGACTGAATGAAGACCGACTTCTTGTGGGAGAAGGTCTCGAAACCGTATATGCCGTGATAGTTCCCCATGCCGCTTTCGCCCTCTCCGCCGAAGGGGGCCTTGCTTGACGCCAGGTGGAACACGACGTCGTTCACGCAGCCGCCGCCAAAGCGGAGTTCCTGCATAACCCGGCGGATATTCCCTGCATTGGTGCTGAACAGGTAGAGGGAAAGGGGAACCGGACGGGACGAAACGAAGGTCATCACCGGGTTCAGGTTGTCAAAGCTCAGGACCGGCAGCAGGGGGCCGAATATTTCCTCCTGCATGACCTCAGCCTCGACGGCTTCCTTCGCCTGCAGGTCGCCCAGATCCATAATCGTCGGGGAAATCTTGTTTGCCACAAAATCCATCTCGGCCTTGGGGCAGAGCGTGGAAAGGTGGACAAAGCGCCGTTCGTTGATGATTTTCGGATAATCCTTGTTTTCAAGGGGCTTTTCGCCAAACTGCCGGCGGATTTCATCTTTCATCAGGGTGATGAGCTGATCCTTGATGCCCTTGTCGACCAGAACGTAGTCGGGGGCAACGCAGGTCTGCCCTGCGTTCAGGAATTTGCCCCAGACAATCCGGCGGGCAGTAAGCTCCAGGTTCGCCGTCGAGTCCACGATGCAGGGACTCTTGCCGCCCAGTTCAAGGCAGACCGGCGTCAGGAATCGGGCGGCGCTCGTCATCACGATGCGGCCCACGTTCTGGCTGCCCGTGAAGAAGATGAAGTCAAAGTGCTGCTCGAGCAGGGCATGGTTTTCCGTATAGCCGCCCTGCACGACTGCCATGTAGGAACGGTTGAATGTCTTTTCCAGCATTGCCTTGAGGACTGCGTTGGAAGCTTCGGCATTCTCCGACAGCTTTAGGACGATCGTGTTTCCTGCCGCGATGGAACTGACGATCGGATCGAGTGAAAGGAGGATCGGATAGTTCCAGGTGGACATGATGAGCGACACGCCGAGCGGTTCGGTATAAATCTTGAAGTGGGCGGGAAAGAGGTGCAGCTCACCCTGCTTCCGTCTGGGCCGTGCCCATTTTTTCAGGTGCCGTATGACATAACGGATTTCATGCAGGACAAGGCCGATTTCCGTTGCGTATGATTCGGAAGGGGATTTCGCCAGGTCTTTCTGAAGCGCTTCCGTAATCAGCGCTTCGTTGTCCCTGATTGCCCCGTACAGTTTTTTCAGCTGCAGGATGCGGAAATTGACGTCGCGGGTCTGCCCGGTATAAAAGAAGGTCCGCTGGCTTTCAACAAGTGCCGTCATCGTAGAAGAAACCCGCTCCTGTGCAAGTTCAAACTCGACTTCCCGCCGGTTGCCGTCATCCGAAACGGGGGAAAAGGCACCGAATCCGGCAGACAGTTCCCCGCCGTCACTGCCGTCAGACGTGTCGGAAGTGCTTTCTGCCACGCTGGAAACAGGTTCAAACGCACGGGCATACAGCTGTCCTGACGGGGAGGAGTCCGACAGGGAAGCATCCGGCACAGAAGCTTCCGCTACGGAAGATTCCGCCGGGGACGATTCCGGCAGGTCAGAACCCCAGGATACGGAAGTTCCGCCGTCCTCCCCGTGCAGGCCGGCAGCGGCTCCGGCATCTGATTCCGTCTGGAAGACGGCCTGTTCATCCGGCTGCACCGGATAGACGCTTTCTCCTGCAGCCGTAACGGAAGCGCTGGCGGTCTCTCCGAAGCTTGAGACGGCAGACTCCTCTGCCTCAAATGAGAACGGCGTATCGTTGCCGCTGGTCTGTGCACTGTAAATCTTTACGCCGGTTTCATCGATTGGCTCCTGCGCTGCCGCCTGACCGCTTCCGGCGCTTTCCGCCGCCTTGACCTTCCGCGGCCGTCCCCGTTTTGCCGGGGTTTTGGGAGCGTCTGCCTTTGCCCGTGTCTTTGTCTCTTTCTTAGCCGATGCTTTCTCTGTCGTATTTCGTGCCGTCACTTTCCGTACTACTCCGTATCTTTCGATCTGCGTTTTTCGATCCGTGTCTTTCTATTATGTACCAGTTCTCCTATTTTTTCAACCGGAAAGCTCGAAGGCGGAAATACCGGACCGCAAAGCCTGCCCGGCGGGACTGTCCCGGGCTGCCGGAAGCAGCGCGGCTTTCCTGGCCGGCTTTCCGAGCCGGCCGATGCTTGAGAAGCGGCGCGAAAGGTGCTATACTCCTTTCACTATGAGCAAAGACTTTCCCCTTTCCCACGAGGAGCTTACGGCCCTCGTCAAGAAGTTCCCCACCCCCTTCTACCTCTACGACGAGAAGGGAATCCGCGAGAACATGAGGCACTTCACCAGGGCCTTCAGTAATTTCCCCGCCTTCCGGGAATACTTCGCGGTCAAGGCCCTGCCGAACCCTTATATATTGAAGATTTTAAAAAGCGAAGGCTGCGGCGGCGACTGCTCAAGCCTGCCCGAGCTCATGCTCTGCGAAAAGTCCGGCATTGCGGGCGACTACGTGATGTTCACCAGCAACGACACCCCGGCGGCGGAGTTCCGCTATGCATACGAGCGGGGCGACATCATCAACCTGGACGACATCACCCACATCGATTTCCTCAAGGAAGCGCTCGGCGGCAAGCTGCCCGACACGATCTGCTTCCGCTACAACCCCGGCCCCCTCAAGGCGGGCGGCAACGCGATAATCGGCAAGCCCGAGGAGGCCAAGTACGGCCTGACGAGGGAGCAGATGATAGAGGCTTATGCCCGCTGCAAGAAGGAGGGGGTCAAGAAGTTCGGCCTGCACACGATGGTCGCCTCCAACGAGCTGAACCCGGACTTCTTCGCGGACACGGCCCGCATCGTCTTTGAGCTTGCCGCCGAGGTCAAAGAGAAGACCGGCGTGCGGATCGAGTTCGTGGACCTGGGCGGCGGCCTCGGCATTCCCTACCGGCCCGGCCAGCAGAAGGTGGACCTCGACTACGTTTCGCGCGAAATCCGCAAGCTCTACGACAAAATCATCGTTCCGGCGGGGCTTGACCCCCTCATGATATGCTGGGAATGCGGCCGGCCTATAACCGGGCCTTACGGCTGGCTGGTCACGACGGCAATCCACGAGAAGCACATCTGGCGGGACTACATCGGTACGGACGCCTGCATGGCGGACCTGATGCGGCCGGGCATGTACGGGGCCTACCACGAGCTTACGGTCAGCGGCAAGGAGGACGCCCCGAAAGACCATGTGTACGACGTAACCGGAAGCCTCTGCGAGAACTGCGACAAGTTTGCCGTCCAGCGCGAGCTGCCCGAGATCGACCGGGGTGACCTCATCATCATCCACGATGCGGGTGCGCACGGCAGGGCGATGGGCTTTAACTACAACGGCAAGCTCCGCTGCGGGGAACTGCTCTTGCGGGAAGACGGCAGCGTTGTCGAAATCCGCCGGAAGGAGACCGTGGAGGACTACTTCGCCACGCTCGACTTTTCCGGCCTGGACGGCTTTACGGCATAGAGGAAAACTCATAAAGCTGGGAAACGTATTCCTGCGGGGTCTCCCCGCTCCATACGTTTCCCCAGTTCAACTTTTCCCCAATTTCCCGCCTCCCCCTCTTGACAGTGGCAAAGCTTTTCCTATATAATCCTTTTCATCGATTGATTCGATACATGCGCGACTAGCTCAGTTGGTTAGAGCGCAAGCATGACACGCTTGAGGTCACAGGTTCGATTCCTGTGCCGCGCATTTTTACCGGTAACAAAGCACACCGCACACGGGCGCCCCTCCATCGGGCGCTTTTTTTATCCTCTGCCTTCTTGATTTTTTTTCTGTTATAATGCTTCCTTCCGGCAAATTTTTCTTGAACTAGCAATATCCTGCGTGCTATACTTGTTTCTATGGCTAAGAATCTTATTTCACTGGCAACGAAATTTGCCGTCAGCATTGTCCTAATCGTTGCGCTTGTCATTGCGATTTCTTCAGTTCTGACCGGTATCTTCTTTCAGAAGAACTGTATAGACAACTACTATGAGAACGCCGGAACCGCACTCACGGAGTTCTCCAATTCAATCACCATGTTCTTTGAGGGCAAGGAAAACTCCCTCAACGTCTTTGCCGAATCGGACCAAGTCAAGGCCGCCGACGAGACCATCCACTCCTTCGTCAACGAGAAGGGAGACATCCAGATTCTTTCCTACGAAAAAAGCCCTGTCGAAGCGGAAATACGGAAACTCTGCAAGTCATTCGCCAAGCACGACAGCGATATCGCCGAAATCTACCTGGGAACCAAGTGGGGCGGCTACGCGACAAACTTTGACAGTTCCATGTCCGGCGGCTACGACCCCCGCAAGCGAGGCTGGTACGAAACCGCAAACAAGGGCCAGGGCGCCGTCATGCTCACCGACGCCTTTGCTTCCACCGTCGGCGCAACGGTCGTGGGCATTACCCGCAGCTCCTTCGACGACCGCGGTGAGTTCGTCGGCAATGCGAGCATCGAAGTGTCGCTGGACACACTCACCACGATTCTGGACAGCCTTGACCTGGGCGAAGGCAGCTTCTTCATGATGGTACAGGCGGACGGCACGATTCTTGCCGACTCCAGCCCCGCAAAGAACAACTTCAAGAACATCAAGGAAATAGACATGCCCGCCATTTCTGACCTGCTGGCATCCGACAGTAGCAGGGGCCGCTATGACATAAACGGCAGCAGCTACTTTGCCCGCACGGTACAGAACAAGCGGACCGGCTACCATATCATGGCATTCTGCCCCGCCGCAACCGTCCTGCAGGCGTTCCACAAGACCCTCCGTATTACGATTGCGGGCGGTGCCGTCTTTGCCCTCCTCGTCGCGCTCATTTCAGCCCTTGTCCTGCGGAACGTCCTGCACCCCCTCAAGGTCATCCGCAACAGCATCGTGGACAACGCCGATCAGATTTCACAGGGGCGGGCCGACCTGTCCAAGCGCATAGCTGTCAGTTCGCAGAACGAAATCGGCGACGTTGCCGACAGCTTTAACCTCTACTTTGACAAGCTGCAGGACATCATACTGAACATGAAAGTGTCCAAGCAGATGCTTGCCGACGCCGGAAACGCCCTCAAGGACGGTACGAAGGAAACGTCCCGGGCCATCACACAGATTGTCGAAAACATACAGGAGATGGAAGGCAGCCTTTCCACGCAGAACAAGAGCGTTCAGCAGACGTCCGGTGAGGTCGGCAGGATTACGGACAACATCAGCACGCTGGAAAAGCTCGTTGAAACCCAGACCAGCATGGTGCAGGGGGCCTCCAGTGCCGTCGAGCAGATGATCGGCAACATCGGGGAAGTAACCCGGTCCATCGACAAGATGGCAACCTCGTTCGGCACCCTGTCCAAGGATGCGGAAAGCGGGGCAAAGACCCAGACCACGCTCCAGCACCAGATAGAAGAGATTGAAAACCAGTCGCAGCTTTTGAACGATGCGAACTCCGTCATTGCAAGCATCGCCGAACAGACCAACCTCCTTGCCATGAACGCCGCAATCGAAGCTGCCCATGCGGGAGAGTCCGGAAAGGGCTTCGCAGTCGTTGCAGACGAAATCCGCAAGCTTTCGGAAACGTCAACCTCCCAGTCCAAGACCATCGGCGAGCAGCTCAAGAACATACAGGAAACAATAAACGCCGTCGTCGTTTCGACCCAGCAGGGCGTGCAGGGATACACGAACCTCGCAAAGGAGATAACCGAGACGGATAACCTCGTACAGCAGATCCGGGCAGCGATGAGCGAACAGCGGGAAGGTTCCGTCCAGATTACGGACACGCTCAAGAACCTGAACGACAGCACCTATGAAGTTCAGAAGGCGTCCCGGGATATGGCAGAAGGCAGCCGGGCCATTCTGAGCGAAATACAGCTGCTCCAGAAGGAAACTGATTCCATCCGGCAGAAGATGGGTGAGATGTCAACCGGCGCCGGAAAGATCCGGGAAACGGGCAATTCGCTGTCAGACATTTCCAATACAATGGAAAAGTCCATCGGCGACATCGGCAACCAGGTAGACCAGTTCAAGATCAAGAGCGCGGAAGACAGCGGCAGCGGTGCATAAGCGGCGGCTGCCTGCGCCGGCATGATGCCGGGCTTCCGGCATGACGGCTGGAGCCGACAGCGGCAGCGATGCATGAGCGGCTGTTAGCACATTCTTTAGCACAAAAAAATCCAGAAGGGCCGGCGGGGAAAGCTCCCTGCCGGCCCTTTTGTCGCTTTTCAGTAGTATAAAATAGCAAAAGTTTCCAGAAAGTCCGTAATCCACGGCCCCTGTTTTATAGTATGATGAAATCATCGGACGAGGGTCCGAAGACTACAACGCATTCATTATCCAATTTAGGAGGAAATTATGAAGAAGTTAATCGCACTTGGACTTGCAGCACTTATGATTGCTGGTGCCGCTTTCGCAGCTCCGTGGGGCAAGAAGAAGCTGAGCAAGACGACGGTTGGTGTTTCCATGCCGACGAAGGATCTGCAGCGCTGGAACCAGGACGGAGCCAACATGAAGGCAAAGCTCGAAGCAGCCGGATACACCGTTGACCTGCAGTATGCAAACAACGACATCGCTATGCAGACGAGCCAGATTGAGAACATGATCACCAAGGGTGACAAGGTTCTCGTCATTGCTTCTATCGATGGTTCTGCTCTCAAGAGCGTTCTTGACAGCGCAAAGAAGAAGGGAATCAAGGTTATCGCTTATGACCGCCTTATCATGAACAGCAACGCTGTTTCTTACTATGCAACGTTCGACAATTACAAGGTCGGAACGATCCAGGGCGACTTCCTCGTTGAGAAGCTCAACCTCAAGAACCGCTCTGCTTCTGACCCCGCTTACATCGAGCTGTTCACCGGATCTCCCGATGACAACAACATCAACTTCTTCTTCGGCGGTGCTATGGACGTCCTGAAGCCCTACATCGACAAGGGAGTCCTCGTTGTTCCGTCTGGACAGACCTCAAAGGCTCAGTGCGCTACGCTCAACTGGTCAACCGAGGAAGCTCAGAAGAGGATGGAGAACCTGATCACGTCACAGGGCTATGGCCCCCGCGGCAAGAAGCTCGACGCTGTCTATTCTTCAAACGACTCTTGTGCTATGGGAATCACCAACGCTCTCGTTGGAGCCGGCTACACCGCTGCTAACTTCCCGCTCGTTACCGGTCAGGACTGCGACAAGGCAAGCGTGAAGAACATGCTCGCCGGAACCCAGGCAATGTCCATCTTCAAGGACACCCGTACGCTGGCTGACAAGGTTGTCGGCATGGTTGACGCCATCATGCAGGGAAAGAAGCCCGAGATCAACGACACCAAGACCTATGACAACGGAACTGGAATCATCCCGTCATACCTCTGCGACCCCGTGTTCGCAACGACGGAGAACTACAAGGAGCTGCTCCTTGACTCCGGTTACTACACCAAGGCTGATCTTGGCCTGTAATAGCTAACAGAAGCTGACGGCTGTAAGGCAGGACGATACACGTGACCGTCCTGCCTTTTTTTTAGAACAATCTGTAGAACAAGAAGTACGAACGAAGAAAGAAAAGGCTGGAGGTTCCAATGGCAAGAAAAATATTGGAAATGAGGCATATCACCAAGGAGTTCCCCGGCGTTAAGGCGCTGAGCGACGTAAACCTTGAGGTGGAAGAAGGCGAGATTCACGCCCTCTGCGGCGAGAACGGAGCCGGAAAGTCCACCCTGATGAATGTCCTTTCGGGCATTTATCCCTACGGTACCTATACCGGTGATATCGTCTACAACGGGAATGTGTGCAAATTCCATCAGATCAAGGACAGCGAGAATGAGGGTATCGTCATCATCCATCAGGAACTGGCTCTCGTTCCCCTGCTTTCAATCGGTGAAAATATGTTCCTCGGCAACGAACGGGGAAGTAAACATAGAATAGACTGGGCGCAGACCTATGCGAAGGCTGACGAACTGCTCAAGCTTGTCGGTCTCAAGGATTCTTCCCACACGCTGATCAAGGACATCGGCGTCGGCAAGCAGCAGCTGGTCGAAATCGCAAAGGCGCTCGGCAAGAACGTCAAGCTGCTCATTCTGGACGAACCGACCGCATCGCTCAACGACACGGAAGCGAAGCACCTGCTTGACCTGCTGCTCGAGTTCAAGAAGAAGGGTATGACCTGTATCCTTATCTCCCATAAGCTCAACGAAGTTTCCTACGTTGCAGACCGCATTACGGTTATCCGCGACGGCCAGGTCATCAAGACGATGAGCAAGACGGATGCAAACTTCTCCGAGGATACGATTATTTCCGCAATGGTCGGCCGCAGCCTGACAGACCGCTTCCCCAAGCGGGAACCGAAGATCGGCGACATCTGCTTTGAAGTCAAGGACTGGTGCGTTGACCACCCCGTCTTTGACGGCATCAAGGTCTGTGACCACATCAACTTCAACGTCCGCAGGGGCGAGGTTGTCGGCATTTCCGGCCTGATGGGTGCAGGACGCACGGAGCTTGCAATGAGCATCTTCGGTCATTCCTACGGATCAAATATACGGGGAAAGATTTTCAAGGACGGCAAGGAGGTCCACTTCCCCACCGTCAAGTCCGCCATCAATGCAGGCCTTGCCTACGTTACCGAAGACCGCAAGGGCAACGGACTCATCCTGTCCGAGACGATTACGCAGAATACCTCTGCCGCCTGCCCGGAAAAGATTTCCAACCACGGCATCGTTGACTTTGACAAGGAGCGGGAAGTCGCCCACCACTACGTCAAGGAAATGCACACCAAGTGCGCTTCCGTCGAAGACAAGGTCGGAAACCTTTCCGGCGGAAACATGCAGAAGGTTCTGCTCGGCAAGTGGCTGTTCGCTGATCCGGACATCCTCATTCTGGACGAACCGACGAGAGGTATCGATGTCGGCGCCAAGTACGAAATTTACGGCATCATCAACAAGATGGTTTCGGAAGGCAAGTCCGTCATCTTCATCTCGTCCGAAATGCCCGAGATTCTCGGTATGAGCGACCGCATTTACGTCATGAACGAGGGCCGCATGATAGCGGAACTTCCCGGAAAAGAAGCGACGCAGGAAAAGATAATGACCTGCATCATCAATTCCGGCAAGAAGGTAGAACAGTCCGCAGCGAGCGGCAACTAGTCACCATATAACTTGATAAGTTTACATTGGAGGAAACAATGGCAACGTCATTGAATATAAAGAAGACCTTAAAGGACAACACGATTTTCATCGCGCTTATTGTCGTCATGCTCTTTTTCCAGATCCTGATTACCGCAACTGGAAACGGCTCCCTGTTCTCACCGGGAAATATTACCAACCTGATTAACCAGAACGCCTACGTCGTCGTCCTGGCAACCGGTATGCTCTGCTGTATCCTGACGGGAGGCAACATCGACCTGTCCATCGGTTCCATCGTCTGTCTGGTCGGCGCAATTGCCGGTACGCTCATCGTGAACCTGGGCCTGAACATCTATCTGTCCATCTTCATCTGTCTGATCGTCGGTATCCTGATCGGTGCATGGCACGGTCTGTGGATTGCCTACATCCATATTCCGCCGTTCATCGTTACCCTCGCAGGTATGCTTTTGTGGCGCGGTGTCGCCCTGATCATCCTGAACGGTCTGACGATTTCCCCGATGCCCGACAAGTACCTGAACCTCTTCTCAAGCTACATCCCCTTCATCTCCGATGAAAAGTGGGATACGGGAGACTTTGACGAGATCAAGTCTTCCATCTATATGGTTACGATGGTCATCGCCCTGCTCTGCTGCGTCGCCTACATCATCATGGAATTCGTTGCCCGCGGCAACAAGAAGAAGAAGGGCTACGAAGTTCCTGGCTTTACCGGCTTCATCGTTAAGCTCGTCCTGCTGAGCGCAGTCATTCTCTTCCTTGCAAACCTGCTCGGACAGGATCAGGGACTTCCGGTTATCCTCGTGCTCGTTGCCGTCATCGTCGCCATCTACGCCTACTATACCAAGAATACGGTTTCCGGCCGCTACCTGTACGCCCTCGGAGGCAATGCAAAGGCAGCTCAGCTTTCCGGCGTTAACACCGAAAAGGTTATGTTCTTCGCCTATACGAACATGGGATTCCTTTCCGGCGTTGCAGCCCTGATGTGTGTCGCCCGCTTCAACTCTGCCGCGCCGACCGCCGGTCAGAACTATGAAATGGACGCCATTTCATCCTGCTTCATCGGAGGTGCTTCTGCTTACGGTGGAACCGGTAAGGTTTCCGGTGCGGTTATCGGAGCTATCTTCATGGGAGTTTTGAACAACGGTATGTCAATCCTCGGTATTGACTCCAACTGGCAGAAGGCCGTTAAGGGCCTCGTGCTCCTGCTCGCCGTCCTCTTTGACGTCGCTTCCAAGAAGCGCAAGGGCGGCAAATAAAACGGTTCCCGTCTGAGCCATAGTCAGACAAAGCAAAGCGGGCCCCCGTCATCACGAGTCCGATGGCGGGGGCTTTTCGTTTAAAACCCGGCTGGACAATATTTAAAACCCGGCTAGACAACATTTAAAACTCGGCTGGACAATATTTAAAACTCGGCTAGACAACATTTAAAACCCGGCTGGACAA
>CAMJZA010000073.1 GCA_946410085.1 uncultured Treponema sp. | reverse complement strand
CGGCTGGACAATATTTAAAACTCGGCTAGACAACATTTAAAACCCGGCTGGACAATATTTAAAACCCGGCTAGACAACGTTTAAAAACGAGCCGTATGATGTAAAAAAACGCCCCCGTATAGACGGAGGCGTTCTGCCGGTGCAAGAAGGCTGTCAGAAGTCTGCTCCCCTTAGACGCCCGCTCCCCTTAGACGCCTGCGAGCAGTCCGATTATCCGCACTGCAAGCGCGCACAGCCATGCGATTGCACATTGCCAGAGGACGACTCCTGCCGCCCACCGTGTTCCCAGCTCCCGCTTGACGGAGGCAATCGCCGCAATGCAGGGAGTATACAGCAGGCTGAACACCAGCAGGCTTGCCGCGCTGAGTGTGCTCATCATAGCCTGTACCCCGTCCGGAAAGAGAATGCCCAATGTGGAGACGACGCTCTCCTTTGCGATGAATCCGCTGACGAGCGCGACGGAAATCTGCCAGTCGCCAAGGCCGACGGGTTTCATAATCGGGGAAACAAGGCGGGCGATTCCGGCAAGCATGCTCTGTCCGGCATCGTCCACAAGATGCAGCCGCCAGTTGAATGACTTGAGGAACCATACGACAATCGTCGCAATGAAAATCACCGTGAACGCCCGCTGCAGGAAGTCCTTTGCTTTTTCCCACAGGAGCTGCGCTGTGTTGCGGAGGCCGGGCATCCGGTAGTTCGGAAGTTCCATTACGAAGGGAACAGCCTCGCCTTGGAAAATCATCCGCTTGTACAGGAGGGCTACAAGGATGCCTGCGAAGATTCCCAGAAAATACAGGCCCGCCATAATCAGCGCCCCGTGCCGGGGAAAAAACGCGCTTACGAAGAATGCATAAATCGGAAGCTTTGCCGTGCAGCTCATGAAAGGCGTGAGCAGGATGGTCATCCTGCGGTCCCGCTCACTGGGGAGCGTCCGCGTGGACATCACGGCAGGAACCGAACAGCCGAATCCGATGAGAAGCGGAACAATGCTCCGCCCGGAAAGGCCGATCTTCCGCAGGAGCTTGTCCATAAAGAAAGCTACCCGCGCGATGTAGCCGGAGTCCTCCAGCATGGAAAGGAAGAAGAAGAGGGTCACGATAATCGGCAGGAATGACAGGACGCTCCCGACCCCGGTGAAGATGCCGTCGATTATCAGCCCGTGCAGGACTTCGTTGACATCGGCTGCGGTGAGGGCTGCGTCGCATAGTCCCGTAAGCAGGTCTATCCCCGCTTCCAGAAGCCCCTGCAGCCAGGCGCCGATGACGTTGAATGTCAGGAAAAAGACTGCCGTCATAATCGCGATGAAGCTGGGGATGGCGGTCCACTTTCCCGTCAGCACCCGGTCAATCCGCTGGCTCCGCTCCCGCTCCCGGCTTGCACGGCTCTTCTTTACGCAGGCATCGCAGGTCCGGTAGATGAAGCTGAAGCGCATGTCCGCTATGGCTGCGCTCCTGTCCAGCCCGCGCTCCTTTTCCATCTGCATGGTGATGTGCTCGAGCATCTCTTTTTCGTTGGTGTCCAGTTCCAGCTTGTGGAGAATCCGCTTGTCATCTTCCAGAAGCTTGGTTGCCGCGAAGCGCAGCGGAACCTGTGCTTTTTCCGCATGGTCTTCTATCATGTGGATTGTTCCGTGCAGGGCGCGGTGGACGGCACCGCCGTTTTCGTCCTTGCCGCAGAAATCCTGCCGGAGGGGACGCTCCTGAAATCTTGCCACGTGGAGTGCATGGGAGACAAGCTCTTCGATTCCCTGCCCCTTCCTGGCGGAAATGGGAACGACCGGCACACCCAGAATCTCTTCCATCTTGTTTACGTCAACAGCCCCGCCGTTTGACGTCAGCTCGTCCATCATGTTCAGGGCGATGACGAGGGGCGTGTCCAGTTCCAGAAGCTGCATCGTCAGATAGAGGTTGCGCTCTATGTTGGTCGCATCCACGATATTGATGATTGCATGGGGTTTTTCGTTCAGCACGAAGTCGCGCGAGATAAGCTCCTCGCTCGTGTAGGGCGACATGGAGTAGATTCCGGGAAGGTCCGTGATGAGCGTATCGGCATGCCCCTTGATGGCACCGGACTTGCGGTCAACGGTGACCCCGGGGAAGTTCCCCACGTGCTGGTTGGAACCCGTCAGCTTGTTGAACAGGGTCGTCTTGCCGCAGTTCTGGTTGCCGACAAGGGCGAACGTGAGCGTGATGCCGGCGGGGAGGGGATTTTCTTCCTTTTTGTTGTGGAATTTTCCGCCCTCGCCGAGTCCGGGATGCAGGGTGGAAGCCTGGGCGTTTTGTTCGGCCGGACTTACGGGAGCTTCCGGACCGGAAGTTTGCAAGCCGGCGGCCGACACCTCTATCTTCTGTGCATCAGCTACGCGGAGGGTAAGCTCGTAGCCGTGCAGGCGGAATTCCATCGGATCGCCGAGCGGGGCGTATTTGACAAGCGTAATTTCTGCACCCGGGATTATCCCCATGTCCAGAAAGTGCTGCCTCAGCTCCCCGTTCCCGCCGAGCTTTGCCACCCGGACGGTCTCTCCGATTTTTATTTCATGCAAATTCATATAGAGAGGTTTCGAGAATTCGGGATGGCAAAGCCGTGGTTTTTTATTGTGCGGCCAGGTACTCGTTGATGCTTGCGGCAGCTTTCCTACCTTCGCCCATCGCGAGGATGACCGTCGCGGCACCGAGGACGATGTCGCCGCCCGCCCAGACCTTCGTCATGCTGGTCGCCTGCTTTTCATCCACGGTGATGTGGCCCTTGGGGTCGGTGTGGATGTCAGGCGTGGTGCGCGGGATAAGCGGGTTGGAGTTGTTGCCGAGCGCGACGATGACCGCGTCGCAGGGGATGTCGTGCTCGCTGCCCTTCACTTCGACGGGGCGGCGGCGGCCTGAAGCGTCCGGCTCGCCGAGCTCATAGCTGAGGGCGCGGATGCCCGTGACCCGGCCGGTCTCCTTGTCGCCGAGGATTTCGACCGGGTTTTCCAGGAAGCGGAACTCGACGCCTTCTTCTTCGGCGTGGTCAACTTCTTCCTTCCGGGCAGGCATTTCCACCCTCGTGCGGCGGTAGACGACGTACACCTTCTCTGCACCGAGCCGCAGTGCCATGCGGGCTGCGTCCATGGCGACGTTGCCGCCGCCGCAGACGACGACGGTCTTGGCCTCGTAGTAGGGGGTATCGGCGACGCCCTTCTCATACGCCTTCATCAGGTTGGCGCGGGTCAGGTACTCGTTTGCACTGAACACGCCGATGTAGTTCTCGCCGGGAATATTGAAGAACTTGGGAAGCCCCGCACCCGTTCCGACAAAGGCGGCGTCAAAGCCCTTCTCGCTCAGAATCTGCTGGATGCTCGTCGTGCGGCCGACGAGGGTATTCATCTCAAACTTGACGCCCATTGCCTTGAGGTTGTCCACCTCTTTGGCAACGATGTCCTTGGGCAGGCGGAACTCCGGGATGCCGTAGACCATGACGCCGCCCGCCTTGTGGAATGCCTCGAAGACGGTTACATCGTGACCGGCACGGCGGCAGTCGGCGGCAACCGTCAGGCCGGCAGGACCGGAACCGATGACGGCAACCTTCTTGCCGGTAGCCGGGGCAACAGCCGGGGCGGTCGCCTTGCCGCCCTCGCGCTCCCAGTCGGCGACAAAGCGCTCCAGACGGCCGATGCAGACGCTCTTTTCCACGCTCTTGTTCGCCTTGCCGAGCGTACACTGGGCCTGGCACTGTTTTTCCTGCGGGCAGACGCGGCCGCAGATGGCGGGCAGGAGGTTGGTCGTCTTGATTTCGTCAACGGCAGCCTTGAAGTCCCCCCTGGCGACGTGCGCAATGAACTGGGGGATGTGCACGTTGACCGGACAGCCGGATACGCAGGGCTGGTTCTTGCACTGGAGGCAGCGGTTTGCCTCGACAATCGCCTGCTCCTTCGTGTAGCCGAGCGCGACCTCGCTCATCTGCCGGGCGCGGACACGAGGTTCGCCCGTCGGCATGACCTGCAGGGGGATTGCCATGCGGTCCCTGGGACTCAGCGAGCCGTCCGCGATTTTTCCTTCTATATTTCTGTATGCTTCCTCGCCTGCCTTGGCGAGTGCCTGTGCGCTTATATGTTCAGCCATTTGTTATTCTCCTATCCTGTCCGTTCAGGCTTCCAGCTTACATTTGTGGAAGGCTTCGGTTTCCTTGTCCTTGAAGCTCTTCATGCGGAGCATCATGTTGTCCCAGTCTACCTGATGGCCGTCAAAGTCCGGGCCGTCCACGCAGACGAACTTGGTCTCGCCGCCGACGGAAACGCGGCAGCCGCCGCACATGCCGGTTCCGTCGATCATGATCGTGTTCAGGGAAACGGTCGTCGGAACTTTGTACTTGGCAGTGCAGGCGCAGGCGAACTTCATCATGATGGGCGGGCCGATCGCGATGACTTCTGCAGGCGGAACGTCTGCCTGGCACAGGCGCTCAAGGGCAATCGTGACGACACCCTTCTCACCGGCAGAACCGTCGTCGGTCATGATGATGACCTCATCGCAGAGGGCCTTCATCTCGTCCACGAAAATCAGCAGGTCCTTGGTCCTCGCACCTTCGATGAGGATGACCCTGTTGCCGGCTTCCTTGAGTGCCTGCACGATCGGATAAAGGGGAGCGGTACCGAAGCCGCCGCCCACGCAGACCACGGGTGCGTCGTACTTGCGGATTGTAGAGGGAGTGCCGAGCGGGCCGAGCACGCCGCCCAGGTAGTCGCCCTCCTTGAGCTTGGAGAGCTTGTAGGTGGAAGCCCCGACCGGCTGGAAGGCGATGGCAACCCAGCCCTCCTCGGCGTTTGCATCCGCAATCGTCAGCGGAATGCGCTCCGTCAGGTCCTGATCTACCTGCACGATAAGGAACTGTCCTGCCTTGCGGTTCTTCGCAATATCGGGCGCCTCGAATTTCATGTAGTACACAACTTCGGAAAGCTGGCGTTTCTCAAGAATCTTGTTCATAATTCACCCTTAACACTCAAAGTCTGCAAAAAAAAATGCAAATTTATGCAATATTGCTAAAGATTATACAATAATATGACCGTTTGGGGAAGATACTTCCGGCACCGGCGGGCTCTGTTTCCTGTCTGCCTGCAGGGTTCCGCATACTGTTCCGGCGGAATTTCAGATTGTGTTTTCACGGAGTTTCTGCTATAATGGGGGAAGGGCAGCAGGCTCCGGCAGCAGCCGGACCATGAGCCGAACGGAGCCGAATGTTGAAAAGAAGGTTAATCTTTGTCGTAAACACATGCATCATATCCGGCATAGTCGCGCTGTCCCTCCTCTACATGGCGCAGAGCCGGCGGACCTTCGCGCGCTCCCGGACGATGAGCTTCCTCGCGATGACGAAGAGCATCGCCCAGATTGCGTCCAACTACATGAACGGCGAGCAGCTCGCCTGCGACACCTGGAGCAACTACATAAACAAAAGCCATATCCCGATGGAGGACGCGATATCCTTCCTGCGCCTGTCCATCGCGCGCAAGCACAGCACCGCCCACATCATCTACACGGACGACGGCTCCATGGCGGGCATCTCCTCGGAAGCCCATGCGGACGACAAGGCCGACTTCTCCGTGTCCTATCGGAACATGGACCTCTTTCCCAGCCTTGAGACCCGGAACGACGGCATCAGGGCGAACATCACGCGGGCGTTCACCAACCCCATGAACGGGCGGCAGTCCATCGCCTTCTACAACAAGATCGTCCTCTGCGAGGGGGACAAGGACCGGGAGGCCCTCCTGCTCCGAATTGTCCCGCTGGACACGCTCAGGAACAGCTGGGTGTTCCCGACCGAAAGCTACAAGGACGCGGAGATTTCCCTGATCGACTCGGACGGCGACTACATCATCAAGGGCAAGTCCTTCAAGAACTCCAACTTCTTCGAATTCTACAAGTCCTACAACGCCCCCGACTACGGGATGCAGCAGGCCTTCTATGACAACATCACCGGGGAGAACGGCACCACGACCATGCGGAACTCGCGGGGCGAGGACTGGCTCATCGCCCATGCCGTCGTCAATTCCGCGAGCGACTGGATGATCATCTCAAGCCTGCCGGAGGACGAGCTCAAGGAACGCAGCTTTGACCTCCCCCTCGTCATCATCATCAGCTGCGGCCTGGTCCTGATGATCGTGTTCAACCTTATCACCCTGATGATGTTCAACCGGCAGCTCGCGCTGACCGCCGAGGCGGAGAAGGCTGCCAACCGGGCAAAGTCCGACTTCCTGTCGGTGATGAGCCACGACATACGCACCCCGATCAACGCCGTCCTCGGCCTAGACGAGATGATCCTGCGCGAGAGCGGCAGCCCCGTCATACAGGGCTACGCCTCCGACATCCAGTCGAGCGGCAAGATGCTCCTGGGACTCATCAACGACATACTCGACTTCTCCAAGATAGAGGCGGGCAAGATGGAGATAGTCACGGCGGACTACGACGAGGGCGACGTGATGGCCGACCTGGTGAACATCATCTCGCCCCGCGCCCAGGCGAAGGACCTCTCCTTCATCGTCAACGCGGACGCGAGCATGCCCTGCCTCCTCCGGGGGGACGACACACGGATCAAGCAGTGCACGCTGAACCTGCTGACGAACGCGGTCAAGTACACCCATGCCGGGAGCGTCACGCTGGACATCGGCTGGGAAAAGGCGGACGACAGCCACATCATCATAAAGACCCGGGTCACGGACACCGGCATCGGCATCAAGGAGGAGGACCTCAAGAAGCTCTGCTCCCCCTACGAGCGCATCGAGGAAAGCCGGAACCGCAACATCGAGGGGACAGGCCTCGGCATGAGCATCGTGACCAAGCTGCTGGCCGCGATGGGAAGTTCGCTCGTGGTCAAGAGCGTGTACGGGAAGGGGAGCGTCTTCTCCTTTGACGTCATGCAGGAGGTGCGCGGCTGGAAGGAGCTCGGGGACTGGCGGGAGCACCGCGAGGAAGCCCTGCAGAGCGTGGAGCACTATAAGGAAAGCTTCCAGGCACCCGGCGCGGGCATACTGATCGTGGACGACACGCCGATGAACCTGACCGTCGTGAAGGCCCTGCTCAAGGCCACCCGCATCCAGATAGAGACGGCGGCGGACGCGATGACCGCGCTGGAAAAAGCCCGTGACAGGAAGTTTGACGTCATCCTCGCCGACCACCTGATGCCCCAGATGGGCGGCCTTGAGATGCTGCAGAAGCTCCGCGCCGACCCCGGCAGCGTGAACCGGAACACCGTCTGCATTGCCCTGACCGCGAACGCCATGAACGGGGCGCGGGAGATGTACCTTGCCGCGGGCTTCGCGGACTACGTGACCAAGCCGATCGACGCGGCAAAGCTTGAGGCGGTCCTGCAGAAATATCTTCCGGCCGAGCTTGTCCTGCACGAGGGGGACGAGGGCTACGTGGCCGCTGCCGCCGCCGGGGACGCGGGGCATGCATCGCATGATGCGGACCCGCTCGTATACGAGCTTTTCGGCATTGACAGCGCGGAAGCCCTGCACAACTGCGGGGGCACGGAGACTTTCATCGAGACGCTCAGAATCTTCTCTGCTTCAATAGAAGAGAACGCGAAGAAAATCGCGGCCTTCGCGGAGGCGGGCGACTGGCACAACTATACGATACTCGTGCACGCGCTCAAGAGCAGCGCGAGGCTGATCGGGGCGGCGAAGCTGTCGGAGGACGCGAAGAAGCTTGAAGCGCTCGGGAACGCCGCCAGGGGCGGGGCTGACGGGACTGTCACCGGAGCCGCCGGGACCTCTGGAGCTGACGGGGCCGGTTCTGCGGCGGCAGCGGTCGCCGAGATACGGAAACTCACGCCCGCCCTGCTGGCTGCCTACCGCGCCTATGCGCCCCGGCTCCGCCCCCTGTGCGGCGGGGAGTCCGGCGGCGCGGCATCCGGCACTGCAGCTTCCGGCGGGCAGGGCGGACCGGCCGGGAACCGGGCGGACAGGCCCGACATAGATGCGGGAATGTTCAGCAGCGCGGTCTCCGCCCTGAAAAAGGCCCTTGAAGGCTCGGACTTCGCGTATGCGGGAGAGGTGCTTGCGGGGCTTGACGCCTACACCCTGCCGCCGGGCATCGGGGACACATTCCAGAAGATACGGGAAGCCGTGGGCAGGGGCGACCGGAATGCCGCCCTCGCCCTCCTGTAGGTCCCCTTGCGGGGAGGCCGCTGCGGTCTCCGCTTCCTTCCAGTCCAGTTTTAGTGCAATTTCAGTCCAATCAGAATCATTCCGCTGCTGCCGGCCCGCTGTGTCGGCCCCTGCCGTCAAAATTTTTTCTTTACAAATCTTGAAACTGGTGGTACCATAAATATGAAAAGGTTTTCAAAATTAGTTCCGAGGAGTACTGATGAAAGACTTGATGCCCGGTGTGCGTAAGCCGCTGACCTTCGCACAGAAAGTGAAACGGAGCAGGACGCTCATCCTCATGTGCGTGCCCGCAATACTCTTCTTCATTGCATTCCACTACCTGCCCCTGCCGGGCCTCTACGTTGCCTTCGTCAAGTACAACTATGCGAAGGGCATTTTCGGCAGCAAGTTCGTGGGCCTGAGCAACTTCAAGTTCCTCTTTACTTCCGGCCGCCTCTGGGACCTGACCCGCAACACGGTTGCATACAACTTCGCCTTCCTCATGCTGGACAACATCGTCGCCATCTTCATGGCAATCCTCATCAACGAAATCCGCAGGCGCTGGTTCAAGAAAATCACGCAGACCATCATGCTGCTTCCCTACTTCATCTCTGCCGTCCTCGTGGGCCTGCTGGTCTACAACATCTTCAACTACGAATACGGCTTCCTGAACGGCCTGCTCAAGAGCCTTGACATGGAACCCTGGGCGCCCTATCAGGAACCAAAGGCCTGGCCCTTCCTCATCGTGCTCATCCAGCTCTGGCAGGTAACGGGCTACAATACGATCATCTACTTTGCGACGATCATGGGCATCGACAGCGAGACGATCGAAGCCGCACAGATTGACGGCGTCAACGCCTTCCAGCGCATCCGCTACATTGAACTGCCGAGCCTGAAGCCGACCTTCGTCATCCTCATCCTCTTTGCGCTCGGCGGCATCGTCAAGGGTAACTTCGGCCTCTTCTATAATATCATCGGAAGGAACTCCCTGCTCTATTCGACGACCGACATCATCGAAACCTACGTCTACCGCGCAACGATGACGGACTTTAACTTTTCTACCGCATCGGCAGTCGGCTTCTATCAGTCGGTCATCGGATTCGCCATCGTCATGATCGTGAACAAAATCATCAAGTCCATCGAACCGGACTACTCGCTTTTCTAGCAGGGGGCATAACGTACTATGGTAAGAAGAACCACATCCGACCGCTTTGTAGAACTGCTCGCAATCCTCGTTATACTTGCCTACACCATCCTGTGCATCGTGCCCTTCCTGCTGATTGTCGCTACGTCATTCAGTGCAGAAGAAGTTGTCCGCCTCAAGGGCTTTTCCATCCTGCCCCGGTCGCCCTCGCTCGAAGCCTATAAGATGATTTTTCAGAACGGCGGCGTCATCCTGGGCTCCTACATCGTCACGATCCTGATGACGGGCTGCGGTACCCTGATCGGCCTGAGCATCATTGCAATGACCGGCTACGCGCTCAACCGGCAGGACTTTCCCTTCCGCAACGGGATTTCCTTCTTCATCTACTTTGCCTCGCTCTTTTCGGCGGGACTGGCGCCCTACTACCTGCTCATGGTGCGGACCTATCACCTGAAGGACAACTATCTGGCCGTCCTCCTGCCCCTGCTCATGTCACCCTGGCTGATCATCCTGATGAAGAACTACGTCAAGTCCGTTCCCTACGAACTGACCGAAGCGGGCAAGATAGACGGCGCCGGAGACTTTACGATCTTCATCCGCCTCATCCTGCCCATGCTCAAGCCCGCGCTCGCGACGATAGGCCTCTTCCTTGCACTCGGTTACTGGAACGAGTGGTACCAGTCATCGCTCTTCCTGAGCGCCCGCGTTACCTACAAGCCGCTCCAGTACATGCTCTACCAGATCGTGAACCAGGCCCAGTACCTGAAGAACTCGATTGCGGGTGCCTACGTGGACTTCTCGGACTTCCCGCAGGAAACGCTCAAGATGGCAACGGCGGTCGTTGCAACCGGCCCGATTGTCATGGTATATCCCTTTGTCCAGAAGTACTTCATTTCGGGCATCACGGTGGGAGCCGTGAAGGGATAGGCTGAAACCGGCATTCATTGTGTCTGCCCCCGGGAACCGGTGTTTTCAGGGGCTTGCATACCGTACGATACGCACGATATGTACGATACGTACCGTACGTACAATACAGAAACCAATAAACAATGCAAACCTGGAGGAATGTATGAAAAAACTGAATCGTGTCCTGACGGCTGTCCTGTGCGCAGGACTTGCAGCCTCATTGATGTCCTGCGGCGGCAAGAAAGAGGCTGCCGCTTCCGGCGGCGGCTCTGCTGCTTCCGGTGACGCATCCAGCTCAGTTCCGTCAAAGCATGTCGTCATCCAGTACATGACGACGGGCAACAAGCCCACGAACGGTGCAACGGAAAAGATGCTCGAAAAGCTCAATGCCATCCTGAACGAAAAGTGCAACGCCGAGCTGCAGATTTACTATATTCCGTGGACGGATTACCTGACCAACTATAACCTGACGCTCGCCCAGATGGACGGCACGGTTGACCTCGTGGGAACGGCAACGGACTGGCTCGATGCCTGGAAGAACTCAAAGAACGGCGCCTTCCTCGCCCTCTCCGAAGAGATGCTCCAGAAGTACTGCCCCAAGACCTATGCGTCCGTCACGAAGGATCACTGGGATATGTGCAAGTACAACGGCGACATCTACCTGATTCCCGAAGACAACTACGCCCAGTGGATTAACCACGGCTTCATGTACCGCGGCGACTTTGCCAAAGAAGCGGGGCTTGCGAACGGCGTTCACTCATGGGAGGACCTGACCATCTACTTCCGCAGCGTGAAGAAGAACCATCCCGACCTCATTCCCTGGGACAGCGACGGAACCCAGGCGGCCCAGCTTTCCGGCGGCTACATTGCGTCCAAGGGCAGCTTCATTCCGCTCGACGGCATCAACGTCTACGGCATGTTCGGCGTGAACAAGAACAACCTGAAGAAGGTTTACTCCCCCTACCTTGAAGGCGATGAGCTGGTCAACTTTGCCAGGATGATGAAGGAATGGGATACGATCGGCGTCTGGAAGAAGGACGTCCTGAACAACACCTCAAGCGACAACCGCTCCGAAATGAAGCTGGGCCAGGTTGCCGCCGAGCAGCACCACACGCAGACCTGGTACACGGATGTCTGCCCCAGGCTTGCCGAGAATATCCCCGGTTCTGACTGCCGCTTCTTCTGGTTCGGCGAGGAGAGCAAGACGCTTACCCGCATGCTGATTACCCACGGTGCAATGGCCGTTTCCGCCGGTTCCAAGAATCCCGAGCGCGCCCTGATGGTCTACGACCTCATCCGCAACGACAAGGAGTGCTACGACCTGTTCAACTACGGCATCCTCGGCGAGCAGTATGTCATTGACAGCAAGGGCTACCGCAGCAGGCCTGAGGGATACACCGACGATGCAAACGGCATTACGACCAACTACTGGTGGGGCCGCAACGACAATCTGGAAATCCGCGATGCGAAGAGCGCATGGGCCCAGTATGACGAGATAAACAAGGTGTACGAGAGCGTCGCAATCGACTATCCCTACGGACAGATTGTCTGGGACGTCGACGGCATCAACACCCAGCTGGAGAACATCTCCGACGTACAGGCCAACTACATGAACCGCATTGCATTCGGAAAGTTCGACAATGCAGAGAAGTTCGTCGCCGAGTATCGCGCCGCCCTCAAGAAGGCGGGCATCGACAGCGTCATTGCCGAAGTGCAGAAGCAGGTCGATGACTTCCTCGCAAAGCAGTAAGCGGCAGTAAGAATCAGTAACGGAACCGAAGGTATGGCCCCCGCTCATAACGGGGGCATGCCGGAAGCCTCCCGCCTGCGGGCGGACAGGGGCTGCATGTCGGCCGGCTCCCCGGCAGTCATGCACGGGGTGAGCAACTTCGTGATGGTGGGTACTGGCTATATGTTCGCGCTGATCTGAAACGGCTGTTTGAAGAATCCTTGCAGTCCGCCTACTTACGCGCCGTCACGACGGGAGACCAGGCCTCCCTGACGAATCCCTGGCTTTTTCCTTTCCTGAAAGAGGAGCACCAATGCGCACACGAGCATTGGGAATTGCTGGCCCGTCACGACAGACAAGCTCCCCGGCGCGGACAGTCAAGCACACAAGCATTTGGTCGCATGAAGCTTAAAGGTTTCGTCGCGTTAAGCTCAAACGTTTTGCCACGCGAACTTCAAGCGTTTTGTCGCGCGAGGCTTAAACGTTTGGTCACATGAAGCTTAAGCATTTTGTCACCTGATCAATGAGAAAGTGTAGCCAGCAATTCCAGCTCCTGGCCAGTTCGGGCACAGGAAGGGAACAGCATTCGCTATATTCTAGCCAACATTTTAAATGTTGATCAAGATTTATTATCGTGATACACTGGGATCAACAACAGGGGCGCGTTTGAAAAACACGGCGGCAGCCGCCCGCAGCATGCCGTCGTGCTTCCGAAACAGCCCCGCAGGAGGTTCCAATGTGCACGACATCGATTTTTGAGGCGCGCAACAACTTCTCCGCCCTCGTCAAGTCAGCGGAGGAAGGGGAGGTCGTGGCCCTTACCCGCTACGACAAGCCCGTCGCGGTTCTGCTCAGCTATGCGGATTATGAGAGCAAATCCTCAAAAGAAAAGGACTGGCTTAGCGAATGGCGGATGAGCCATGCGGACGAGCTTGATGACATTGGATTCGATGTCACCCCGTCGCGGGAATGCCCGGATCCAAACAGGAATCCATGGGACTAACACAATATAGGAGAAGAATATGAAGAAAACCTATCTGCTGGACACGAACATCGTGTCGGAATTCACAAAGAAAACTCCGAACGGGAAACTTCTCGCGCTGTATACCGCCCGCAAGAACCAGTGCGCTATTTCCGCCGTGACATGGCAGGAACTTGTCCGGGGCCTGACCAGGATGCCGGAAGGAAAGCGGAGGAACACTATCCAGAGTTTCATGGACAACCTGGAGAACAACATGGAGGTCATCCCCTACGACAAGTTCTCCGCGCGGATATGCGGGGAGATGCAGGCTGGCGCGGAGCACGGCGGAAAAACCCTTCCATTCTACGACTCGCAGATTGCGGCGACGGCCATAGCCAACGGCATGGTGCTGGTCACGCACAACATGGCGGACTTCGAGCCCATGCAGGAGAAATCCTTCCTCCGCATGGAGGACTGGATGGAAACGGAAACTGCCTAGTGCGGGCAGGGAAATGACGGTCCGGCCGGCGGCCTAGTGGTATAAAAAAAACGGGCAGGATACCCTGCCCGGATGTGCCTATTTCGCGTCCGGCCAGACTTCAGGATCCAGCCCGGACTCAGGCTTGACTGCTGCCCGCATTACTCCGTGACGGGGTTGTTGCGGAAGTCGTAGCCGATCTTGTAGAGCCGCTTACCCTTGAAGAAGTCGTCGGTCAGCTTGACGATGACACCGTTCAGCAGGAGCAGGCTGATGATGTTGGGCAGGGCCATGAGGCCGTTGAAGATGTCGGCAATCGTCCAGACCGCGCTGATCGTCATGTAGGGGCCGATGAAGACCGCCGCGATGTAGAGCCAGCGGTAGATTTTAACCGGCGTCATGTTTCCCTTGGAAAGGTACTCGATGCAGCGCTCGCTGTAGTAGTCCCAGCCCAGGATCGTCGTGAAGGCGAAGAGGATGAGGCTGATCATCAGGATGAACGAGACGGCGACCTGCGGAACGCGGGGAAGCAGCATCTGGAATGCGGCGTTTGTGATGCCGAAGCCGGAGTAGCCGAGTTCGGGCTTCCAGGCGCCTGACATGACGATGACTAGGCCGGTGATGGAACAGATGACGATCGTATCAAAGAAGGTTCCCGTCATGGAAATGATGCCCTGCTGAACCGCATGGTCAACTTTTGCCGTGGATGCTGCAATCGGGGCGGAACCGAGGCCCGCCTCGTTGGAGAAGATGCCGCGGGCAATGCCCTTCTGCATGGCGACGAACATCGCGCCGACCACGCCGCCTGAGACCGCCTTGAAGCCGAAGGCGCCCTGGAAAATCTGCTCGAATGCGTCGAGGATCCGGGACGCATTGCACAGGATGGCAAACAGGCCTAGGACAAAGTAGATGACTGCCATGACCGGGACGATGACCGAAGCAACGGATGAAATGCGCTTGAGGCCGCCGATGATGACGAGGGCAACGATGACGGCGAGGATGAAGGATGCGACGATGACGACGGTGGAGTAGGAGCCGATGCCGCCGATCGTGACGGCAGACAGGGCAGCTCCGCCCGTAGCCGTCTTGGAGAAGGTCTCGACGGCGCTCGTAATGCTGTTGACCTGGCTGAACGTTCCGATGCCGAACAGGCCGACCATCGTGCCGAAAATCGCGAAGAGGACGGCGAGCAGCTTGCCGAGGGCCGGCCACTTTTCGCCGACACCCTTCTCGCAGGTGTAGAAGGGGCCGCCGAGGATGTGGCCGTCAGCCTTGACTTCACGGTAGTGGATGGCGAGGAGGCATTCCGCATACTTGGTTGCCATGCCCAGCAGGGCGGCAAGCCACATCCAGAAGAGGGCACCGGGACCGCCGATTCCGATTGCCGTTGCAACGCCGACGATGTTTCCCGTTCCGATTGTTGCGGAAAGGGCCGTGCAGAGTGCCTTGAATGAAGACAGCTCTCCGCCTTCCTTGTCCTCGGACTTACGGAAGATGGAGGAGAGGGCGAACTTGAGCTGCGAGAACTGCACGCCGTTCAGGCGGACGGTCAGGAAGATGCCCGTTGCAAGAATCAGGATGATGAGGGGGAGGCCCCAGACGAAGTCGTCTATGGCACCCAGAACAGAATTGATGGTCGACCACATAGTAAAAATCCTTGTTTGTAATGGAATATGGACTGAGTATACAGTTTTCTGCATATTTATACAATAGTCGGTGAGCCGGTGGAACTGAGCCGGGCGTGTCCTGCAGAGGTTCTTCGTGTCCCGCAGGGGTGCCGCGAGCCGGCCAGGGGCCGGAACTGAGCCGGGCGGGCCGAAACTGTCCGTGCCGTCTCCGGCTTGCAAGAGCGTTAGTCTTCCTTTATAATGCCCGTACTATGTACAATCTCAGGCTCTACCATGATGACGACCAGACCGCCTTTCACCGGGAGGCGCTCGTCTATTTTTCCCAGTGCGGCATGTCCCAGACCCTTTCCCTCGGCGAGCTTCTGCGCCTGACTTCGGACAGCGCGGTCGAAGATTACCGCGAGCGGGGGATGTCCTACGGCTTCCTTGCCGAACACAACATCGCGATTCTCGTTTCCCGCCTTTCCTTCCGCTTTCATGCAATGCCGCAGGGAAATCAGCGGGTCAACGTTGCCACCTGGGAGGAAAAGCCCGAGGCGCTCCAGCTCAAGCGTGCCTATGAGCTCACGGACGAAAGCGGCGGGCGGCTCGTTTCCGGCCTGTCTGCCTGGCTGCTCGTCAATCCTGCGACCCGGCGGATCATTCCGACAAAGGATTTTACCCTCCGGCCGCCCCGCGACTGGGAAAAGGAACACGACTGCCTCAAGCCCGGCAAGATTATCCTGCCGCCCGACATGGAACTCTGGCATGAGCGGACCATCTGCCTGTCCGACATTGACGCAAACGGCCATGCGAACAACTCCCGTTACGGGGCCTTTGTGGAAGACGCCCTCCCGCCGGCCTACCGGAACAGGGCCTTTACGGACTTCCGCCTCAACTATTCCCGGGAAGCCAAGCTTGACCAGAAGATGCAGGTCTTCGGCAAAGCCGATGATGAAGCCCGGAAGCTCGTGATGGCGGGAAAGACCGAAGACGGCAATTCATTCGAAGCGGAACTGTACTGGAAATGAGCGGCATGACTGAACGCTATCTGACACGGCTCACGGCGCGCTTCCATGTCAGGAATTTCTGGAAAAAGTGCTTCATCGTTGCCGCCGCCATTTTTCTGATGGGCTTTAACCTGTCCCTCCTTATTGAAGCCGCATGGGGAACCGACCCCTATTCCTTCATGAACCTGAACCTTGCCGGAAAGCTGGGCTGGACCCTGGGTAACTGGCAGCTTGCGCTCAATGCCGGCATCCTGCTCTTCATGCTCCTGACCGGTCCCGAGCTCATCGGGGCGGGTACGGTCCTGAACATGGTCATGATAGGCTATACGGCGGACTTCTTCCGCTGGCTCTGGCTCAGGCTCGGCCTGCACGCCGTCATCTGCCTGCCGGAATACCTTCCCCTCCGCGTGACCGTGTTCATCCTGGGCCTCTGCTGCTTTGTCGTAGTGACCGCGGTCTACGTCAACTGCGACATGGGACTTTCCCCCTACGATGCGGCGGGAAAAATCCTCAGCAGCTGGCTTCCGCGCATTCCCCCCTTTGCCGTCAGAATCGTCTATGACCTGCTTGCGGTGGGAATCGGCCTTGCTGCGGGCCTGACTTCCAGCCGGGGCGTACAGGGCTCGCTGCTCGGTACGGTCATCATGGCGTTCGCCATCGGTCCTGCGATAACGGCCGTCGGCAGCTGGATGAAAACGCACGTCAGCGTGTTCCGGGACGGGGAATAGGTCGAATCCGCCACCGCCCGCCCTGCATCGTCCGAATTTGACCCCTGTTTCGGCCTATGTATGCTTTTCCTTGCCGGGAATGGCGTGGGAAAGGCTGGAAAATGCTGACTTGACTTTCCTGCAGGGGCATGTTAGAATACTAGTTGCCAGGTGAGAGCACGGCTCTTGCCGGGTGACCGAAGGGGGTACGCAAGTACCCCTGGATTTTTTTAAAGCACGTCAGCCCACGTCCCTTCGTACAGTTTTCCTTCCGTATACAAATAAAGACGAGCGTCTTTTGGAGGTTCAAGGAAGTGTTTTCCCTTTTCAGCCAGGCTGCGTCTGCAAATCTGTATGGAACCGGCGATTTTTGAAATACAGGAGTCCACGGGAATGTTTTTATCGATAAAGAGAAAGACGTTCGGCGACTGCTTCAAGGCTTCCATAGCGTTTTTCCCGACTTTGTTACGCCCGCCGCGGACATGCTTTAATTCCATTGTTCCACCATCAAAGAAACAGTCAGGATTTCTGAAGGGGCTTCTTTCCGGCAGGAGAAAGACATCCTTCCCAGTTTCCTTCGCTAAGATTATGGCCATCATTTTGTCCGAAGCGTAGACATCAGGGTCCCGTGCCCCATCCTCCTGTCTGGATGCTGCAATGAAAAGGGTGCTTCCTCCCTCCGTCTTCTCCGAAGTCCACTTCTCATCCGCATAAAGCTCCTGCATTATTCTTTTTACATCTTCCACCGCAATTTAGTATATCCCAAAATTTTGAAAAAATAAAGCGATGATGTAGACTTCCAGTATCGTACCCGCTGCTGACACACTGTTGAACTCTTGAAAACAGTGTGTCGCACTGTTGCTGACAGACTGTCATGCTTCTGCTGACAGTGTACCGTACGACTGCTGCTACACTGTCGTGAGAGTGACGGCACACTGTCGTGAACAGTACGGAACGGTGCCACTGGAAGGTCAACACTGTGCTGTGAGAGTGCAGACAGTGTGTTGAACTGGGGGGCGCCACGAGATGGGAAACGTATGGGGACACCCCGCGGGAAATGCCAGCGAAGCGTCAAGGCAACCGCCACGCCCGTTGGGCCGCAGCTTCAAGGCAATACGTTTTTTTGTTATCTTAAAATAACATATAAGGAATTCCCTATAGTCTTAAGAGATGCTTTAAAAAAACGGCAGTTTTTCTTGATTTACGTAGCTTGCATAAGTGAAAATCTATGCTATACTAAAGTGATAGACTTGATTGACAGACTGGCAGGTACCTGCGTTCAGGGAGAACCCGGACGCAGGCGGAGGAGCAGCGCAGTATGGACGGAAAACGGATTTGTGCCCGGACGGGAAGGGCAGGGAGCGGGAGTAGAATGACAGGGAATTTTAAGAAAACCTTCTCTTCTCTTCTCTTCTCTTCTCTTCTCTTCTCTTCTCTTCTCTTCTCTGATTATATTTTCGCT
>CAMJZA010000072.1 GCA_946410085.1 uncultured Treponema sp. | reverse complement strand
TGGCCTTGGTCTTCTTGTCCGCCTTCTCGTCCTTGAGCAGGATGATGATGAAGGGAATGAATGCGACAGCGCTGACGAGCACGCCCATGTTGTTCCACAGCCAGAACTTGAGTGCGTTCTTCTGGGAAGCGGGGTCAATGTGGTTGGCCTTTTTCCAGAGCTGGGAACCTATGATGACACACACTGCGTCAACGACCAGTGCGCCGATAGCCTTATACAGGGGCTCAATCTGGGGAAGGATGAGCAGTTTTTCCAGGAACAGGGCAATGGCGAGTACCTCGAACACGACTGCAACGAGCCAGAGGATGACGGCACCGACGCGCAGTCCTGCTGCGTTACCCGTCTGCTGAACGGCTCCGGGCTTTGCTCCCGCGGGCCTGCTTCCCGGCTTTACGGTCTCTCCCGTAGAGGCCGACACAATCTTATGCTCCTTCTTCGGCTTTTTTTCTTCTGCCATAATGCAACTCCTTTGGTTACGAGCTTGGCTCCCGTCCAAAGCGTCCGGGATGCCTGTATGGGAAAAAAGTATATACCATCTTGCGGACTTCCTCAAGACGGGTACACCGGCTGATTAATTTACCCTGTCAACCTGCAACTTTCCGGCGTTACTGGTTCCGATTCTGTCTATTATAACTGATTAATTTACCCTGTCAACCTGCCCGAATCAGGCTGCCGTCACAGGCCAAATCACCGTGCCGGCAGAGTTCTGACACCGTGTCAGCAGAAGCACGACAGTGTAGCAGCAGAAGCACGACAGTGTGTCAGCGGAAGCACGACAGTGTAGCAGCAGAAGTGAGACAGTGTGTCAGCAGAAGTACGACAGCCTGCTGTCAGCAGTTCAACAGTGTGCCGTCATCAGTTTGACAGGCTGTTTTCAAAAGTTTAAAAGCCTGTCGGGCTTTGGTCCGCCGGGCTGTCCCCCTGCTGCCCCCAGTTCGACCGGCTTTTGCCCCCGCGTTTACGGCTTGCGTTGCCTTTCCGCCTGTTTTTTCCGTATACTTTGAGTATGTCCGGCAGTATACTCAGGCGGCCCTTCCGCTATACGTTCTTCAATGCAACTCTCATCCTCATCGCGGTCAATGCGGCCATATTCCTGTTGACGAGCCTTTCGTCCCGTCTGGAAGCCCTGCTTGCGATGAACGTCGTGATGGTCGTCCGCTACCACTGCTTCTGGCAGCCGGTAAGCTACATGTTTACCCATGCGAACTTCCAGCATATCCTCTTCAACATGCTCGGCCTCTTTTTCTTCGGCTTCCCCGTAGAGCGGACGGTGGGAAGCCGGGAATTCCTCCTTTTCTATTTCGTCTGCGGCATTGTGGACGGACTGCTTTCGTTTGCCCTCTACTATGTTCTGGGCTACTACAGGGTGTTCCTGCTGGGGGCGAGCGGTGTGGTCTATGCGTTGCTCCTTGCCTACGCGGTCATATTCCCGCGCAGCAGGATTTTCCTCTTTGGCCTCATCCCCCTGCCTGCTCCCCTGCTGGTTGCCCTGTATGCTGCCATAGAGTTTTTCAGTCAGTTTTCGGCGGGCAATACGGCGCACTTTACCCACCTGATGGGCTTTGCCGTTGCCTGGCTGTACCTGTACGTGCGCATGGGCCTGCATCCCCTGAAAATCTGGAAGAATGCCTGGCGGGGATTTTAGGGACGCACCGAACGGCCGTTACGCGAGTGCCGGACAGCGCGTTACGCGAGTGCATAACAGCCGGTATGTCTCCTGTGGCAGCATCAACCTGCATATACAGAAAAAACTGAAATTTTCCGCGTAAAATGACAGAAAAGAGTAGTTCTCCTCAGATAACAAGGTCAGAAGCTTGTGCTGCATTTTCCCCGGCTTCCCCCGGGGACTCTGCACCGGCTCAAAGCACTACCTGTTCAAAAGGAGAATTGTATGGAACACACAGAAATTTTGGGGCATTACGCCCGGCCGGAACCGCCCGCAGACAACCGGCAGTGGCAGCTTCAGGCCAACCGGCAGTGGCAGCTTCAAGCCAACCGGCAGTGGCAGCTTCAAGCCAACCGTGAGTATAAGGACCGCCTGTTCAAGGCGATTTTCGGACGCGACACGGAAGAGAGCAAACGCTGGCGGCTCGACCTCTACAATGCGCTCAACGGCACGGACTATAAAGACCCCGATGCCCTCACGCTGACGACGATTGAGAATGTGATATACATCACGATGAAGAACGACATTTCCTTCCTCATCGGCAGCCAGATGAATTTATACGAAGAGCAGTCGTCGTATAACCCGAACATGCCGCTCCGTGGCCTCATGTACTTCGCACAGCTCTACCAGATGAATCTGTCTGCACGAGGGTTGGATTTGTTTGGTTCCACGCTCATGAAGATTCCCGCACCCAGTTTCGTTGTATTCTACAACGGCGACCGGGAGCTGCCTGATGTCTCGGAGCAGAGGCTTTCTGATGCCTTTGAGCCTGCGGGCAGCACGGAAGGCTTTGAATGGACTGCGAAAGTGATCAACATCGGCGGAAACCACAGCGAGGGGCTTCAAAAAAAGTGCCGGGCGCTGTATGATTACTGCAGGTACGTTAATCGGGTGAAGGGCAATCTGAAAGCCGGAATGCCGAACAGGAATGCCGTAGAAGATGCCATGGACTACGCCATCAGGGGCAATTTCCTTGACGGCTTCTTCAAGGCGCAGAAGATGGAGGTTATGAACATGAGCTTGACCGAGTTTGACCAGGAAGAATACGACCGCAACCGGCGCCGGGAAGGCAGGGAGGAGGGCGAGAAGATCGGATTTGAGCGCGGGGAATGTTCCGGCATTGCCATCGGAAAGCAGGAGACCGCCCGGAATTTGCTTGGCATGGGCGTGCTTTCCTGCGAGCAGATAGCTCAAGCGACCGGTCTGCCACTTGAGGACATAAGTAAAATGAGTAAAGCGCTGTAAGGGGCTGGGCCTGACTGCCGCCCGCCGAAAACTGCCCGTCTGTGGTTGCAATACAATCCCCGTGAGGGACCGCAGGTCCTTCATAACCTGAGATACAATCCTCGTAAGGGACCGCAGGTCCCTCATTGCCTAGAAGCTGTGCTGGCCGTTGCCCTAAAGTTCGATATATTGTATAATCACTGCAAATTCTGCAATAATAGTACAGAGGTATAGAAATGGGCCAGAATTATTTTAATGCGATTCCGTGGCGCGTGGCGCGTCAGGAGCTTGGTCACTGCCGCAAGATGGCGCGTGAAGAATTCAAGGACGGGACGAAGGCCCTGCAGGGTAAGAAAATCGTCATCGTCGGCTGCGGCGCACAGGGCCTGAACCAGGGACTGAACCTCCGCGATTCCGGACTTGACGTGAGCTACTGCCTCCGCAAGGAAGCAATCGAGCAGAAGCGGCAGTCATGGAAGAATGCGACGGAGAACGGCTTTAAGGTCGGTACCTACGAGGAACTCCTCCCGATTGCCGATGTCGTCGGTAACCTGACCCCGGACAAGCAGCACCACGAGGTTGTTGCGAACCTGATGAAGTACATGAAGAAGGGAGCCGCCCTCTGGTACAGCCACGGCTTTAACATGATTGAAGAAGGCGAGCAGATCCGCGATGACATTACGGTGTTCATGATTGCTCCCAAGGGACCGGGAACAGAGGTCCGTGCGGAATACCTGCGCGGTTTCGGTGTTCCCGAGCTTATCGCCGTTCACCCGGACCATGACCCCGAGGGCAAGGGCTGGGCGCTCGTTAAGGCAATGGCGTGTGCCCACCGCGGCGAGACTGCCGGCGTGCTGGAGTCTTCTTTTGTTGCCGAAGTCAAGTCCGACCTGATGGGCGAGCAGACGATTCTCTGCGGTATGCTTCAGACGGGTACGATTCTTTCCTACGACTTCATGACCAGTCACGGCATTGACAAGAACTATGCCGTCAAGCTTCTGATGCACGGCTGGAACGTCATCAGCGAGGCCCTCAAGTGGGGCGGCATTACCCTGATGATGGACCGCCTTTCCAATCCGGCAAAGCTCCGTGCCAACGAGCTGAGCAAGGAACTCAAGACCCTGCTGACCCCGCTCTACCAGAAGCACATGGACGACATCATCTCCGGCAAGTTCTCATCTACGATGATGAAGGACTGGGCAAACAATGACCACGACCTGATTACCTGGCGCGAGGAGTTTGCCAAGCACCCCTTCGAGCACGAGGCCGAGTCAAAGGATGCGATTGACGAGCAGGAGTACTTTGACAAGTGCGTCCTCCTCGTTGCGATGGTCAAGGCCGGCTGCGAGCTTGCCTTTGAGACGATGGTTGCCTCAGGCATCATGCCCGAAAGCGCCTATTACGAGTCCCTGCACGAGGTTCCGCTCATTGCCAACCTGATTGACCGCAAGCGGCTCTACGAGATGAACAAGGTCATCTCCGACACTGCCGAGTACGGCTGCTACCTCTTTGCCAATGCTGCGATACCCCTCCTGCGTGACAAGTTCATGGGTAAGGTAACGCTTGAAGACATCGGCAAGGGCCTTTCCGTCAAGAGCAATTCCGTCCCCAACACGGTACTCGTGAAGGTAAACGACGAGATCCGCAATCACCCGATTGAGGAAGTCGGCAAGCGGCTGCGCGCCTACATGACGTCGATGAAGCCGATTGACGCAACGAAGTAAGGATTTGCCCGGAAGCGGACCTGCGTTCCGGGCTGAGTGAAGCCTCGGACATGCGGAAATGCTGATTGAGCCGGAGAAAGCCGGATACGGCTGACTCCGGCTTTTTATTTTTGCTTGACAAATCCGCCAGAGGGTATATTATATAAGAACAGCCCTGTAGGGAAAAAGCACGGCAGTGTACAGCATAAGCAGGTTTACAGCATTATGGAGCCGTTGACTTTTGCACTGGCTCGGGGTATATTTTTATGTAGATGAGGTATGATCATGGCTAGGACTGCTGCCAAAAAAACACCGGCAAAGGCCGCAAAGACGGCAAAAAACACAAGTGCTGCGAAATCTGAAAAGCCCGTAAGAGCTGAAAGAAGAGTGAAAAGAGATGAGGAAAAAAAGGTCTATAAGTGCCTCTCAAAGCGTTCAACGAAGAGGGACGGTGATGAAAAGCGGGCGCTGACTTCCCGCATAAACCGTGCTGCCGGTCAGATTAACGGCATTCAGGGCATGCTCGAGTGCGATGCCTACTGTACGGACATCCTGGTGCAGGTTGCTGCCGTCCAGTCGGCACTCAAGGCTTTCTCCCGCGAGCTTATCGTGAATCACCTGGAGACCGTCGTTGCGGCTGACCTCAAGAAGGGGGAGACCGAGTCTATGAATGAGTTCGTGAAGCTGCTTCAGAAGCAGTTCATGAACGGCTAGAAAGGACCTTGCACAGATGGAGCAGTACGCCGTTACGGGAATGAGCTGTGCAGCCTGCCAGGCTCGGGTCGAAAAGGCTGTTTCCAGGCTGCCGGGCGTCACGTCCTGTTCCGTCAGCCTTCTGACGAATTCGATGGGAGTGGAGGGGGCTGTCCCTTCCTCCCGGGTTATTGCCGCCGTAAAAAAGGCGGGCTACGGGGCCCGGCTGCTCGGCGGTCCATCCGGGGGCTTTAGCCCGTCCGGGGATTCCGGCTTGTCTGGAAACGCCGGCCCTGATGCTGCTGACGCTGAGCGTGAGGAGCTCCTGCGCGACAGGACTTCTGCCCCCCTTACGAAGCGCCTTGTTTCTTCCATTGTAATACTTCTTGTCCTCATGTACGTCAGCATGGGGCATGCCATGTTCGGCTGGCCGTTACCTCCCTTTTTTGCCGGAAACCATGTCGCCGTCGCCCTGCTGGAAATGCTGCTTGCGGCAGTCGTCATGCTGATAAACGGGCGCTTCTTTACGTCGGGTTTTTCCGCCCTTCTGCACGGCGGTTCAAACATGGATACCCTCGTCGCACTCGGTTCCGGCGTCAGCTTTGCCTACAGTCTGGTCATACTCTTCCGCATGACCGGCCCGTCCGCCGGGGCGGGGGAGCTGATGCATTCCCTCTATTTTGAGAGTGCGGCGATGATTGTCGCCCTCATCACGCTCGGGAAGCTGCTGGAATCCTTGAGCAAGGGGCATACGACCGACGCGCTCAAGAGCCTCATGCGCCTGTCACCCAGGACTGCGACGGTTATCCGCGACGGTCAGGAAGTGCAGCTTCCCGTTCCGCAGGTCATGGTGGGGGATGTGTTCGTCGTCCGGCCCGGTGAAAGCATACCGGTAGACGGTGAAGTCATTGAAGGCAGTTCCGCCGTGGACGAGTCTGCCCTGACCGGGGAAAGCATTCCGGTGGACAAGGTGCCGGGAGACCGGGTGAGCGCTGCGACCGTGAACAGGAGCGGCTTCCTCACGTGCCGTGCAACACGGGTCGGTAAGGATACGACCCTGTCCCAGATAATTCAGATGGTCAGCGATGCGGCTGCAACGAAGGCACCGATCGCCAGACTTGCTGACCGGGTGAGCGGCATTTTTGTCCCTGCGGTTATCGCCATAGCTGCCGTAACCTTTGTGGTCTGGCTCATTGCCGGGGAGGCGGTTCCGTTTGCCCTCGGCCGCGCCATCTCGGTCCTCGTCGTTTCCTGCCCCTGTGCCCTTGGCCTTGCGACCCCGGTTGCCATCATGGTTGCAAGCGGGGTTGGCGCAAAGAACGGCATTCTCTTTAAGACGTCCGCTGCGCTTGAGGAGGCCGGGCGCATCAGGATTATCGCACTCGACAAGACCGGCACGATTACGAGAGGGAAACCCGTACTGACCGACATTGTTCCTGCCCCGGGGCAGTCTGAGAACGAGCTGCTCCAGACCGCACTTGACCTGGAGGCGAAGAGCGAGCACCCGCTTGCAAAGGCAATACTGAACTATGGTACGGAACGGGGCATGCGCTCTGGGCCGACAGAGGATTTTGCGGTCCTGAGCGGACACGGTTTGACGGCGCGGGCCGTCGGTGGGGCTGAACTTTTGGGCGGCAGCCTTGCATTCATCGCATCCCGGCTGGCACTTTCCCCTGAGATGACCGCTCTTGCGGATTCCCTCAGCGCGAAGGGGAAGACGCCTTTGTTTTTTGCGAAGGGAGACAGCCTGCTCGGCATCATCGCCGTCGCCGACACGCTCAAGGCGGACAGCGCTTCTGCGATTACGGCGATGAAGGCACTTGGCCTGCACACGGTCATGCTGACCGGTGATAACGAGCGGACGGCCCGCGCGATAGCCGCTGAAGCCGGTGTGGACGAGCTTGTTGCCGGTGTCCTCCCCGGCTGTAAGGAAGAGGTGATTCGGAATCTTCAGAAGAAGGGGAAGGTCGCAATGGTCGGAGACGGCATCAACGACGCGCCCGCCCTGACCCGGGCCGATTTGGGAATTGCGATAGGAGCGGGAACGGACGTTGCGATACATTCCGCCGACGTCGTGCTGATGAACAGTTCCCTGGCTGATGTTGCGGCGGGAATCCGCCTGGGCAGGGCGACGCTGAGAAACATCCGGGAGAACCTTTTCTGGGCGTTCTTCTATAATATTATCCTGATTCCCGTTGCGGCGGGTGTCTGGTACCGGGCCTTTGGCCTTGTGATGAACCCGATGTTCGGGGCGGCGGCGATGAGCCTGTCCAGCTTTACGGTCTGCATGAACGCCCTGCGCCTGAACCTGGCGGACATCAGGAGCGGCCGGCACGACCGGAAGATAGCATCTGTATACAATGCGTCCCGTGAGGGCAAGGAGCGATATATGTTTGGATTCGGAAAGGAAAAGGAAACGAGTGAGCGGACGCTCAAGGTGGAAGGCCTTATGTGTTCCAAGTGCGAGCAGCACGTCAAGGAAGCGCTTGAGAAGGTCAGCGGCATTACGGAGGCGACTGCAAGCCACGAGAAGGGCGAGGTCGTCATCAAGTGCAGCAAGCCGGTCAGCGATGACAAGCTGCGGGATGCGGTCGAAAAGGCCGGCTACAAGTTTATCGGCTAGGTGTCTGCGCTGCATGCCGCTGCATGCAAAAGCCCTTCCGTCCGGAGTTTTCCGGCGGGAGGGCTTTTTTGCTTTGCGGGATTTTGTTTGCGGGGATTTTCAGGTCCGTGCCTTCATCCGCTCAATGCGCTTCCTGATGGCTTCCGGCAGGTCCACGCGGGGAGCGTCCGGGTGCAGGAGCCAGGTTGCCGCGGAGTGGGTCGGGGAAATGCGGAACATCGGCGGTTCCTGTTCAAAGTCTATCTGCATCGCGTACTTGTTGCGGGGTGCAAAGGCATCGCCGGGGGGCGGGTCGAGCATGTTGGGGGGACTGCCGGGAATTGCATCGAGGCTGTCCCTGGTGTCCAGGTCCGGCATGGAAGACAGGAGGGCCCAGGTGTAGGGATGGGCGGGCGAATAGAAGATGTCGTCGGCAGTCCCCAGTTCGACAATCTTGCCGGCATACATGACGGCAATGCGGTCGGCGACGTTCGCAACGACGCCTAGGTCGTGGGTAATGAAAATCACCGACATGTCGTTTGCCTTCTTGAGCGTGTTTATCAGTTCCAGAATCTGGGCCTGAATCGTCACGTCGAGCGCCGTCGTCGGCTCGTCGCATATCAGCAGTTCCGGGTGGGAGGCGATTGCGATTGCGATGACAATCCGCTGCCGCATGCCGCCGGAAAATTCGAAGGGGTACTGGTTAAAGCGCTTTTCGGCATCGCGGATGCCGACGTCCTGCATGATCTGTATGGCGCGGGCACGGGCCTCCGCCCTGCTCAGGCGCCTGGACGGGTCTGTACTGTTCCTGCCGTTCAGCAGCATTGCTTCGGTCAGCTGGGGGCCGATTTTCATGATAGGGTCAAGCGAGGACATGGGGTCCTGAAAGACCATTGAGATATGGCTGCCCCGTATGTGCTTGCGCTCAAAGTCCTTTTCCGTGTATTTCAGGAGGTCCTCGCCGTGGTACAGGATCTGCCCGCCTTCGATGACGGCATTCGGCGCTTCGATTCCCAGCAGGGCACGGGCGGAAACGGACTTGCCCGAACCGGACTCGCCGACAATCGCAAGGGTTTCCCCTTTCCTGAGGTCAAAGGAGATGTTGCGCACTGCCCGGACCATTCCCTTGTTCGTGCGGAATGAAATGACGAGGTTCCTGACTTCGACGATGTTTTCTGTACTGGCGTTCTCTTCCATATTCCTGCTGATTGACCGGACCGGTCTGCCGCGGAGACGCTGCCGGCTGCGTACGGACGGTCCCTGAGGCCTGTTCCAGTCTAGCACAATGTCGGGAAAAACGCTAGCGTCTGCCTGTCCGGCTGGCTGGACTTGAACTGTGCATTTCATAGCAGTATACTAAGGATAAGAGGTATTGTATGAACAAGATTGTAGAGGCATTGAAAAATGCGGGCGTGTTTTTCCTGGCGACGATTGACGGCGAACAGAGCCGGGTCCGTCCCTTCGGCGCCGTTGAAGAAATCGACGGCAAAATCTGCCTGATTACGAGCAACAAGAAGGATGTCTTTAAGCAGATCATGGCCCATCCCTGCGTGGAGATGTCGGGCATGAACAAGGACGGCTCCTGGATCCGCGTGTCGGGAAAGCTTGTCCGGCTGGAAGGCGATGCCGTTGCGGCAAAGTTCCTGGACCTTGAGCCGGACCTCAAGCGGATGTACAGCGCCGGCGACGGAAACGTCGAAATCCTTGAGCTGACGCAGGCAAAAGGCACGCTGTATTCGTTTACCGGAGCTCCGCAGGCGCTGTAAGGACGCCGGGCGGCTTCCGGGCGTTTCAGGCGGTCAGCCGGTCGGCAAGTTCCAGCGCCCGCTGGACGACGGCGTCTGAGTTGAAGTGCTCCCATTCGCCCCAGCGTCCGAGCCCCAGGACCTGGTTTTTCCCTGCACGGGAAAGCAGCTCCTGCATGAACTGCGGCTTGCCGATGGTGTTGAGTGGATAGGCATATTCATTCCGGTAGCTCGGGCTTCCGTCCGGCCGGTAGCGGGCGCTGTTCGTTTCGGTCCAGTACCCTTTGGACCCCGTACAGAAATTGCTCCTGACCAGAATGCGGTGGTAGTCAATGGAAAGGTCGGGATAATAGATCCAGTGGGCCCCGGTGTCCATCGTTTCTGCCTTATAGGTGATGTTGACCGACGTGTGCTTCAGCTGCGGCAGCCTGCTTTCTATGTCTGCCGGAAGCCCCCTGACCTTCACGGACGTCCACGGAATCGTCGTGATGACGGTCCGGGCAGAAAGCCTTGTTCCGTCGGCAAGCAGTACGCCCGGTCCGGTCAGGTCCAGCTCGCTGACGGCATTTCCGAGCGTAATCCTTTCTCCCAGCCTTTGCGCCATGCGGAGCCAGAGTTCGCCGTATCCGTACTTCTTGGGATAGTAAAAACGGGCATGCCCCGGCAGGCTTCCGTAGGCCTGTCTGTTGAGGCAGCTCAAAAGCGTGTCGTCAAAGGAGACGTTGGGGAGTTTTTCCAGCCAGTAGGTACCGAGCTGGTTCAGGTTTTCCCCGAACATTTTCCGGTTGTAGGGAATCATATAGTCGCCGGCGATTTTCCCGCCGAGTTTCCATACGATCCAGTCCGTAAAGGCTTCCGGTTTGGGCTGCCCCAGGTTGCAGCCGGCGATGGCGATGCTCTTGAGGTATGCGACCTGCTGCTCCTGAGGGAGCTGCCAGATGTTCGCTTCGAAGGGGTATCCCAGTTCGGCATGGGGGAGCGAAATGCGTGAGTCCCGTTCAAACGGGTTCCACTCGTCCTCCCCCATGAAGCGGAAGAGGAATTCGGTTACCTGCGGTCTCCGCACGTCGAGGAAATGACCGCCGCCGGTGTCGAGCGGAGCACCGTCAACGAGTTCGGACCGGCAGAGGCCCCCTGCCTGCGCTTCCTTTTCAATGACAAGGAAGGAGTTTTCGCCGTTGTCCAGCAGGCGGTTTGCAAGGCTGAGCCCGGCAGGCCCGGCTCCGAGAATGAGGTATTTGATCATGGGCAGTTCCGTCCTATTTCCCACAGGATATATGCGATGAGTTTCTTTCCCGTCGCAAAGGCCTTGAAGTGTGTCTGCCCGGCAAGCCGGCAGGATTCCTGCGTCGGGAATTCAATGCGCGGAATTTTGAGCCGGTAGGAACGGCAGACCATCTCGATGTCGATGGACGGACTCCTGTCCGATATGTGCAGGCTCTTGAAGGCACTGACGGTCATTCCCCGGAAGCCGTGGAGCGAATCCCAGACGGTATTTCCTTCCCGCTGAAAGAGGAGCTTTGCGGTGAGGGCGAGGGCAAGGACAAACCATTTGCGGGGCTTGAAGAGTTTTCCGTCCTCTTCATTCTTTGACCCCTTCATCATCCGGCTTCCGACAACGAACTCGTAGCCCTGCTCAAAAAATGCCTTGAATTTATAGGTATCTTTGACGGGTATGCTGCCCTTGGGGTGAAAGAATACGAACGCATCGCTGTGGCAGTTGCTGCAGCCGTCCTTGCATGCCTGGTTCAGGCCCTTTGCCGTCTGCGGGTACACGGGGATGCCCTGCGATTCCAGGTAGGCGACCGTCCCGTCTGTTGAACCGCCGTCGATGCAGTAGATTTCGTCGAACTGCGAGCGGTCAATGAGGGGAATGTCGTGCCTGCAGCCTTCAAGTTCGTTCCAGGTGAGGAGGCAGAGTGATACGGTCATCTGCGGCCCCTGTGAGGCTCTGTCCGGGCCGATAGGGGGAGGAGGGCCGTAATGCTGCTTATGACCGTCAGGGAAAGCAGGTAGAAGGCCGGGTAAAAATAGCGGAACTCCATGCTCTGGGTGTTGAGCAGGAAGGCTCCGTAGTAGAAGACCGAAATGAGGATCAGCTGGCACTCAATGCTCTGCCGCAGGCTCTGTCCTGTTGCCTTTATTTTGAGGAACACGAGCAGCAGTGCAATGAGCAGGACGAGCCAGGGCCTGAGCGGAATGCAGGTCTTTTCGACGGCAATACGGTAGGCCCGTGTGAAGCGGTGGCGCATGCGGGAGTCGGACATGCCGAACTCCTTTCCCCGTTCCCAGCGGTCGTATTCCCATTCCTTGAGGTGCAGGCCGGGATGTATGCCCAGGGCGTAGCCTGCGAATGCAAGCTTTGTCCTGATGCTTGAGGCGGGGGAACGGGCATACAGGGCAAGATACCGTCCGAATATGCGGCCCAGACCGGCCTCTGAGATGGCTTCCCGTGAGAAATCCGCGACTTCCCAGGAGAAGGAGGCAACCCTGCGGATCGGGCGCGCTTTTCCTCCGCCATCGTCATCGGGACATCCGGCCCAGTCACACAGTCGTCCGGTCGCGCCTTCTCCGAACAGTCCGTCAAGCCAGTCCTTGTACTGCTCCTGTTTTTCATCCGGCATGGATGCGATGTTCTCCCCCATTTCCCAGACAAAGCCCAGCGAGACAGACGACATGGTGTCTATGCGGAGGATTTTGGGAATGAGGACGGTCAGGAGCAGGCCCCCGGTCAGGCAGCCGGTGTACAGGATCCTGCGGATGAAGGGCAGTTCTTTGCGCAGGAAGAGAATCAGCAGCAGGGCGGGGAGGACGGTGAAGGTATTTGCCCGGTAGCCGAAGGCGACGAAAGCGGCGAGCAGGATGAGCAGGCCTGCCATGACCGTATCGCCCGGACCAAAGTCACGGCCGTCGAGGTTGATCAGGAGAATCAGGCTCACCAGGCCGATGACCACGCCGATTCCCGTTTCGTGGTAGATGCTGACGCAGAAGAAAAGCGGATTCAGCAGATAGAGCAGGTACGAAAGCACCCTGTAGCTTGCCGTCATTTTTCTTATCAGCAGCAGCGTGCTGTAAAAGAAAAAGAAAGCCTGTGCAAAGGTATATGCAGCGATGTTTCCCGTAAGCGCATGAAAAAGGGCAATGAAATAGCAGGGGGTGACAGTGTTCCAGGAACTGATTCCTGCAGGACTGCCTCCGAACGCACCGCGGATTATGTCCGGCAGCTGCATGGCCAGTTCAATCCTGCCGTAGGAATCGCTGTAGAGGTTCCCCGGATAGGAGATGCAGAGGCAGGAAACCGCAGCGAGCAGGGCCGCAATGAGAAGGTTCCGGCTGTCAAGGAATGCGTGTACCCAGTAGCTTTCGTTCATGCGGCTGCGGATGCTGTAAGGGATACGGTATATATGGAAGCGTGCTGCGGACATTACCGGCTACTATAGCAGATATGGCCGTTTGAATCAATGTCCGTGCGCCCTTGTTTCTTTCCGTCCAATCGGCTATTATATTTCCCTTGAATAACTTGTTTGTTATATGTGATATATGCAGGTTATTCTACCGGGGGTTACTATGAAATCGTTTGGCATGCTTTGGGGGAAAGGTACGGCGCTCGTTGTTATGGCTGCCGCCTGTCTGTTTGTTTCGACGGGACTTTCCGGCTGCAAGAAGAAGAAAGGGCAGACGCTGGATACCAACGCCCTGACCTATTCTTCCGAGAAATCCTATTCACCGGACGGGAAGTTCCGCGTCGTTGCGGTGAGTCCTTCGGAAGTGCTTCCGGCGAGCGTCAAGTATCCGTCCATACAGCTCCAGTTTTCGGAGCCGGCCGTTGCCCTGCAGCAGCTGGGTACGCCGAGCGACAGGAATGAGTTCGTGACGATAGAACCCCCGCTCAAGGGCGTGTTCCGCTGGTACGGTACGAGCCTGCTGTCCTTTGAGGCAAAGGAAGAGGTCATTCCCCAGAAGGTCTATACGCTCAGGGTGAACAAGGATGCGAAGTCCGTTACCGGCAAGCAGATTGAAGGGCAGCTGGACTACTCCTTCCATCCCGAAGAGCTTGCGCTGCGGGCCATCGTTCCCGGCTGGGAAGACGTGCAGAAGGGTGCGTACATAGACAATGAGAGCGTTCCGGTCGAGGCTGCCCGTGACATCATGCTGACCTTCAACTATCCGGTCAACAAGGACGTCGTTTCCAAATACATCACCGTCGGTGCGGACGGCGAGCCCATCGCCTTTTCAAGCAGCCAGGACGACAAGAAGAACAGCCTCCGCATTAAGCTTGCTTCCGCTCCCGCAGAAGATACGGACATCTACGTGACGCTCAAGGAAGGCGCCATGGCCGACAAGGACTGCTACCAGACCACGGAAGAGCAGCAGCGGAGCTTCCACACGCTCATTCCCTTTGCGCTGGACGACTTTGACACGGAACCCTACGTGTCCGGCAAGTACGTGAACCCGATTGCCTTCCGCTTTACCTCGCTCCTCAAGCAGGACAGCGAAGCCGAGCTTGCCAAGTACATTACGACCAGTCTGGACCAGCCCGTTACGGCGGAAAACCTCAAGGTTTCCGGCAAGCAGCTGATCGTCCACTCCCTGCCCGTTACCTTCGGCTCCCAGTATACGATTACGATAAAGGCAGGCTTCTTTGACGTATACGGCCGCAAGACGGGCGATGACGGAACTTTTTCCGTCGAAGTCCCCGATGCACGGAGCTTTGCCTACTTCAAGGACAGCGGACTCAAGATACTCGAGGCGCAGTTTGATCCCAAGCTCGCCTTTGAACACCAGAACATCAAGGCCCCTTCTTTCTACAGCCTGCGGGCCCTTGCCGACAATCAGGGCAAAATGCTCTCCACGTCCGGCGACACAACCGGACTGGACGTAGACGCCATTCCCCAGAACGTTTCGGTCATCGAAGGGGTGGACCTGAAGCCCTACCTGACCAAGTCCGGCGACCAGTACCACGGCACCGTCCGCTTTGACGCAACGATGACCTATGAGTACAAGTATACGGACTGGGCCACCGACACGAAAGTCAAGAAAACCGAGACGGCGAACAACCGGCAGGTTATCCAGGTGACCGACCTGGGCGTGACGGCCCGCTACGGCTACAACAAGGCTGCCGTCATGGTGACGAGCCTGAGCACGGGCGAACCCGTCCAGGGGGCGGAAGTCAAGGTTTTCGTTGCGCCGTCCAACTGGTCCAACCGCGGGGACTCCGACAATGACATTGTCGGCCTGAAGGACTTTATCCAGCTCGGCAGCGCTGCCCGGACCGACAGGGACGGTTTTGCGCTCGTCAGCTACTCGTCCCTGCCGGAGAAAGCCGGCTACTACTGGTATATCGAAGCAAAGACGAATGACGACCGCGTGGTCTACAGGGCAGACTCCCATGACTTCTGGCGGAGCGGGGTGAGCAATACCGACCCCATCAACTATCCCAGCAAGGCACGGGGCGTCACCTTCATGTTTACCGACCGCGGCCTGTACAAGCCCGGCGAAAAGCTTTCCTTCCGGGGCTACGACAAGAACCTCAAGGCGGGCAGCTACGAGGCCTATAAGGGCGACTACACGCTTGAGCTGACCGACGGCTCCTGGAACGGCAAGACCTACTGGAGTTCGTCCGGCAAGACAAGCGAGAACGGTACCTTCTACGGTTCCTTTACGGTCCCCGCGGACCTTGAGCCGGGCGAGTACCAGATAAACTACAAGCGGACCCTGCCTTCCGGCGAGAGCTATACTGACCGCTGCTACTTCCAGGTGCAGTTCTTTGAGCGCCTGCGCTTTGAGGTCAGCTCAAAGGCACCGGCGATTACCTTCTACTCCGGCGACAGCGTTTCCGTTGACGTCAAGGCATCGTACCTGGGCGGCGGCAGCATGGCCGGTTCCTACTATGATGCCTCATGGTCGCGCGAAAAGAGCTATTTCAGCCCCAAGGGCAATGCGTTCGACGGCTTCCACTTTGGCCCCGTGCAGGGCTGGGACTACTACACGAGCCTTGACTCGGCCTCCGGCGCACTCGATGATGACGGCAGGGCGTCCGTAAGCCAGAAGTCCGGCGGCGAAAAAATCATCGGCAGTCCTTACCTGTACAAAGTGCAGACCTTCGTCAACGATTCGGGTGGCCAGCAGATTGCCTCCAGCGCGAGCGTCCTCGTGCACCCCGCCCGCTATTACCTGGGCGTCAAGCGGACGAACGGTACGGGCTTCCCCAAGAAGGGGGACAAGCTCAACTTCAGCTACGTGTGCATTACGCCCGAAGGCGAGGCTCCGCTTGCAAGCGACCTGCCCGCCCAGAAGAAGCTCAAGGTGGAACTGCTGCGTGAAGACTGGAAGCAGGTACAGCAGATTTCATGGAGCGGTGCAATCAACACCCGCTACGAGCGTGAAATCGTAACCGAAAGCGAAAGCGAGACGACACTTTCCGGCACGGACAAGGAAACCACGCTGACCGTAACGCCGGAAAAGGGCGGCGAGTATTACCTGCGCGTTTCTTCAACGGACAGCCTGGGCCGCGACGTCGTTACCGAGTACAGCTTCTACGTGATCAGTTCCGACTGGTACTGGGGCAACCGTGACGACGACGAGCAGATAACGATGAAGACCGGCAAGGAAAGCTACGAGGTAGGCGACACTGCCCAGATCCTCATGCAGTCTACGATTCCCGCCGGCCGCTACCTGATGACGATAGAGCGCGAGGGCCTCATCTCGCAGGAAATCCGCGTCATCGACAGCCCGACGACGGTGCTTGAAGTACCGATTAAGGAAGAGTACGTGCCGGTCATGTACGTGACCCTTTCCAGCTATACGAAGCGCAACGGCAAGCCGGTCAACGACTTTGACACGCCCGACGTAGACAAGCCCAAGGGCCTGTTCGGCGTGGCGGAACTGGTCGTGAACCCGACCGCGAAGGAGTTTGACGTTGACATCAAGACCGACCGGGCCAACTACGAGCCGGGCCAGAAGGCGAAGATTACGGTGCATGCGAGCAAGGGCGGCAAACCCCTCGCAGGTGCCGAGCTTACGGTCATGGCGGTTGACCGCGGTGTCATTGACCTGATCAACTATCACGTGCCCAACCCCATTCAGGAGTTCTACAACAAGTGGCTCTTCCCCGACTGCGTGAAGGGCGGTGATTCCCGTGCCTACCTGATGGATCCCGTTACCTACGAGATAAAGAACCTTGTCGGCGGTGACAGCGACAAGGGCAACGAGCGCAAGAACTTTGACCCGACCGCCCTCTTTGTTCCGCAGATCCTGACGGACGCGAACGGCGATGCGGTGTGCGAGTTTACCCTGCCCGATTCGCTGACGGCCTACCGCATTACGGCGGTCGGCATTAACGGGGACAACTTTGCCCTGAGCGAAAGCGAGATGAGCGTTGCCAATCCGGTTTCCGTGCGGACGGCCCTGCCGCGCAGGCTCCGCGTCCACGACAAGGGCGAGGCGGGCTGCGTCATCTCGAACATAGACGGTAAGGACCATACGGTGACGGTGACGATGTCCATCGCAGACGGCGACACGGTGACCGAGATTGCCGAGGGCGATCTGGGCCGCAAGGCCGGTAAGGCAAAGCTGTCCGGCGAGGCGAAGAAGAGCATCAGCGTTGCTGCCGGAAAGACGAGCCCCCTCATGTTCAATCTGGATGCCGAGGAAGCGGGCTGGGTCACCCTTACCTTTGCCGTTGAAAGCGACGTGCTCAAGGAGAAGGTCCTGCTCCCGCTCGAGATAGAAAAGCCCTACATCTACGAGACCGTGACGACGGTTGGACAGGTACGGAGCGAGGGCGGTAAGGGCAAGGATTCCGTGGAAGAAAAGATAATTCTTCCCGCCGATGCGGAAGACGGCAACATGCAGTTTACCGTACAGCTTGACCCGACCCGCCTGGGCGTACTCAAGGAAGCGATCGGCTATGTCTTTGACTATCCCTACGGCTGTCTTGAGCAGCGCTCGTCACGCATTCTGCCCCTCGTTGCCTTCGGAGACTACATCAAGGTCTTCGGACTGGACAGCAAGGTCAAGAAGCCTCAGAGCGTTGCGGCAAAGGAAATAAAGAGCTGGGCGCAGTACCAGCGGTATGACGGCGGCTTCCCCTACTGGCCCGGCGGCACGAGGAGCAGCCCGATGGTTTCTGCCCGCATTGCGGAAATCCTTGCCCTTGCCGACGAGAACGGCATTGACATCAGTTCCATTAATATTGAGGGGCTGGCCGATTACCTGCTCAAGCTGGGCAACTCCTGCCTGAAGGACAAGGAGCCGGGCAGCTGGTCCTGCTACGAGGCGGCGCACTACTACTATTCTGCGAGCCTCCTGGGGGCTGCCGTGTCCAACGCGAACCTGGCCAAGATCATGAAGAACTGCGGTTCGTCATCGGAGTGCCTTGCGCTCTGCGGCCTGACCTATCTGAACATGCAGAACCCGACCAAGGCAGAAGAATGTGCGGAAACGCTCCGCAGCAACATCAGCCTGACCACGAGGGGCGCGTCGTTCAGCCACGGCTG
>CAMJZA010000071.1 GCA_946410085.1 uncultured Treponema sp. | reverse complement strand
GGAGCTGTATGGAGCTGTATGGAGCTGTATGGAGCTGTATGGAGCTGTATGGAAGAACTGTGATACATCGCCAATACGACTCCTTCTCTCAATTTCTTGTTATATTATACACTATTATATGGCAGCTGTCAACACAATCTCACACGCATAAATGCCTAGCATAAATGCCTGTTTTTTACTATACTTTACAGTACGATGGGAGACTTTAGCATTGCCCGGTATCACAGGCTTCTCTGTTCCGACTATCCGTCCTTTCTGGACGAATACATCGGCCTGCGCTCAATGCAGCGGCTTGCCGGCATCGGCCTGCTGTGCGGAACAGACTGGACGCCCCTCTTTCACAACAAGTTCTTTTATTCCCGGCTGGACCATTCCATCGGGACGGCCCTCATCGTCTGGAACTTCACCCATGACAAGAAGCAGACCATTGCGGCCCTCTTCCACGATGTCGCAACGCCGGCATTCAGCCATGCCGTCGACTTCCGCAACGGGGACCGGCTGCGGCAGGAAAGTACCGAAGCCCGGACGCATGACCTGATCAATACGGACATGGAACTGAGCGAACTGCTGTTCCGGGACGGGATATACAAGTATGAAGTTGACGACTATCACCGCTTCCCCGTCGCCGACAACGAAATCCCGGGCCTGAGTGCGGACCGGCTGGAGTACATGTACCCGAGCGGGGCCGCCCTGTGCGGTGCATGGACGCCCGGTGAAATTGCGGAAAGCTATGCCGGTATCGTCCTGCTCAAGAATGAGCGGGGCGCGGACGAACTGGGCTTTGCAAGCGAGGAGCTTGCCCTGGACTACGTGCGCCGCTTTCTGGACGTGAGCCTCATCCTGCAGAAGGGCGAGGACAAGCTTGCGATGCAGCTGATGGGCGACGTACTGGCAGAAGCCGTGAAGAACGGCTTTGTGGACGAGGACGACCTGTATACGCTGGATGAGGCCTCGCTCATCGCCCGCTTTGAAGAATGTGCGGACATGGCGGAGACAGAGCGTTTTGCCCGCCTTTTCAGGACCTTCCGTTCAATGACGGAAGTCATACGCTCGGATACGCCGGTGGACGGCTGCTACTGCATCTCGTTTGACGTGAAGCGGCGCTATGTGGACCCCCTCGTGTGCGTGCCGGGGCATGACGGTAGCGGCAATACCGGGCGTACTACCAGCGGCAGCGCCGGGCGTAATGCCGGGCACACTGCCCGTGGCAACGCCGGTGGCAGCGCACAGCGGATTTCTCACGTGAACCCGGAAGCCGGACGCCTGATACGGGACTTCCTGGAATTTACGGACAGCCCCTGGGCCTGCGTCCGCTATGCGCAGTAGAACAGAATAGGAAGCAAGAGAGAAGCAAGAGATATGAAGAATACGGAACGAAATGAACTTGCCGTCTGCGGATTTTCCGCCGTCAAGACGCTGGAAAAGAATGACTGGCAGAAGATACAGCGCTTCTATTTTTCCAAGGAGCGTGCCCCCCTCTTCGGCGGCCTGTGCAAGAAGCTTGCCGCTGCAAAGCGGCCCTACAATCAGGTGCGGGACGTGCAGGAGCTGGAGCGCCTGTGCGGATCCGTTCATCATCAGGGCGTCGTCGCGATGATAGAAATGCCCGACATCCCCGCGCTGAATACGGATGACACCGCCCGCTGGATTGCAAACCGGGAGAGCGCAATCCTGCTGGACCGGGTGGGCAATGCGAACAATCTGGGGGCAATCGTCAGGAGCGCCGCCTTCTTCGGCGTCAAGAACATCGTCATTCCGCTCGATGAAGCGCAGTCGTCGGTTACGACGAGCAGCTACCGGGTGGCGGAAGGCGGCATGGAGTTCGTCAGGATTTATACGATACGTTCCATAAGCAAGCTGCTTTCCAGCATGGGAGGAAAGATGGTCCGCATCGGAACTTCGCTCGACGCGCGGGAATCCGTTTCGGCAATCGGCAATTACTGCCGTGAAAAGGGAAGCATCATCGTCCTCGGCAACGAAGAGCACGGCATCAGCGATGAGGTAAAGCGGAACTGCGATCACCTGCTGCTCATTCCCTATGCCGGGATGGGACAGGCAGGTGTTGCCCCGAAGGTCGACAGCCTGAACGTTGCACAGGCGTCTGCGGTCGTCATGTATGAGCTTGCCAAGGTGATGCCTATAGGAGGCTAATGTATGCACAGGGGCTTGTTTGACCGGAAGTACCTTCTCATCCTGCTGCTTGCCGCAGCGCTCCTTGTACCGCAGAATCTTTCTGCACAGATGCCGCTGCCTGCCGTGCGCATACCGGAGGAAGAAGCCTGCGCCGCAACGGAGGACTATACCCCCTTCGCCCTCGACTACTATGCCGATTTGGGAATCGCCGCCGGGGCCGTGGGGCTGACCGTGACGGGACTGGTGCTGGAACACAGCGTAGACGGCTGGAACAAGAAGGACCACTTTCACAAAGACGATATCAATGCCTTTGACAAACTCTGGTACAACGAATACCGGCCAGCGGTAGACGACCTGGGGACCGTCGCCGTCATCACCAATGTCCTTGCCCTGCCCGTCGGCATCTATGCAACCGAGGCGATTTTCCAGAACCTTCCCCCCATGGAACTGCTGACCGTCGGGGCAATGCTCGGCGAAAGCTACCTGCTGGGCTACGGCATCCGGAACATCATCAAGTCAACGGTGAAGCGGACACGCCCCTATATGTACACGGACAAATGGGACTGGGATTCGGTCTGGAACGGGGACTACTCGCTCTCATTTCCGAGCGGACATACGACGGACGCCTTCATGGGGGCGACTTTCCTTTCCTATACGTTCTGGAAATACTATCCCGACTCCAAGTACCGCATTCCCGTCATCGCGACAAGCTACACGATCGCTGCCGCAACGGGATTCCTGCGGGTTGCAAGCGGCAACCACTTCATGACAGACGTGATGGCGGGTGCCGCACTGGGGTCTGCGGTCGGCTTCCTCGTTCCCTTCGTGCACGAGAAGATTTCCGCCGTCAAATACCGGGGACGGAGCGTCCTCTCCTTTGACGGACAGACACTGGCGGCAACAATCAGATTCTAACAGTGATTTTTGCGGGGAAATGATGTATTCGGTCATCGGTATTCTTGCTTCGATAGTACTATTCATAACGAACCGGGATTGTTTCCTGCCGTCATGCAGGCCGGCGGCTCAGGCCGAAGGGGAGCAGCTGCAGAATCAGAAGCTGTACCGGGTTTTTCTGTTCGGTGTCCTGGGGTTCTACCTGACCGACGCACTGTGGGGCATCTTTGACCGGTACAAGCTCACGGGCCTCCAGATTGTGGACACGTCGCTTTACTTTTTCTCGATGGCCGTAGCCCTCCTGTTATGGACCCGCTACGTTGTTTCATACCTGAAGACTTCCAGACCGTTCGGAATTCTGGTGCATGTTTCCGGAAGCATCTTCTTTGCGCTTGAATTCATTGCCATTGCCGTAAACCTCTTCCTGCCGGTCCTCTTCTGGTTTGATGACGACGGCGTCTACCATGCAGGTTCGGCACGCTACGCCCTGTTCATCCTGCAGATCCTGATGTTCCTGGGACTTTCACTCCATATCCTGCACGTCGCCTATGATTCGGCGGGAGCAACGCGGAGACATTACCTTGCCATCGGACTCTTCGGCCTGTCGATGGTCATCTTCATCGCCGTTCAGATCGCATACCCCCAGTTCCCCCTCTATGCCATGGGCTATCTGATAGGCACAAGCCTCATCCACAGCTTTGTCGTTGAGGACGAGAAGGAAGTGTACCGGGACAATCTGGAAAAAGCCCTGGAGCGGGAAAGGGAGCACATGCAGAAGCTGGAGGACAGGCGCAGGGCCTTAAAGGAAGCCCTTGATGTTGCGCAGAATGCGAGCAGGGCCAAGACCGCCTTCCTGTCGAACATGAGCCATGAGATCCGTACCCCCATGAATGCCATAATCGGCCTGAACCGCATTGCGCTGGAAGAACCGTCCGCCTCCGATGCGGTAAAAGCGCATCTTATCAAGATACAAAGTTCCGCACATCACCTGCTGGACCTGATAAACGATATTCTGGATATGACCAGAATCGAATCCGGCAGCATGGAAATAAAGCATGAAGATTTCCTGCTTGCCGACTGCCTGGTCTACGTCAACAATATCATCGGAAGCCAGTGCAGGGAAAAGGGACTTTCGTACGAGTGCAGCACGAAGGGAAATGTGGACGGCTGCTACCGCGGGGACGCCGTAAAGCTCAAGCAGGTGCTGATCAACATACTGGGAAACTCCGTTAAGTTTACGCCTGCGGGCGGATCCATACGCCTTACGGTCGAAGAAAAGTCCCGGTTCAACGGACAGGTAACGCTTGCCTTCATGATGACGGATACCGGCATAGGCATAAGCGAAGAATTCCTGCCGCACATCTTCGATGCATTCAGCAAGGAAGATGCATCCATGACCTCCCGGTACGGAAGCACGGGGCTCGGAATGGCCATCACGAAAAGCATCGTCGATCACATGAACGGTCAGATTGACGTCAAGAGCAGGCGGGGCGAGGGAACGTCGTTCACCGTGACCATCACCTTTGCCGAATCGGGCAGTGCAGGCTCCGGGAGACCTGCCGCCGGACAGCTGGACACGGCAGGACCGCAGGATGCAGGTGCAGAGGCCGGGGACACGGCTATGGAGCAAACGGACAGCCGGACGGAAAAGCCCGTCAGCCTGAAGGGGCGGCACGTGCTGCTTGCCGAGGACATGGCCATAAATGCGGAAATAGTCGTCATGCTGCTGACGCGGCACGATGCCGAAGTAGACGTAGCCCAGAACGGAAAGCAGGCCGTGCAGATGTTCACGGAGCATCCGGCAGGCTATTACGATGCCATACTGATGGACATGCGGATGCCCGAAATGGACGGCCTTGAGGCAACCAGATGCATACGGGCTTCCGGCCGTCCCGATGCTGCCCGCATTCCGATTGTCGCGCTCACGGCAAACGCCTTTGACGAGGACGTGAAGCGGAGCCTGCAGGCGGGACTGAACGCACACCTGAGCAAGCCGATTGAGCCGGACATACTGTTCGCCCTGCTCGGCAGGCTTATCAACGCCGCAGAATCCGGGGGCGAGGCGTAGGGAGCCGCAGGAACGCCCGCCGCGCCCGGAAGCGGCATTGTCCTTTTGCCCGGATTGTGCTAGCATCGGGGCATGGAACACAAGACGCTGCTCTACAACGCCCGACTGGTTGACGAGACCATGGACCGGGAGCATTCGGCCCTCCTCATTGCAGACGGAACGATAGAAAAAATCCTTACGGACAAGGAAGCTGCCTCCCTCGTGCAGGCGGCCCGGCAGCAGAAAACGGACACCGGCAGAAACGGCAGCTCCGGCGACCTGGAGCTGTATGACGCGCAGGGGCACACCGTCATGCCCGCCTTCATCGACATGCACGCCCACTTCCGTGATCCCGGCCTGACGCAGAAAGAAGACCTTGCAAGCGGTTCACGGGCGGCGGCGGCGGGCGGATTCGGCAGCCTTGTCCTCATGCCCAACACGAGCCCGGTCATCTCCTCGCAGGAAGTCGCGCTGTCCAACAACCGGCGGGGAGCGGAAATAGGACTGGCAGAGCTCTTCCAGTCCGTCAGCATTACGCGAAACTTCGGCGGTACGGACATCTCCCACCTTGCAGGACTGGATGCGAAGCTCGTCCCCCTCATTACCGAAGACGGGCATGAAGTACAGGACAGCGCGGTGATGTTCCGGGCAATGCAGGTTGCTGCCCAAAAAAAGCTGATCGTCTCCTGCCACTGCGAAGCCCCCTTCCTCGCCGCCGCCGCCCGTCCCCTCAGAACGGCAGCACTGGCGGAACTGGAAAAAGGAAATAAGGAAGAAGCAGCCCGCCTGCTTGCCAAAGCGGACGAACTGCTCCGCCTCGCCGAAGACACGGCGACCGACCGGAACATCCGCCTTGCAGCCCAGGCAGGCTGCCACCTGCACCTCTGCCACGTCAGCACGGCCCACTGCCTTGAGGCAGCAATCCGGGCAAAGAAAGCGGGGCAGGATCTGAGCCTTGAAGTGACGCCCCACCACATCGGGCTGACCGGGGAAGCAATGCCGGGCATCTTCAACATCGTCAATCCGCCCCTGCGGGCAGAGGAAGACCGGCAGGCCCTCATCGAAGCCCTCATCAGCGGCGATGCCGACGCGATTGCAACCGACCATGCCCCCCATACTGCCGAAGACAAGCGGAAGGGCAGCCCCGGCTTTTCGGGACTGGAAACAGCCTTTGCCGTCTGCTACACGAACCTGGTACTGGACAGCGGTATGGACCTGCGGACCCTCTCAGCCCGGATGTCCGCCGCACCTGCCCGCCTGCTCTCGCTGAACGACCGGGGCCTGCTCAAGGCAGGCTGCCGGGCAGACCTTGTCATTGTTGATCCGGAACAGTGCCGGACGGTGCGGGGAGAAGCGTTTCAGAGCAGGGGAAAGTATACCCCCTGGGAAGGGTCAGAGCTGACCGGACAGGTAACGGCGACCTTCCATGCGGGCAGGAAGGTATACGGGAGCTAGGGCACACCGCAGCCTGAGGCCGCCCGGTAAAGCACAGGCGCCCGCTCAGGGCAGCACTACCAGCTGCCCCTTAGGGCTGTACTCCCAGCTGCTCCCGGAGGGCAGCGATGACCTGCCCCACATTGTCCGCAGTAACATACTCGCCGAACATATCGGCCGTATGAACGGACTTATCCTCACGAAAGATGCGGTTCAGAATCAGGTCGCCGACCTGCGCCTTGTAGTGGCTCGGGTCAAGATAGTTCGTTGCGTCCGAGCTTATGCCGTTGATGCAGGAAAAATTGTAATAGGGCGTCACATCTGCAAGCTGTTCCAGAAAGTCAAGGTAGCCCGCGGACGCAGACAGGCGGAACTGATAGCTGAACATGGGACTCGTAAAGACGATGAGCTCTATGCCGTTCTCCCTGCACAGGGCGGCCGTCTCCCGCAGTGCATCAAGGGCAGCGGGGTAAAAGTAATACTGGAGCCCGTCGGGAATGGCTGCCCCCAGCGGATCCGCAAACGAAAAGCCCGTGTCCATGTCGTAGCCGATCCACCAGCCCCTTTCATAGAAGTTCCGCCGCCACTCCGCCTCGTCGTCCTGTCTGTTTTTCATGATGACCGGCAGGGACTGCAGGACAATCTCCGGCTTCAGGTACATCGAATAGAACGAAAGGAAATTCCCGTCGCTCGGATAGGGCCGGTGCATGGGGTCGGAAAGATGTTCGCTGCCGTCAATCGCACAGCATACTTCATCCACGTTTATCAGGATCATCCTGATTTTGACGCCCGCCTTCAGGAAGGTCCGCAGATTGTCCAGATGTTCCTGCGGAATGCCGAAGGAATAGGTCATGTTGTAGGCCCGGTAGCCTTCAATGTGCTCCACGTGGAGAGCACCGACCCGGGAAGAACCGAACACAAAGGAGTCAAACTTGTCCCGGTTGTCCAGAACCCAGGCGGTCTTGATGAAGTTCTCGTTCGGTTCCACCCCGTTCCGCCTGACCGCCTTGCGGTGAAAGACATTGAAGGGGTCAACGAGTACCGGCGCAAGCAGGAAGATAAGGGCGGTCGGAACAATGAGCAGCGCAAGCTTCAGAAAGAACCGTTTCATGAACAATACCCCCGCCTAGAACTGGAAATAGATGAACTGCACGTCCCCGTGCGTCATCAGAAGCGAAAGCGCAATGACAAACACAAGGCCGTAATAGCAGACCCAGCGGACCACAGCGGGAAGGCGTGCAAAAAGCTTCCTGCCGTCCTCCTTGCGCGAGACAAACGACGCCGTAAACAGCAGCGCACACAGGAGCAATGCCCGCAGCGCAAGCTTGAAGCCGAAGCCGCTCACCCCTTCATGCAGCATGAACAGTTCGCGGACCGCAGCGGCAGGCCCCGTCTTCCCGGCAGCGGCAATGCCGGCCGCAAGTTCCGCGGGAAGCAGGCAGAGCTTCACGAGCGCCCGGCCCGCATCCGCCATCGTGTCTGCACGGAAAAAGACATAGCCGATGTTGACGAGGGCGAAGGTCATCAGAACCTGCACATACTGCCAGCCCCACACAACCTGCCCGTCTTTTTCAAGGCCCAGGCGCGTCCGCAGGCGGGAGCGGGCCTTTTCCGTCGAAATGGAAACGATGATGTACAGCCCGTACAGCGCTCCCCAGGCAACAAAGTGCCATGCCGCCCCATGCCAGAGGCCGGTCGCAAGCCACACGCAGGCAAGCGCAACATACCCGGTCGCCTTTGCCAGCGCACGCCGCTTCTTTCCGCAGAATAGCGAACAGAGCTTTCTGTTCCATGAAGCAAAGCCGACCGAATAGTAGAGGTAATCGCGGAACCAGGAGCCGAGGCTGATGTGCCAGCGCCGCCAGAACTCCGGTACCGAAGCGGCAAAATAGGGATGGTCAAAGTTCTTCATCAGGCGGAAGCCGAGCACTTCCGCACAGCCGATTGCAATGTTCGAATAGCCGGCAAAGTCCGCGTACACCTGCACGGCAAAGAAAAAGGTTGCCAGCGCAACGGAACAGGCGGTTGCTCCGCCGATGTTGCCGTAAATGCCGTTCACGTAGGGGGCAAGGCTGTCGGCAATGATGACCTTCATGAACATGCCCCATGCCGCAAGCTTGAGGCCGCCCGTAACCCGCCCGTAGTCAAAGCCGTAGTCGCACGTGACCTGGGGCAGGAGGTTTTCCGTCCGTTCAATCGGACCGGCAACAAGCTGGGGAAAGAAGGTGACGAAGAGGGCATAGGTGATGAAGTTCCGCTCAGCCCGCACCGTGCCCCGGTATACGTCAACCGAATAGCCGAGCGCCTGAAAGGTATAGAAGGATATGCCGACCGGCAGGGCAAAGGACGACAGGCCCAGTTGCGCACCGCCGCCGAAGCGGGAAGAAACGGCGTTCACCGAGAGCGCAAACCAGTTGTAGTATTTGAAAAAAAACAGAATTGCCAGATTGCCCGCAAGTGAAAGGACAAGGACCAGCCGCCTGCGCTCAGGACAGGCTTCCATCGCCAGGCCCGCAGCATAGGTTATGCAGACGGAAATGAGGATGAGCGGCAGGTAGGCAGGGTTCCAGCAGGCATAGAAGAAAAGACTGACTGCAAGCAGGAAAAGACGGGTTACGGAGTTCCGCTTGATCAGCGAGGAACAGACTGCGTAGCCCAGGCAGACAAGCGGAAAGAAAACCCAGTAGGCGACGGAATTAAAGAGCATCCTAGCCCTGCGCGGCGAGAATCAGGTCTACCATCTGCCCTACGTTCTTCATGCCCGTCACGTCCTTCATCGCAAACTTCATGCCGAACTCGTCCTGCACTGCCTGTATCAGGCTGATGTGCATGAGGCTGTCCCAGCCTTCCACGTCGGCAGCCGTCGTTGCGTCCTGCAGTTCGATCGAATCGTCGTCAAAGATATCGCGGAACAGGTCCGTCAGTTTTTTGTATACGTCATCACGTGTCATAAATTTCTCCTCGTACTTACCCGTACGTACATCGCATTCTGTTCCGGGACGTCAGGCAGCAGGTGCCTTTAACCGCCGCCGCGGACATTCCGGAACAGCTCCACCGGCAGTTCCTACTCCAGCGTCAGGAAGGCCCGGTACGCCTCGTATGCCTGACAGATGTCCTCTTTTGACGTAATCTCCCAGGGGGCATGCATGCTCAGGACGGCAACACCCGCATCGAGTACGTACATCCCGTACTTGGCAGCAAGGTAGGCAATCGTTCCGCCGCCCCCCTGATCCACCTTGCCGAGTTCCGCCATCTGGTAGCGGACACCCGCGCCGTCGAGCAGGCCGCGCAGCTTCGCAATGAACTCGGGCATCGCGTCGCTCGCACTGTACTTGCCCCGGCTGCCGGTATACTTGTTGAACACGATGCCGCCGCCCAGGAACGAGGCATTGTCACGGTCATAGAGGTCACCGTTCTGCGGATCATAGGCGGCATTCACGTCGCTTGAAAGCATATAGGAATTGTTGAGGCAGCGGCGGACGGTCAGCTCCGAGTAGCTGCCCAGGCGGGCAACAAGCTCGGCGACGGCGTTCTCAAAGAAGTGGCTTTCCATGCCGGTTGCACCGACCGAACCGATTTCTTCCTTGTCCACGCAGATGCAGCAGGTCGTCCGCTTTCCGGCAGTTCCGGCAAAAAGGGCCGCCGCAGAGCTGTAGGCACAGGAGCGGTCGTCCTGCCCGTAGGCAAGGATGAGCGAGCGGTCCAGCCCCAGGTCGCGGGGCCTGCCGGCGGGAACGACCTCCAGTTCCGCAGAACCGAAGTCAGCCTCGTCCATGCCGTATTTTTCCTTCAGGATTTTCAGGATGGCCTTCTTTGCCTTGTCCCTGTCGTCTTTCTTCTTGTCCTTCTCTTTGTCCTTCGCCCCCTCGTCATCGTCCTTCTTCGGGGGAATGTCGCTGCCCATGATGAGGTCAAGGCTTTCGCCGCTGACAAAGTCCGCAGCGGACTCCTTCATCTGCTTCTGGGCAAGATGGGGCAGGATGTCGCTGATGACGAATACGGGATCCGACTCGTCCTCACCAAGGCAGACCGTGACGGTCGTTCCATCCTTCCTGCAGACCACGCCGTGCAGGGCGAGCGGCAGGGTCAGCCACTGGTATTTCTTGATGCCGCCGTAATAATGGGTGTTCAGGTAAACTAAAAAATCCTTTTCGTAGAGGGGATTCTGCTTGACGTCCAGGCGGGGCGAGTCAATGTGTGCGCCGAGGATGTTCATGCCGTCCTCGATGTTTCCCGTACCGACGTTAAACAGGGCAACTGCCTTGCCGAACTTGCGCAGGTACACCTTATCGCCCGCCTTGAGGGACGTGCATTCCTGTATATCTTTATAACCGGCAGCCTTGGCGTCTGCGATAATCCGCTCGCAGCACTCGCGCTCCGTTTTTCCCGTTTCCAGAAAGGCCTTGTAGCCTTCGATCAGCTTTTCGTCCATAGTGCGCACTATTATATAGAAGATAACGGATTATTGCAACGGTGCATTTCCCCGTGTGCACTCCCCGCAGAACCGGGGTGTGCTTGAGGGTCGAACTGGGGGGGGGGTTCCGCCGGGAGGACAGCAATGCAGAAACAGATATTTTAGTCGTTCCGTCACATCTCCTGTGCCAGCTTCGACGCATACTTTTCCCGCTCATCCGCCGGGATTTTCAGCGCATCCATCGCCTGAACAGCCGTCAGCTTCAGACTGTCCATCAGGTTCCGCAGGGATTCTTCGCGTCCTTCCGCAAAGCATTCCTCACGAACTTCTTTCCGTATGGCATCCCTTACAGCCTTCCTGTGAATCTTGTCAAAATCAACGCCAAACAAATACATACTGTTTACCTCCGCCTTATGCTTCCTCATAAACACAGCGAGCTTCCCGCCCCTCCTTATACACCTCATGACAGCCGCATCGACTGCTTTTGTCAAGGACAGTCCTTTTGCCTGCCCCTGCCGTATGTCCCCAATGAACGCTGCATAGTCGCCCAGAAGCGGGCAGCGCTCCAGTATGCTGGTATTGTGCCCGGCATTCACATTGACCACGTGGGCCGTCCACTCGTAGCCTTCCGCCGGTTTCTCAAAGGCTTCGGACAGCCGTAAATCAATCCTTTCTACCTGCTTCTCCATCCCGTTGTAGAGGACGAAGTAGCTGGGGGCCGGAATCTTGACCAGCGTACTGGAATGCACGTCCACCTCATGCCGGGCAAGCCAGCCCGCATACTCGGCAGCAAAATAGAGGAACCCCCGGAGCGGCATGTTCGGATTCCAGCTACTCTGCTGTTCAAAGAGCGCCAATGAAGCTTGGACACAGACGGCACAGTCGTTCTTCTGCGACAGGTAGACGGCGTCCTCCAGCGTTACGATTTCAAGCCCGTCCGCGTCCGTATACGAACTTCCCGTCAGGGCATTGTAGAGCGACAGGGCGTTTTCCCTGTCCGAGAACAGACGGCAGAAAAGACTATCCTTATGGTTGCGCCGGGCGCTGCCCTTCCGCTTTGCCCAGGGCATCTTCTTCCTTGCCTTCGCTTTCCTGCCTTTACCCGGTGCCCTGCCGTTATCCTTCGGGGACACGTCCGTTTGGTCCGTTCCGGGTAGCCCGCCCGGGCCCACTGGGGCGAAATGCCCCTTTCGTTCAGCCATATCGGCCTCCTTCATTATACGCTGTAACAGGCAAAAATGAAAGACACATTTTTATCCTGTACTATTTATATTGAGGAGACCTGCTCAAAATGTCCGTATTTTGCAGAAAAAAAGACTTTCCGTCAGTCAGCAGTCCTCAGACTACTCCGTCCAGACAGCCTTGACCAATGGCTGCTCCCTGACCAGTTGTAGAAAATTCTCGTTGCACGGAACTCGTATCTGAGGATTTGCCTGAACAATGTAATTCTTCCCGTTCACATCCAGATGAAAGAAAACAGCGCAGTCTCCTTTCGCATCAAAAAGCACGTCTTTAAGAGGTGCTGTTTCCGGTCGAACCGGGGTGTGCCTGCGGGTCGAACTGGAGGGCTACCCGCCAGAATTCGGCGTCTGCCGGCGGCCAAAGCAGCTGTTCGACACGGCAGCCCCGTCATTACGACGGGGCTGTCGCTTTTTCAGGCAGGATTAACTTTTCGCTACTTTGCACTCCTGAAGGAGGTCGTCGCTCATCCGCTGAATCATCTCCGTCTCCTTTTGCAGTTCCTTTGCCATTCCCGCAATCAGACGCCGCGTAGACTCCCCGTCAGGAACGGCTTCTTCAGGCTCGAGCGGCACTTTCCGCACCCAGTACTGCCTGGTACAGGATTTTGCAGCGTCATAGCAGCTGAGCAGGTCTCCCTCGCGAAGAAAGCAGCGGGTAAAATACAGAAACTGCTTTTCGTCATCACAGACCCGGCGGAATGACTGGGATTCATCGCCGAGGATAAGATTGCGGGCTTCGACCTCGACGAAAAAGGTTTTGCCGGAGTCAACGGCAAAACATTCCCAGTACTCAACAGCTTCGTCATCATAGAACTCGACGACTTTGTCGGCGGTGTTTTCGCAGAGAACTTTGCCGACAGTTTCGCGAACCACGGAACACTCATCATCATTACCCCAAGGGACTTCTCCCATCAGGCGGACGTCATCCAGTGAGACAGCGAGCCGGTCATCCAAAAGTGCATGCGCCTTCAAAATCTTTTCCAGCTTATTCCGGAACTGACTTTTCTTCAGTGCTCCGTCACCTTCCTTAACTCCCCGCGCGTCAAGTTCCTTCCAAATAGAATCGAGCACGTCCCTGACGGCACGAGGAACCTTAACCTGCCGCAGCACAGCGTCAGAATCCTGCAGGTACTCAGGCAAGCCGAGCGCAAACAGACCTTCACCCGCAACGACACCACACAGAGCAAAGTGCAGGTCCCTTCCAGAAAACCTTGCGTTTAAATCCACAAGGCGGTTTTTGAGGTTTTCATTAAAAATTTTCACTTTTAACCCCTTAAAAAATTGAGCCTCGTATTCCCCCGACAGGGAAATACATCCGAAATTTGGCGCATACGCATACAACGCAGGACATAGATATGCACAGAACATACCGTACCGCTTTCAGCATATACGCGAGAAAATAGAAATGATTTTGGCCTTTGCTTAATGGTGTTTTTTATTTTCGGCCATGGGGTCAATTCATTTTATATTAGCAGGCCTTGTAAAGTTTGTCAAGAAAAAAACAAAAATTACAGCCCAAATTTGCAATTCTGTGTTTATTGCACGGTATCCTATTTTTGCGGAGCAAGGGCACTTGCAGCCTGTCAGGGCCTATAAAAAAATCTGTGTAAATGGCAGTTCAATTTTATCCTCTCCTCATTTCTGATCCATCTCACACAATAATTTGATATAAAACTAATCGCCCCGGACTATTCCGAGACACCTTTTTATAATTTATTCTATTTTCCGATTTATGCAAATCGAGCTTTATACAGCTGATCCAATTCTGACTTGATGCCTTCAAACTGTTGATTCAATTTGCTCTGCACAAACTCATCTTTAACCTTACAGATAAAACGCACATCTGTAATAAGCCGACCAATTGTAACGAGAATACCGCCGACGTCAAGTAAATCATATCGCTCAGTCAACACTGAAGCAATAACGTTACTTGTACTTGCTATCAGATTAGAGTAGAGAATAATCTTCCGAGTTCTTACCTCATAGAACTGTTCCTCGTCTTTTTTAGTTTCATCAAAACACAAGCGGTGTACCATGCTTATTATTGCATTGATCAAGCAAGAGAGGGTTGCCTCAACACCAACACCGGCCGTATCGATTCCATACTTCGCCAGCTTATTGCTTAAGTCCGGGGATATTGCCCCAACTCCCGGTAAAGGCAACCCTTTCGTGGTATAAATATCCGATTTAAGATGAATGAACTCTCTAACAATAGCCGAACCAAGCGCAATCTTACCATCCAGGTCTTTTTCGGATACTCGTTCTATAACTTTCTCAAAGATAGTTCCGGTATCTGCTAACGCATAAATCTTGTTTGTATTATCAATACATTTAACATGCGCGCTAGCAAAATCCCTCCTCGTCACGGTGCAGGTCATAATGTTTGCAGTGCCAAAAATCCACCCTAAAACAGGATCATGACCTAGCGTCATGGCTCTATGGTCGCCGCCTTTTAAGAAGCTTTGAATAGTACTATTTGTTCCATATCGCTGAACATCAAACGGAACTCGATTTATAAGAATTTTATCGGTGGCAACATAATACCAACCAGCATCAGCTTTATCTTTCCTGCCTTTCTCATCATTTACCGAAGCATTCTGACGACATTGTTTCAGCCAAGGATCTAAAACATACTGACGGACACATTGTAATGCTATTGCAAAAGCCAAAAATGCAAAATCCTTTTTCCGAAGTCCTGTTTTCTTTTCGAATTCCCTATCAATTGCTGCAACTCTCGCATACGCCTCGGCAAATTCTTCTTGATTCAACAAATCATCAAAATTGATTTCATCATTGTACTTTTCTTCGGCTTCGGCAACCAAATCACCCCAGTCCAGTTCTTCGGCATGTTCACTCTCCCGTTGAAATGCCTCAGCTCTATTAATCCTTACAGGTTCAGAAATCCCAAGTCTTGCCTCTACAGATGAAAGAAACGCATCATCCAACTCGTTTGATTCTTTCCAAGCTTTCTTCAATGCATCCATTTCTAAATGCAAGGCTTCACTCTTATCTTGGTTTAATTTGGCAACCTTAAGTATTTTCTTTTCTTCATCAGTCAGTTTATACTTTTTCATGCACCCGCCTGATATTAGACCGCTTTTCTTAGTTCTTCGTTGGCCATTAGCAAACTGATAATATACCTGTATCTCTCATTATCCTCAAGCGCTTTAATGGCAATATTCTTGTATCTCTCTTTTTCCAAAAGCGATTTTCGGTGAACCTCCTTTAATTCATCTAATTCTCTCACTAAATCGCGAATAACGGTGTTTTGTTTCTGTTCAACCGCTTGATGTAAACTTTCTTTCTTCTCGGCGTTTTTCTTAATTCGAAAAAATGTCACTAAGATGACGATTATTCCAATTACAGGCACTAAAGTTGCAAGAAAGTAGCTAGTTGTAGTTGCAGCTGCCGTGCCTGTTAAGGCATGTACTCCTAATGCGGTTACCCCAGTAGCAACAGTACCCGAACTAGCAGTACCGATTGACCCCATAAGTGCAGTTGTTACTACGGCTTCTCCAAGCAATATTTTTTTTGTTACTCCAGCTTTCAGTGCCATTGATGCTTCAGCAGCGAGCATGGCTTTTACAGTAGGATTGGTAACACTATTCAGTGTTCTTGATTTGTCCTTTGCACCACGTTCAATTTCTTTAACAAGCTCGAGCATATCGTCATACGTATACTTACCCTTTGCCATAAACGACTTCCTCTTTAACTTATTGATGATCTGCTTTACAGATTAAAGCGCGCACCATATAATTATATTCATTTTCCCCCTTAAAGTCCATACTTTTAAGACTGTACTAAACTTCTGATTTTTCTGAAAATCAACAAACAAAGAAGCCCCATGATTTTACACAGTTGTATAAGTCATTAGTTTTTTGGAAAATATTGAATTCGTGGTCGAAAAGATTGAAAAAAAAACATTAGTAAACTATTATTAAACTATTAGTAATCGCTTTATTAGACGGAGAAAAAAAAGATGTGCATGTCATTTAATAACGATATTTGGCAGAAGACTAATTCGGAAATAGAGAAAAATAGAGCAGAGGCTCATGCAGAATACATGAAAGAAATTATAGAGCAAAGTTATCCGACACCTGACCTTAAAGCAGAACGAGAACTCCAATTTCAGCTTAGGGAAATGGACCGGAAACTCACGCTTGATAAAAAGCAAAGCTATTGCAAACATGAATTGGAACGATATGAGTACGAACAGACCATCAAAACAGAACTTTTTAAAGCAGAGCAACAACAAAAAAAAGAAACAACGATTAACGATAGCAAACCAGAATATAAGGTGATTAATGATGGAGAATATACCCGTATTGAAATTCCAGGTATGGCAGGCATATCTCCGTATGATGTATCGCCAGAATTACTAGATAAAGCTTCTTCTAAGGAATAAAGAGAATCAGTCATGCCCGGTTTGACAGCTGGGGCATATCGGTTTCGTTGTCTAGCGATTCTGATTTTTTTCTTTGCTATGATCATCCTTTTTTCTATCGTCTACATCCTTGTAGACTTTCATATTTTCTCTTCTGCCGATTCCCCAAACTTCTATGATTTCTATTTTTTCTGGAGTCAAAAGCCGGTAAACAATACGGACACTTTTTCCGCATGCATACAGTTTATAAAAACCCGTTAAATCCATATTCGCCTTATTTCCCAATGGCAATCCAAGGAATGGATTCTTATCAAGCTTCATGAACTTCTTATCTACTTCGGCCCGTATGCTTCCGTCCAAATTATTGTATTCTTCAGCAGCTTCAGGAATCAACTGGATTTTATCAAATTCATCTTTCTTATCTTCCCATTTTTTAGCCATCACTTGTTCCTCAAAGAGGACCAGCTGACATTTTTGGAAGCATCATAATGACTCATTCTTTCCTGAACCATTCCATAAATCTCTTTCTGTTCCTCAAGTTCTTCCAATGCAGCAAGCTTTTCATATCGGTCAAATGACATCATAACAGCTTCCATTACGTTGTTCTTCATAATGAAAACAGGCTGCTTATCTTCTGCAATTTTTCTAACAGTCTGGGTAAGCGTTTTCTGCAACTGGGTAATCGGCATGATTTGCGCTGTATCGACCATCATATGAACACCTCTTACCCCTATAATACTATGTGTTTTTCTCCATAGTCAAGCCAGCAGTTACTTCCTGCAAACATTAAAAAGTCCGTTTCTGCCGGGCCTTAATCCCGTCCCCCCGCCCCACCCGTCGGGCCGCCGGACAGGGGGACCTGTCTGTTACTACGCTTTCCGAATCGTTATGACATCAGAGACCGTAGATATTGCCGTCTTAAGGTTCTGCCTGCCGTTGCAGAAGAAGGTCCTGAGCTTGATGCGGTAGCTGCCTTCGGCAACATCATCGGGGATGAAGAACTCCAGCTTTCCGGGCCTGTTGCAGGAGAACTGGCTTGCCGGGACCTGAATCCAGTCTGCCCCGTCCTGAGAGATGCTGCCGTTTCCGTCGGCAGGACAGAGGTACAGGCCGGAACCTTCGCCCGTCACCTTGAGCCTGCTGCCGGTAAGGCGGACGGCTTTTCCTATGATGAAGGTATCCGAGAGTTCCTCGCCCGGCAGGCGCAGCATGCCGTCAATCTGCGGCTGACCGTCGTTCACGATGACCTTCGTAATCTTCAGGCCGGAAACTGCATCCTGCGCTTCCGCCGTGGGGCTAAAGCGCAGGGCGAGCTTCTGCGAGAGGGCTGCCGACGGATTTGCACCGTCTACGGTTCCTTCCGGTGCAATGAACATCGTGCACAGGCCCATCAGGTTCACCGCCTGGCCGCGGCGGATTGCCATGAGACATTCCTTCTTGAGCAGTCCGGCAGCCTTGAGAACCGTGTACTCGTCCAGTCCCCGGTCGCCGTCCTTGACGCGGGCGGCAAGGTTTGAGATGGTGAGCGTATCGCGCGGAATGCTCCCGATGAAGTTCCTTTTTTCCGTGGAAAAAGGATTGTTGCGAAGGGCGATGACAAGCTTGTTGTCCTCGTCTTTAATCTGTAAAGAATCTGCCATAGTATGGCCTCCCTGGTTTGTCCCGCCCGGTACGGTGACCGGATGCAGGACGGGTTTCCGGAGGGGTTGCCGTTCAACGAACGCTTGTGCGCCCCTTCCTGCGCATAATGTACGCCAGAAAGGAACATGCGGTTTGTAGTATTTTGTCTCAAACTGCATTTTTTTTACGGTGACCCGATGGTCAGATATGACGCTAACGGACTGTCGCGTATGACCTGAATGGACTGTCAGGTGTGACCTGAATGGACTGTCAGGTGTGACCCGAATGGGCTGTCAGGTATGACCTGAATGGACTGTCGCGTATGACCTGAATGGACTGTCAGGTGTGACCTGAATGGACTGTCA